>NZ_JBLZPK010000024.1:0-44311 GCF_049199905.1 Shinella sp. M27
TTCTTTCGTTAAAACAGGGGGCGATCCGAAGACCGCCCGTTCAAAAGATCGCGGATTTGATTACTTGGCCAGATGCCAAACGCCCCCGTCTTGTAGCCAAGGTACTTGCGGCGTGTCGTGTTCATGCGGATCGCTCGTGAAGAGATATTCCCCGGTTCTTTGCGTGATCCTCTATCGGGACGCCGCCGAGACAATCGCGATTGCCAACGACACCGACTATGGGCTCACCAGCTATATCCAGTCGTCCGATCTCGAACGGGCAAAGTGCGTCGCCGGCCAGATCGATGCCGGCCGGGGTCACGATCAACGGGGCACGTCACGAACTGCTCGCCCCCTGCGGCGGCTTCGAGCAATCTGGCCGCCCCGGGAGTTCGGTGCATTCGGGCTGGGATCGCTTCTGGAACCCCGGGCGATCCTGTCCTAGTATTTGGTTCGCCCGAGACACGAGATCATCTCAGACGAGGAACGGCAGCGGCGACGCAGCAAGCGCAGGCCGATCACAAACCTTACCCGACAGCAACTCGACGTTGGGTTAAGGTACTCTAGGCGAAGCGGCAGTGGCTCTTGAAACGGCGCGAACGCAGCTATCTCGTTTCCATTAGTTGACTGCAGACCTCAGGGGTTGAGCCTCAAACCCCACAGGAGAGTTTAATCACATTCCGGTCGTAGAAAAAAAACTGAACTATCCGATCAGCCGGATCGTTGACATCAAGCCGCTGAATGCATGTGATAATGGCTTATACCGGGCTCCGGGCAGCGCAATCTGATAGCGGCGCAGGCGGTTACTCTCCTCGAAATTTACCCGAACTTCTGGCGCGTCCAGTCGTCCAGCCGCTCGGTGAGCTGTTGGCGCTCGTCTTCAGAGAGCGAAGCGAGAATGACCTGAAGCTGCTTCAAGGCCTCCTCACGCCCCTCGCGCGAGGCGAGAGTGTACCAGAACGCCGCCTCCATCGGGTCCGGCTTCACGCCCTTCCCTTCATTGTAGATATTCCCGAGATTCATATAGGCCGCAACGGCCCCGAGACGGGCAGCGCGGGTGAAGATATCGCGTGCGATCGCGTTGTCCTGTTTGACGCCGTTGCCCTGCATGTAAAGCGTGGCCAGATTGACCATGGCGTTGCGGTCGCCCAGATTGGCCCCTCGCTGGAAAAAGTCGAGGGCTTTGGCGACGTCGGCCTTTGTTCCGAAACCGTTTAGATAGAGGAGGCCCATCTTGTCCAGCGCCGGCGCCCAGTTCTGGTCCCCCGCCATTGCCAGCCATTTCATCGCCTGCTTGTAGTCCTGCTTCACGCCTTGGCCCTGCATATACATGTACCCGACGTTGCCCTGGTCTTCCATATGACCGAGCTCCGCGGCATGTAGATACAGTGCGAACGCTTTCGATACGTCTTTTTCGACACCAAGGCCCTTGCGGTAGAGATTGCCCATGTTGTGGTAGCCGGCAAGATTGCCCGCCTTCATCGCAACCTCGTTAAGCGCGCGCGCTTCATCGCCACGCCCCGCCTTGTCGAGTGCCCGCGCCAACAATGTCTTGAACCGCATGGTCGACGGAGATTGCTTGATCGCCGCTTCGCATGCCGGGATCGCGACGTTGGGATCAAGATTGGCGTAATCGACGCTCGGCCCAATCCGCTCAGGATCGGAGGGGTGCGCGGCTGCCAGATCGCAAGGTGTTGCTTCAATGATCGCTTTTCCACCGGCTTGCGGCTGCAATACGATATCGGTGACCAGCGACGAATTTTCCCAAGGAAGCTGCTTGCCTTGCGTCGTCTTCACGACTTGCGCGCGGGCGCGCTTGAAAACAGATTCGATTGACTGTCCCGGTTCAAGCAGCGCTGTCGCAAGTGCTTTTGTATAAGGGCTATTCTTACCATCGCCATCCTGTGCCACCGAGCCCGGTGACGTCGAAAAGGCGATCAATGTTCCGATCTTGTTGCTGTCGATCCGCGCAAGGCCACGCGTCGGTGCGCCGCCAATCGACCGGCTGGCCGTCTGGAAGGGATTGTCCCTGCAGGCGTCCAGAATGAAGATCAACGAGCCGGCCTGCGAGGACTCGAACTGCCGGACCACTTCGTTTGCCGCAATTGCGAACCAGGGCAGGTCATCGGCCGATTTCACGGCAGCATCGACAGGAATGAGGTAGTTTTCCTCATTCGCCTGCACGCCGTGACCCGCAAAGTAGATCAATACGATATCGTCTGGCTGAATCTGGCCGCGAAAGGCGGCCATTGCACGGCCCAACGCAGTCTTGTCTGCATCGACAACCCGCGTCACTTCGAATCCCACTTTCCGCAAGGCGCCGGATATCAGTTCGGCGTCTGCGATCGAGTTCTTCAAAGCTGGTAACGATTTGTAGTCCTTGTTGCCGATGACCAACGCGATCTTTCGAACCGGTTTATCGCTTTCTGCAGCGAGGACACTGGTGCAAAGAACGATAAGGACCACCAGAACGGACGATATCAGCAGCCTGACGAGCTTCACTGGATGACCTCTTCACTTGGGCCCGCCGTCTGAAGACGCGCCTGAGAGACACATCAATAGTTGGACCGGCCAGTCTCCTTGGCAGCGACATGTTTCTTCGTCTGCCGATGCGGCTTGGGCTTCGGCTCCACACAGCGCTGGTTCACGACGCCCGCGTCCGTCTTGCAGATTTCAGGCTTGCCGGCCGAAGTCTCACATCCGCTCAAAACGGAGGTCCCTGCCAGCAGAGCGGCCAAGGCAGTGATTTTTCCTGTCAGAAACTTCGTCATAACGCCCCGAGCAATGTGAGGGAGAATAAATACGGAATTCAGAACAAATTGCGCATTCTCTAATAGATTGTGCTGAGCAAAACGAATTCTGTCAATCGGAAATAGACCAGCGACCGGATGCGTGGTTGGCCGAAAATGGGTGGAAATTGCAGGTCTATGCTGCGGAACGCAAGCACAGACGGCGCGTCGTCCGCGTCAAGGATTCAACTTGTTTCCCCCCGCCAGGCTTGCGTCGATCGATTTTTTCGCTATCGCCCGACCGCAAGGAACGACATCATCGCGAGGCGGGCTCCTCTTCAAGCCGTCATGCGCCCACCGCTCGGTCTGGATTGTGGAGTTACCGATCCATCTATAGTTTCGCTTAGGCGGGAAAATTCTGGAGGACAGCGTGCTGCTTCTAACGGGCAATGATGCCGGCGCGCTTCGCCGACGTATCGTGCATGATCCGCATGCCGCAGCCTTGGCGCAAACCTTTCTGGACAAGGCGCAAGGAATTCTTTCCGAACCACTTATGGAACGCCGTTTTGAAACGGGACGCCGCGTCATGCTTCCGACATCGAGACTGATGTCAGATCGTGTTTTCCTTCTGGGCATCGCGTTTTTCCTCACCGGCGGACAGATATACCGGCGGCGGCTGATCGACGAGATGCTGGCGGTCTCGGCTTTCCCTGATTGGAACGAGATCCATTTTCTCGACACCGCCGAGATGCTCACCGCGGTCGCCATCGGCTACGACTGGTGCGCATCGCTGCTGACTGACAGCGAAAAGCGCGTCATAGGTACCGCAATCATGGAATTTGCCATGATTCCGGGCCTGCACGCGCTGATCGACAATTCAAAATGGACGCGGATCCCTACCAATTGGAACGTCGTATGCTCCGCTAGCCTCATCATCGGAGCGCTCGCCGTTGAGAAGTCGAGCGGGGACATCAGTGCGGAGGTGATTGAAAAGGCCAGTAAAGCCATTCGGGTGGGCCTTTCCGCATATGACGGAGACGGCGGGTGGCCGGAGGGTATCAGCTACTGGGAGTATGCCACCCGCTTTGCCGTCTTGGCACTTGCCGCACTGGAGAGCAGGGACTGTACCTTGTTGACGATCAACGACTTTCCGGCGCTCCTCAAAACCTGGCGTTTCGGACGGGCGCTGACTGCGCCGTCCGGCACGGCCTTCGATTCAGGCGACAGCGTCGCCGTCACACGCCGTCTGCCGGTCTATGGTTGGCTCGCGCAGAAATGCGGCGATGTCGACGCCGCCGATTGGCAATGGCGGGCGCCGGGAGACCTGCATCCGCTCGACCTGTTGTGGTTCGCGCCCGTTCCAATCAACCATGTGGACACACGGCCCCGTGTCGAAAAATTTCATGGTGCCGGTTACGCGACCGTGACGTCACGGCAGGGCGATACCTATCTGGCGATCCGTGGCGGGTCGAACAGTACCAACCACGCCCATCTCGACCTCGGTACCTTCATTCTTGAATACGAAGGCATCAGGTTCGTCAGTGATCTGGGCCGTGAAGATTACGCTGCTCCCGGCTACTTCAAGGCCGAGACGCGATTCACCTACTTCCTCACGCAAACCCGCGCACATAACACGATACATTTTGCCGGACACAGTCAGTCGCTCGACGCCAGTGCTGATTTCGTGGAACGTGACAATGCCAGGCAGATTGCTTGCCTTATCCGGGATCACGACGCCCCCTTCGATCATGTTCGCGCCTTCAGCCTCTCGCGCGACAATTCCGCCATCGTCGTCGATCGCCTTTCGCCCGCAAAAAAGATTGCTGCGCCCGTCGAAGTCATATGGAACCTTCACACGCAGGCGGAGGTAAGCATTTGCGAAACAGGGCTCAAACTGACGCTGGGCGGCACGACGATACAACTTGCAATCAGCCATCCGCCAAACGCCACATTGACTGTCAGTCCGGTTTGCGAGTTGGCTTCCTCCAAGCCTGCCTTCAACCGCATATCGCTAAAGCTAGATGCAATGAGCGAAGTAACGATTGCCGCGGTCTTTTCGACAAAACCGGATCATGATGCGGCCAGCGACATAGCCAGCCTGGAGCGATGGCTTGAAGAATTGATGCAGCCGGCCTTACTATAGACGCGTGTCGGGTGCGTTCATAAAGGAAGCTTTGAGTGCGACTTTTCGGTTGGTTATTCAAGGCCGCCCGTCAGCACAGGGAATCCCTGGAAGTTGATAGGCCACTATCCGCCCCTCCCGCCGAGCGGCAGGTGCTGCTGGTGACCATGTTGGGTGTGGAGCAGGCGAGCATTGCCGACATCGTCGACAGGACATCGGCGGCCGGCATCAAGGTTGTCTACTTGACGGACACACTCGATTTCGCAGTTTTTCGACACCGAAAAGCGACCTTCGAATATATTCCACCGCTTTCCGAACAAAGCCGGCATGCGGGAGCCATGAACTGGCCTCGGTATCTAAGGCGTCGCTGGGCACTCATCGAAGCGAAGTGGGCGCCGACGCAGTTACATGCTTACGGAATGAACTTTGACCGTTTTCTGACCGCTGCCGAACGAGCGGACGCTTCTTGCAAACCCTAGAGCATTTCCAGCCATCACAGATGATCATGCGCCCGGACAACATCCTTTTCGTCTCTTCCAACGGTATCGGCCTCGGCCATCTGGCTCGCCAGATGGCTGTTGCGGATAGGATAGCGAAGGGGCAACGCAGTGTCTTCCTGACCATGTCTTATGCGGCGGCGACATTGAAGCAGGCGGGTTATCTCTGCCTGATGACATCCCACCACCGCAACAACGGTATGGAAGTCGACGCCTGGAACCTCGCGCTGGAGCAGGAATATCTGGTGACGATCGAGGAATTGCGACCGAAAGCCCTCATCTACGACGCGACCGCCGTCTTCGGCGGCGTGGCAGAAATGCTTTATCGCGTCCCGGACCTGACGTCGATCTGGATCAGGCGGCCGATGTGGCGCCCGATCCATGCGCCTTTTCTGGAGCATTCCTCCCGATTCACCCTCGTCATCGAGCCTGGTGAGTTGGCCGACGAGCTGGACGACGGACCGACGAAAGCGGTGCAGTCAGAAACCATGCGGGTCCAGCCCATCCTTCATACCGATCCATGCGACCGCCTGACCCGTGAGGCGGCACGGCAGGCTCTTGGTCTGCCTCTCGATGCAACAGTCGTCTGCGTGCAGATGTTCAACGGTGGCGAGTACGATCTCGGCAGCGTCCGCGCAGCTGTCATCGAACGGCTGCTGGCCCGGGACAATGTCTATGTCATCGAGTTTCATTCCGCGCTCGTGCCGGCAGCCCGGGCCACCGACAGCCCCCGGCATCTGACGATGAATCTATTTCCGACCTTTCGCTATAGCAACGCGTGGGATGCGGCGGTATCGGCAGCCGGCTATAACAGCTTTCATGAAAACGTAATCGGCGCCGTACCGACACTCTTCGTGCCCAACGAAGGCGACGAGATGGACATGCAGAAAACGCGGGCAAGGTGGGCGCTGGAGAAGGGATGCGGATTGATGATGTGCCGCGACGATGCCGGGCAATTGAATGGCATCCTAGAGAGATTGCTCGATAACGCCGAACGCGAATCGATTGCGCGCCGCTGCCAGGCGATTGACTGGACCAACGGCGCAATCGCCGTCGCCCGTCATATCGACGCCCTGCCCTCGGTGGCATGACGGAGCCTCCGCGACGGGCGGAAAACAACGAGCCTTTATAAGAGAGTGACATGGTAATCTCGAGAATTGCTCTGGCCCTGTTTTCATTGCTGCTGGCGGCGACTGCCGCGACGGCAGGGGATAGCGCAAGGGTTGCCCTGATCATCGGCAATTCGGCCTACAAGTCGCTGCCACAGCTCCCGAATCCCTCCCGCGATGCGCGCGTGATGGACGATGCGCTGAAAGCAGTGGGCTTCGAAACGATAACCGTCATAGACGCAACTCGAGAGGACGTCGTCAAAGCGATGAAGACGCTCACGTCGAAGATAAGGCCTGACAGCAGTGTCGTTATCTTCTACGCCGGCCATGGCATACAGTTCGACGACGAAAACTATCTAATCCCCGTCGACAGCGAATTGTCGGACGAGGCCAGCCTGCCCTTCGAAGCGTTCAGCCTGAAACTCGTCACCGACCAGATCGACCGGGTGAAGCCGAAGATCGCCATTTTCATTCTTGACGCGTGCCGCAACAATCCTCTGGAAAAGAAGAGCCGGTCGGCCGGTGCCGGCGGCATGGTGCGTGGGCTGGCGCGCGCCACCGGCCCGCTCGGCACCTTCATCGCCTTCGCGACAGCACCGGGAGAAGTGGCGACCGACGGCCAGGGCAAAAACAGCCCTTTCAGCCGCGCGCTGGCGCAGGTCATTGCGACGCCGGGCCTACCGATCGAACAGGTGTTCAAACGGACACGCGAACGGGTCGTCAAAGAGACCGGCGGCGCGCAGGTTCCATGGGACAATTCCTCTTTGATCGATGATTTCTTCTTCAAGGCGGCCTTGTCGGACGAACCGCAATTTTCAGCGCAAGCGGCGCAAGACGCGCAAGCATGGCAGATCGCATCAACGACCGACACCCAGGCAGCCTACGGCACATATCTCGGAGCGTTTCCACAAGGCCTCTTTGCGGACATAGCCTCGACGCGATTGACGACGGCCAATCACAAACCCATGGAAGAAACGGAGGATGTCGCCGCGCTCTCGCTTGCTCCCAACCGAACCACGGACGCCACGACCGATCTCCTGACCTGGAATGCAATTTCGACGTCTGACGATCCGGTACAATACAACGACTATCTCGCCAAATACCCGGAAGGACTTTTCGCCAATCTTGCTCGCTTGCGGTTGGCCGATCTGTCCAAGGGCAGCGTCGCGGAGGTCACCAATCTGAAGAAGAAACTCTCGCCGCGCTTCGCCGAATTCGAGGAAACGCCGCTCTATCCCGAAATCACCGAATGCGATCGACTGGCAGGACATGTCCAGGAAATCGCCGATCCGTCCGTCGGCGTTTATTTCAGGGAGATCGTGCCGGAAAAAGCCATTCCTGCTTGCCTCGGCGCACTCAAGCAGTTTCCCGACAGCCTGCGCATCCTCGTCAACTACGCGCGGGCAATCGACGCCGCCGGACGCCACGACGAGGCGCGTGAGATTTATCGCATGGGCGCCGAGAAAGGATTTCCCATTGCACTGCGTTCGCTTGGTGACGTCTACCGTGATGGCCGCGGTGTCGACAAGGATCTCACCGAAGCTCGATACTGGTATGTTCGCGGCGCGGCCAAGAACAACGTCTTTGCCGAATACAATCTCGCGCTCATCTTCCTTGAGGGGAAAGGCGTCGCGCAGAACAAGGAGAAGGCTGTTTTCTGGTTCTGGCGTGCTGCCCGCCAAGGTTTTGGGCCGGCCATGCAGCGCCTCGCCAATTTCTACATATCCGGCGATGTGGTAAAGAAGGACGAGCAGCAAGGGCGGATCTTGCTGCAGGGCGCCGCCGAAATGGGGGTGAACGCGGCAAAGCTGCGCTACGGCGAATTGCTGCTCGACGGGATCGGCGGCGAAAAGGATGTCGAGAGCGGCAGGCAATGGATCGAGAACGCCGCGCATTCCGGCGATGGGTCAGCACAGGCAAAACTCGGCACGATCTACAAGGACGGCATCGGCGGTAAACGCGACCTGCAACAAGCTCTGAACTGGCTCGTTCTCGCAGAGAAGTCCGGGGCGTCCTACGCCAAGGATGCCGCGTTGCCGCTGGAGATGGAACTCGGACAGGCTGGTTTGAAGAAGGCACGGAAATTCGCCGAAAGCTTCACGCCGAAGTCTTAAACCCGACGCGCAACAGGGCAAGATTAACCTCGATTAGGCTCACGGAGAGTGTTGCGCCAAGGCAATGTTTTGCTCGCGCCCCGCGGTTTCCGCTATCGGCAGAAAATTCACCAGCCGGTCGTCGACTTCAAGCAGTTTCCTGTACGTGTGCTGATCGCCGCGGGTTTTTTCGAAGACGGTGATGGAGCCGGCGCCTGCGGCAACGGTAGCCGCGTCGAAGGACCGCCGACGCAACGCAATGTCGAGAGTGTCATAGAGCGCATCCAGCAGCTTTTCATGGTCGTTGCGGATGATCCAGTCCATCCATCGGCGACACCAGTCGTCCTTGACTGCCTGCGGGAGAAATTCGACGGCCATGAAATTCGTCACCTTCCGCGGGAACATCAGTTTCGACGTCACTCCAAGGCGCCGGTCGACGGCAAACTGCAGGAGATCGCCGAGATGCAGGAGACCGAGCGACGTGAGAGTGACATCCAGCACGATGGCGATCGTCGGCGACTGCTGCGCCATTGCGGCCAGCGCATCCATATTTTCGGAGAAATGTGCCGTGCTAAAACCGCTCCGGATATATTCACCCGCCGCGCCGACCCCGTCGATCGACGCCTGCACCGTAACATGCGGAAAATGCGGCCAGATGTCGGCGACCGTCTGACCCTTGAACTTCAGCATGGTCAGGTTTGTGTTGTAGACGACATCGACATGCCGGGCATTTCCGGTCCTGACGAGTTCATTCATGACAGACCAGTGGGTCTCGTCGAAAAGCGGCTCTCCCCCGGCCCAATAGAGATGGCGGATCGTTCCCGCCCGTGCGGCCGCCAAAAGCTCGTCGCGCGCGATGGACTGCGCGCTGCTTCGCGCTTCCATATAGCCTTTGCCCCATAGCATCGGATCGGGATCGAATTGCTGCAGTTCCGGGTTGCGGCGTATTTCCATTTCCAATGTGGTGGAATAACGCGGACCGCAGATCCGGCATTTCAGATTGCAGGTCGAGGAGCGATAATCGAACGTAAACGGCTCAAGACTTGTGGAACCATCTGCGCTCGTCGCAGCTATAGCAGGGCCAATCCAGTCGTGCCAGCGCGCCAGCATCTGATCGCGATATGTCACGGCCCGAATGGGGTGCTGGCTGCAATTGTTGCAACGTTGAAGCAGCTCGCCAGCCAGCATCTGCCGGCGCACCTGCTTCATCTCCTGGGAGTTCCAATAGTCCTTCAGATTGCTATCGGCGGAAACCGGCGCATCACCAAGATTGATCGAATCGACGCAACAGAGCTTACGGCGCCCTTGCGCCGTCACATGCGCATGAATCCAGGGAATGAGGCAGAAACCTCTTGGGACGTCATACATCCTTTGCTCCGCTGTCACTCGCCCAGGCATCCATCTGTTGAAGTAGAATGATCTGCCAAAAGTATGTCAGCGCGAAAAATCAAGTCAACGTGCTGCTGACGGCCTTTCAATCGACGCTGCGCTGTAAGAAAAAAACGGAATTGTTGTTAAACCCCCGCCACGTACTCTCCGGCATGTTCATCGCCCTCAATCGATCCGGCGGGAGAAGTTGCGTCGCGTCATAACTCTCGGGCAGCGGCATGACAGCGCCAAGCGTGTCCTGAAGGTCGTCAGGCGAGAAGACGCGCCGATGATCCCACTGTCCGCAATTGGCAATGCACCAGTCCTCGCCGTCCTCGGGCGAGGCCTCCCGATATCCTCCCGGCATGAACGGAATGGAGAAAATATGCCAACCGCCGGGCTTGACCAGCATATCAAGCTTCCGAAGCACCGGGCGATAGTCGCAAAGCACGTGTTCGATTACATGATTATGGATGACGAGATCGAAGGAAGCATCAGCGAACTTATCCAGGTCATGGCAAAGATCCAGCTCCATTGCGCCACGATCGCTGTAGTGACCGACATGCTTGTCGCCATGAATGTAATTTTTCCCGAAGCGGGCTCTGAGGATCAGCGCCAGACAAGGTTCAGGCGCGATATGCAGGATGCGCCTGTTGCCACTAAGCAGCCCCCTATCCTTGAGAAAGGCAAAAATCAGCCGATGGCGTTCGAGCGACCGGCAGTTTTCGCAAACGACACCCTTGCGCACGAAGATGCTTCGATCCGTCTGGCGCATGTCGACGAAGGTTCCGTGACCACAGATGTTACACGTCGCCTGCATCAACTTTCGCGAAACCCGCCTCTACCGCTCGCCCCGTTATGTCCCAATCGGTCCTCACCAGCCGCGCGTGATCCTCGATGTATTGTGCAATCTCTCTCGCACCGTTCTTCCATTCTATAGCCCGGCACCGCGTAGAGATTCGCGCCCGCTCCACCGGGTCGAGCAATTGATCGATATGTGTGCGGACATGGGCAAGATCGTAGTCGCGGCGCATCAGCAGCCCGTGGCCCGTCAGCTCCGCCCAGCGGGCACGGTTCAGCTGCAAATCCATCTCTTCGGCCTCGTTCGGCACGAAGAGCGTAGGGATCGCGCCGAGCACCTGTTCATGAAAGGCATTATAGCCTGCAGCGGTCACGGCCGCATCGAAAGCCCGGCTGTGACGAAAGCTCGGGAAGAGTTCGACGACGCGATGGCGCGGATGTCTCGGCGTCATCGCCTCGGCCGCGGCAGCAATTGGCGAACGCAGGTCGAGAAGCAGCGTGTCGGGGCGCTCCAAAACCGCCTCAATCACCGCCTGGCGCACCGGCGCCATATCGAAATTCGCACCCGAACCGAGTTGCAAGGCAACGACCAGCAAGTCTTCCGGCAGATCGAGAGCCGCACGCGCCGCGGCCCGGCTCATGCGCTCATCCGGTTCGACATGCAGCACCGGCTGCACAAGCAGCACTCTGTCGCGCTCCGCCGCAGTCGGTCCGTGGTCGAAATCCTGCGCCAGTTCGGCCGGCTCGATAATGGCGTCGAAATGATGCGACATCGCGAGGAAAGGTCGATGGACTTCTCGCCACATTGGCCGTCGCACCCATACGGAAAAAGTATTCGGGAACATTTTCAAAGCCTGCACAACGCCGTCGAAAACAGCGGTCGCGTCGTACGCGAAAACCGATGGTCGCAAATGCGACAGGAGATCGAAAATCTCTTCGGCAAGCGTACGGTTCCAGTCGTCCGAATCCGCATCCAGGTGGCGATGATAGGTAAGGAAATGCGCCTGGTACCCCTCCTGCACAGCAGCCTTCATCGAGTAGGACATGGTTGCGAAGACGGAGCGCAGATCCATCGGCAGATGCCGCGCGATTGCAAGCTGTTGGGCCAGATGCCCGACACCGATGCCATTTGACGAGGCAAACAGAACGTTTCGTATCGGCAAGGGTGCGGTAATTGAGCTGGGCTGCGGCTCCGGAACACCAAAGGCGTCGCGCAGGCGCGCAACGCGTCCGGAATAGATGTCGGCAGAGCACATATTGGTCGCAAAACTGCGCGCTTTGCTGCATTGAGAGCGATAGGCCTCGGGATCTGCAACGAAGCGATCGATGACCTTTTCGACATGCGCTGGCACGGCGTAAACGGCGGCTGCCCCGAATATCCTTTCGAAATGCGGCGGCAGGATCACCACAAGTCCCACCGCGAGCGCTTCGAGAATGGTCCGGCCAAAGGCTTCTGACCACCTCTCGTCATGATAGTAGACATAGAAATCCAGGGTCGACAGGAAATCCGCCACTCCGGTCCAGGCAAAGGGAACGAGTTCCCAGTTGGTGGGAATCTCGCCGTACATCTCGTGCAGATAGTCGCCAGCGCCGAGAACGCGGACATGGTACCGTCCTCCATCCGGCGGATAGGCCCAGAGCGCTTCCTGCCTGGTCGGCCATTTCAGTTTGTCCGGACGCGAATGCCGGCCGATCACGATTGGCTTGCCGATTAGCCGTGCGCCGCGCTCGGGCCAGTCATCGAGGTCGATCAGGTTCATCCAATCCTCGTCGAGAACGGACATCTGCGCCTGCATGGCACGCGGCAGGCTGTCGCGGACGACACCGCTGACCGGCGCGAATGCCGGCGCGAGGCCGAAAGCGTCCTGGCAATGACGGCCAATCGCTGCGAGATCGTACTGTTGCGTGCCCTTCCGATCGTACATCGGGTGATGCAGCACAACGACCAAAGCACCAGTCTGGACACGTATGACATCCGTCGGGCGGTTCGCCATGATCGTTGGATGGTGGATCAGAACGATTCCGGCACGTGTCGGCACCAAAGGGTCCACACGCTCGATCACCCCATCCTCCAGCAGCCGGCGTATATCCGGGTGCATCGGAAAGGGAAGGCCGAGCAGCGGGCCCTTGACGGTCATCAGTCCACAGCGCATGCCGGCGCGCGCCGCCGCTCGCATCTCCACTGCGACCGCGGTTGATGTGCCACCCTCGAACCGCGCATCGGCCACAAACAGAATATCGAAATCAGCGCTCATGACAGGGGGCTCCCCGCGAGGCCGGTCGTTGTCGACGCGAGATAGGTGTCTGCATTTTGACCATAGGCCAGAACATGCGTCGGTTGCCACTTGGTCAGCAGCAGCTTCCATCTGCCCCTGAGATAGCTGTGCCAGTTCATGCTTTCGGCATGCATGCGCTGCTCATGTACTGGCGGGAGATATTCGAACATGACGCCTTGATGGCGGAAGCGCATGAAATCGAGAGTGTCCGTGACGTAAACAAGACGATGGCCGCTCGAGAACCTGGCCTTTGTCACGGTGATAATTTCATCGATATGAACAGGATCCACACCGAGAACTGTAATCATCACCACGGAAATCCCGGGGCGCGATGCATAGATATACAGAGATCCCGGCTCCAACTCATCATGCTTCGATTCTGCTTCTTTTCCAAATCGAAAGAGCCATTCAGAAATCATGCTTACTTCCCGCGCCCAACAAAAAAGCTCTGGAGGTTTAGACCATGCATGTTGAAAGCAGTAAACTGCATATTGTGGAATCCTGGTCATCGCCGCGACAATGACATGTAAGCACCTCTGCCAGATGATCGCCGCGAGCACGATCATCTGGCAATTCGAACAATGCGCTCATTCGAAACTGAATGCTCCAAGGTCTTGAATGAACACAAACCGTCGCTTGCTCACCGAACGCTGAGCGAGACAACGACTTGATCGACTGGGCATGAAGTGTCCTGCGCAGTCGGCCATGAGGTCGCGTGTGCCGGAGAGGTGGACGAAGGTGACTATTCCTTTGCCTCGGCGCGGATCTGATCGCGGTGGAGGCGCTTGAGGGCCGAGAATGATTATACCATCCGGTTCGGCGAGCCTCTGGCCGACAAGTATGAGCCATGGCCGGCGGTCATCGTCGGTGAGTGGTTCGCCTTAGCTCATCTTTGGCGACGTTTATCGGCGGATGCAGGTCGTCGCCGTCGATACAGGTCGCGCCGATGCTGGCAGCGAGCGCTGCGCCGACGGCGGACTTGCCGCAGCCGGCGACTCCCGTAAGGACGATGCGGCCGAGCAGCGCCGACAGCATCTGGTCGGTCTGGTTCGAGTCGTCGTCGATCGCCTGCTTGCCGACGATGATCAGGCCCGGCTGTTCGGCTTCCGCGACGCCCTTGAGGATCTTGGCGACCGCCAGCGGCTCGACGCAATCGTCCGTCTCGACCAGCACGGCGCGGTCGGCGCCCATGGCGAGCGCGGCGCTCAGCGTCTCTTCGGCCTTCGCAGGACCGATCGACACGACGACCACTTCCTCAGCCTTGCCGGCTTCCTTTAGCCGAAGCGCTTCCTCGACCGAAATCTCGTCGAACGGGTTCAGCTACATCTTCACGTTCGCAAGTTCGACACCAGATTCATCCGACTTAACGCGGATCTTCACGTTGTAGTCAACAACGCGTTTGACTGGGACCAAGATCTTCATCGGGAAACTCCTCTCGGGTTCGTTACATGCGGCCGCGCAGGGCTTCCGGATCGTAGGGCGATTCCGCGATCACCCGTGCCTTGCGGCGCTCGCCGAGGATCGGCACCTCCAGTTCCGTTCCAGGTGTGCCGAGTTCGACCGGCAGCAGCGCGAAGGCGATGTCATAGCCGACCGTGTAAGCATAGCTGCCGGAGGTGATGCGCCCGACGAGTTTGCCGTCGTGATAGACGCCCTCATGGATAAGCGAGCTTGCATCCTCCGTATCGATGGCAATCGTCACCGAGCGCTGTTTCACGCCTTCCTGCTGCTGACGCACCAACGCTGCCTTGCCGATGAAGTCGCCCTTGTCGAGGCGGATGAAGCGGTCGAGGCTACTCTCCCAAGCCGTCAATTCAGGGTTCATATCGCGATACATGGCGCGGTAGGACTTTTCGAGACGAAGCGATTCCAGCGCGTGATAGCCGACAAGGCGCAGGCCGTGCGGCTCGCCGGCTGCTAGGATCGCCTGCAGCAGCTGGCGCTGGTAAGGCAGCGGATGATAGAGTTCCCAGCCAAGCTCGCCTTCATAGTTGATGCGCAGCATCCGCACGTCGGTCGCAAGGCCGACCGTGCCGGACTTGACGCCGAACCACGGGAAGGCCTCGTTTGAAAGGTCCATCTCGGTAAGGCCTTGCAGCACCTCGCGGGCCTTGGGACCGACGACGGTGAAGCAGCCGCGCTCGTTGGTGACATTGCGCAACTGTACGCTGCCGTCCTTCGGTAGGAGTTTCGACAGATCGTCGAAATTCCAGCGCTCGGCGCGCGGCGTCGAGATCAGGTAAAAGCTGCCGTCATCGAGGCGAGCCACCACATATTCGGCTTGCACGCCACCATTCTTCGTCAGGTGATGGCTGAGATTGACGCGGCCGGCCTTTGGCAGGCGATTGGCAAGGATTCCATCGAGCCAGGCTTCCGCACCGGGGCCAGAGACTTCGAACTTCGTCATCGGCGTCATCTCGACGAGGCCGACGGCGGTGCGCACCGCCTTCACCTCTTCGGCGACGTAATGGCCCTTCTGCGTCCAGCGCCAACTGTACTGGTCCCTGGCCTCCACGCCATCAGGCGCAAACCAGTTCGGCACTTCCCAACCGTTCAGAACGCCCCAGACGGCACCGCGTTGCGACAGGATATCGTAGGACGGCGCAGTCTTCTGCGGGCGGGCGGCGGGCATGTCCTGGCCGGGATAGTGCAGCTCGGCATGGGTGCCCCAGCTTTCGCGCACCTTCTGGCGCGTCCATTCCTTGTTGGCGTAGGCACCGAAACGACGCGGGTCCAATTCGGATGTATCGAGGCTGTTGGCGCCCTCGACGATGCGCTCGGAGAGATAATAGCCGATGGCGCCGCCCCACAGGATACCGCCCGGCACGCCTTCGGCGATCCAGACATTCTCCAGCCCCCAGGCCGGACCAACAAGCGGCAGCTCGTCGGCGGTCATCTGGAAAGGGCCGCGGACATTCGCCTTGATGCCGACGCGTCCGAGTGCGGGAACCATCTCCATCGCGGCTTCCCAGTTCCAGGCGACCGCATCGAAATCCTCTTCGACGAGGTCGGCGCCAAACCACTCCGGCACGCCGTTTTCAGCGAAGAGCTTGAGGTGTTCGGTCTTTTCGTAGGGGCCGAACATCAGGCCATCACCCTCTTCGCGCAGATAGCCCTCAAAACCTTCGTCGCGCAGGATCGGCATTTCGGGCAGGCCCTGGCGCTTGCGCTCGATGATCTCCGGAACAGCATCGGTGATCCAGTATTGATGCAGGATCGGGATGGCCGGGATTTCGAGGCCGAGCATCGCGCCGGTCTGGCGGGCGTAATTGCCGGTCGCCGAGATGATGTGCTCACAGATGATTTCGCCATTGTTGGTGATGATCTTCCATTCGCCGCCGGCAAGACGCTCGAAACCCTTCACCTCGGTGTTGAGATAGATCTTCGCACCGCGGTCTCGTGCGCCCTTGGCCATTGCCTGCGTCACGTCAGCGGGGGCGATATGGCCATCGTCAGGATGATAGAGTGCGGCGAGCATATCCTTGTTGTTTTCGAGCAGCGGCCAGAGATCGCGCGCCTCCTGAGGAGTCACCAGTTCGGCGCGGATGCCCTGCACAGCGGCGACGCTCATGTAGCTCTTGTATTCGTCGAGACGGTCGCGGGTGTTGGCGATGCGCAGCTGTCCGCATTTGTGCCAGCCGACATGCTGGCCGGTTTCCGCCTCAAGGCCCTCGTAGATCTCGATCGTCTTAGCGATCATGCGGCCGATATTGATGCTGCGGGCATAGGAGGGAATGAGGCCGGCGGCGTGCCAGGTGGATCCGGCGGTGAGCTGCGTGCGTTCCAGAAGCGCGACATCCGTCCAGCCGCGCTTGGTGAGACCGTAGAGAATGGCGGCGCCGACACAACCGCCGCCGATGACAACGGCGCGAGCATGAGTTTGCATGTGAATGTTCCCTCGAATTGATTTTCAGCACCGTACAAAGGGCCTGGGAGGCTGTAATCTTGCTAAAAATTGTCGAGGGGCATAACTTCAAATTATGCACAGACTCCGCTCCCTGATCCCCTCCGCCAATTACCTCTTCTGCTTCGAGGCTGCCGCCCGCAGGCGCAGCTTCACCGCGGCCGCCCAGGAACTGAACGTCAGCCAGCCGGCCGTCAGCAAGACGATCCGGCTGCTGGAGGAGGCAACAGGTCTGAAGCTTTTCCGCCGCGATCACACGCGGCTGGAGCTGACAGCGGATGGCCAGCGGCTCTACAAGGAAACGCAGGAGGCCTTCGACCATCTGCACATGGTGATTTCCTCGCTCCAGAAGAAGCATTCGCAGGATATTGTGCGGGTCTCATTTTCCGCGGCTTTCGTGCAGCTCTGGCTTCTTCCACGGCTCGGGGACTTCAAGGCCAAACATCCGGACGTATCGCTGCGCATCGAGGAAAGCAGCCGCGACGACCAGGACCTGGTCGAGGAGGACATCGACCTTTCCGCCCGCCTCGGCAACGGTAAGTGGCCGGGTATCCATTCCTGGCACTTCGTGACGGAAGAGGTGCTGCCGGTGTGCAGCCCGGACTATCTGAAGGAGCATGGGCCGATCCACGCGCCGGCGAATCTGCTTCAGCACACACTGCTGAATTTCGAGGAACGGCACCGCACGCGCCTGGGCTGGCGCGAATGGCTGGAGCGTCAGGCCGTCCCCGTGGCGAAGCTGAAGCAGGATTTCGTCTTCACCGATGCGCTCGGCTCCATCGAGGCGGCGGTACGCGGCCAGGGCATTGCGCTTGGCTGGAAGCATCTGGTGAACGAGCACCTGCAAGCCGGACGGTTGGTCGCCCCGCTGAAGGAGACCTATCACTCGGGTCTGGCGGTCCACATCATCATGCCGGCGCAACGCCCCCCGAAACGCGGCACCGAACTCTTCCGCGACTGGCTGATGGAACAGAACGCCGACGACTGCATCGCCTCAGACAATGCGGAGTGAGCGCCCTTAGAACCGTTCGCCCGCAAAGTGCGCAATCTGCGCGCCAGCCTCATAATAGAGTTCCTTGAGTGGCCGAAAGGCTGGTGCCTTCGGATCTGTCAGCGGCAACGGCAGATCCGCCGCACCAATGTCGCCAAGGACCAGCTGCGCCAACGTGCGGCCGAAAACCGTGCCCGGCGCGATGCCGCGGCCATTGTAGCCGGAGAAACCGACGACATTTTCGGCGAAACGATGAAAGCGCGGCAGGGCATTGTCGGTCATGCCGATCTTGCCGAACCACTCGCATTCGAATTCAACAGGCCCGAGCACGGGGGAAAGACGCTTCAACGCCCGCTTGACCCAGGCGACATGGACGGCGCGGCCTGTGTTGCGCAATGCACCGACGCTGCCGAAAACCAGCCTGCCCACCCGGTCCATGCGGAACGACGAAAGAATCTCCTTCGTATCCCAGACACCCTCGCGCCCCGGGAGGATCGCGGACAGGAGATGGGGTGAGAGCGGTCGCGTTGCCAGGTTGAAGTAGGGCAGATGCACCTGCTCGCGGCGCACGCTTTCCCAGGGACCTGTGCTGTAGGCATCCGTCGATACGATCACCCAGGGCGCCGTGACGGAGCCGCCGTCGGTGCGCACGGTCCACTGCGAACCGGAGCGCGTGTAGTCCGTAACCCGAGACGCCGTATGGATGGTTGCGCCGGCGGCGATCGCGGCCTTCGCCAGGCCGCGCACATAGGCGAGCGGCTGCAGGGTGCCTGCCCGCATGTCGAGAAGCGATCCGGTGTAGGCGGCGGTACCGGTGCGCTTTGCCGTCTCGACCGCATCGAGCAGCGTCACCGGCGCACCGCGCCGCTGCCACTGGCCTGCCCGTTCCGTGATTTCCTTCAAACCCGCCTCGCCGACAGCGCAGTGCAAGGTGCCATTGCGCTCCAGTTCGCAGGCGATGCCATGTCGTTCGATAAGCTCCATGACGAGCCGCGGTGCGTTGCCGAGCATGTCGAGCAGGCGCTCGCCATGGACGTCGCCGAGTTCCCCGGGAAGATCATCGGGCATGACCCACATGCCGGCATTGATCAGCCCGACATTGCGGCCGGCGCCGCCGAAACCGATCTCCGCGCCTTCGAGCACGACCGCGCGCCGCCCCGCTTCCGCAAGATGAAGAGCAGCCGAAATGCCTGTGAAGCCACCGCCGACGATCACGACATCCGCACGTACGTTTCCGTCAAGCGCAAGCGTCTCCGGCGCAGCTGGCGCTGTTTTTTCCCAAAGCCCGTGGGAGCGACAATTGTTCAGCATGCGGTCGGTTCTTCCAGTCGCCTATGATTTCTGGTTTTTCGGCTGGCCGAAGACGTAGTCCGTCACCTTCGGTAGGAAGATGTCGGAACGATACGTCCGCGGTTTCTCGCCGACAGAGCTGCCGGTGTTCAGGATGCCCGCCTGATAGTCGTCGGCAAACAGGCTGTAGGGATAGGGCGCATCGATGGCGCTGGCCGCATCGAGGGCGGCGCGCTGGTCGGCGGCCAGCTCGAAATCGAGAGAAGCGAGATTGTCGTCCAGCTGTTCGAGCCGGCTCGCACCGATGATCGCCGCGGCAACGCCTGGACGGTTGACGACCCAGTTGAGCGCCACCTGCGCCATGCTGCGCCCGACCTGCGCAGCTGTTTCCTCAAGAGCGGCGACGATACTGGCGTTGCGCTCGTTGAACAGTCCCAGGCCCGTGCCGGAGGCATCGAGCGCAAGGCGCCCCGCCTGCGCGCCGGAGCGATACTTGCCGGACAGAAGCCCCATGGCAAGCGGGCTCCAGGCGGTAATGCCGAGCCCGAGCGTTTCGGCGAGTGGAACGAACTCGTGCTCGATGCTGCGTTCGACCAGCGAATAGGGAAGCTGCAGGCTGATCGGCAGCGACAGCGCATGGGCCTCCGCCCAGGTCTGCGCCCGTGCGGCATACCAGCCGGGCACATCGGAAAGGCCCGCATGCCGTATCTTTCCCGCACGCACGAGGTCATCAAGCGTGCGCATCACCTCCTCCACCGGGGTTATGCGATCCCAGGTGTGCAGGAGATAGAGATCGATATAATCCGTCTTCAGGCGTTTCAGCGAGGCATCGACCGCGCGTAGGATGTTCTTGCGCCCGTTGCCGCCGGCATTCGGATTGCCCGGCGAGACATTGTTCGAAAACTTCGTGGCGATGACCAGATGGTCGCGAAGCCCGGCTTCGGCGACGAAGCTGCCGACGAGGCTCTCGCTCATACCACCGGCATAGGAATCCGCCGTGTCGATGAAATTGCCGCCGGCCTCGACATAGCGATGGAAGATCGCGCGGGCGGTCGCCTCGTCACTGCCCCAGGAGCCGCCGATACCGCGGATGCCCGCATTGCCGAAGGTCATGGTGCCGAGCGCAAGCCGGCTCACCCGCAATCCGGAACGGCCGAGGAGGTAATAGTGATCAAGCGACATCGTCGGTCCTTGCATTCTGCCAGAAGCGCCCGGGCTACATGCCGCCGGTATAGGGGCGACGCGCGGTACTCTGCTGCACGTAATTGATCATGGTAATGAAGTCGAAGACCGGCCGGCCGGTCGCCACCTGCACGGCATGGGCATAGGGCGGCAGATCGCTGCACTCAAGGAGGATCGAGCGGACATCGGGATTATCCTCCACCAGACGCCGCGCAACCTCCGTCACTTCCCGCTCGATCGCGGCGGAATCCAGTGTTCCGCGCTCTTCCAGAATGGCCTCGCGAAACTCCGTCTGCCCCTCCATGCCGGCAATGGCCAGCGGCACATGGCCCGCGACATTGCAGGCCGCGAAGTGACGCGGGGTCAGCCGCGCGGCATTCGCCGTGATGACACCGACCCGCCCGCCGCACAGAGCATGCATGAAGGGGATCTGCATCAGACTGGAAAGGAAGACCGGAACCTCGACCGCTGCCGCAACTTCCTCCTGGAAATAGGCCATGAAGCCGCAGGCCCCCGTGATCGCCTTGACACCGCGGTTCTGGAGTTCGACGGCAGCCTCGATGAAGACCTCTTTCAAGGCGGGGTCGCGCTGGTTGAGCAGACGGTCGATCGACGCGCCGCGCACCTCCTGGAAGCGCACGGGATAATCATATGTCGTCGCGTTGCCGACATTGCCGGGTACGCAGGGATAGGCGGCATCGAGGATCAGGATGCCGATCTGTTCGCCATACCACGACTGCGTCTTTCGCGTGACCGTATAGACAGTCATCGTTATCGTCTCCGATTTCCATGTCAGGGGAAGGCGGGAGAGTGCCCTCTCCCGCCTCTTGGTTTGTTACTCGACGAGGCGCGGCGCACCCGTATCCGCCGCGGTGCCATCCAGGCCGTAGGACTTGAGAATGGTGACGACCGTGCCGTCCGCATGCATTTCGGCTATAGAGGCGTCCAGCGCGACGCCCAGTTCCTTCGCATTCAGCGAATAGGGGAAAGCCGCCTGCGCCGCCTCCTTGGTTGCCTTCACGCGTTCGTCGGGAGCGGCCACGTTGACCTTGACATCGCCCAGCGCGCCCTTCTGTTCGGCCACGACGCCGGTCGAATAGCCATCGACCGCAACATCGATGCGGCCGGAGTTCAGATCCTGCTGCATGTTGACGGAGTTCGGATAGAGCTTCAGCGATCCGCCGAGCATTGCCTTGAGGTCGGCGACCCAGAGATATCCCTGTACCGTGCCGACCTGCTTACCTTCGAGATCGGCGACGGTCTTGAAGCCTTGCTTCGAGTAAATGCCCATCTGGTCGGTGTAGAGCGGAGCGGAAAGGCTCATGACCTTAGCGCGCTCAGCCGTGCGATACCAGTCACCGGTGGTGATATCAGCCTGGCCTGAGAGCACGTACTGGATGGCGGCCGCAGGGTCGACGGCGATCGCCTTTACCTTCAGGCATTCGCGCTTGGCGAATTCGGCGGCGATGTCGCCGTCGATACCCTTCATGTTGCCGCTGTCATCAACGAAGGAATGGGGAACATAGGTCGTGACTGCGACCGTCAGCGTACCGGCTTCAACCGTGGTGAACTGATGCTTCGGCGTGCAATCCTGCGCGGACGCGATCCCGGCCGAGAGCGCGAGACCGGCAATGCCGGCGAGAAGGAACTGCGTCGTGATCTTCATTCGGGGCATGCGGGCATCCTTTCAGGTTGGATTCAACGGTGGGCGTAGAGGCCCGCACGCTTCTCGACGTGGTTGACGAGCAGGGCGGCGGGTATAGAGATGCTGGCGTAGAGCACGCCGGCACAGAGCAGTGCCGGGAAGTAGCGGAAGGTCGTCGAGCCGATCTCGTAGGCGCGGCTCACCAGCTCGGGCAGCGCAATGGTGAAGCAGAGCGAGGTGCCTTGGAAAATCAGGATCGAGAAGCCGAGCAGTGCCGGAAGGGCAACGCGGAGCCCCTGCGGCAGGAGAACATACCGCAGCTCGTCAAGGCGGTTGAGGCCGAGTGCGACCGCCGCTTCGCGCTGGCCATGGGCGACCGATTGCAGGCTGGCGCGGATGATCTCGCTGGTGTAAGCGCCGGTGTTCCAGGCGAGCGCGATCACGGCGGCCGTATAGGAACCAAGCGTCAATCCGGTCGTCGGCAGGCCGAAATAGATGAATTGCAGAAGCACCAGCGCCGGTGCGCCGCGGCCGATCTCGACCAAGAACAGGCTGAGACCTTTCACGGCGCGGTTGTTCGCCAGCACACCAAGCGCCAGGAGGAGGCCGAAGGGAATGCCGATGAGAAGGCTGAGGGCCGTCACCTGGAGGCTGATCGACAGTCCGCCGAGAAGGTCCGGCAGCCACGCGGAGATTTCGTCGTAGCTCGGAAACATCAGCGCGCCACCTTGGTCTGGAGATAAGCGTCGGCGACGCGCGAGAGCCATGCGATCGGAAGGCTGAGGAGCACGTAGAACAGTCCCACCAGCGCAAAAACCTCAAGGCCGCGATAGGTCAGCTGCGACAGCTGATTGCCCTGGTAGGCAAGCTCCGCCACGCCGATGGTCGAGGCGACCGCGGTCTCCTTCATGAGGCCGATGAGATAGCTTGCCGCCGAAGGCAGCGCGACGCGGAAGGCCTGCGGCGCGACGATGTCGCGCAAGGTCGACCAGCGGCCGAGATCGAGCGCGGCGGAGGCCTCGAACTGGCCGTGGTGGATCGATGCGACCGCACCACGGTAGATTTCCGCCATGTTCGCAGCCGCGATCAGCCCGAGGCCGACCAGCGCGGCGTTGAACGGGCTAATGGGCATTACGCCCATGCCGAGGCCGAAGAAGATGATGAAGAGCCAGAGGATCGGCGGGATCGCGCGCACGATCTGGATGATGACCATGGCGAGGAAGCGCAACGGCGGCAGCCGGCTCTGGCGGGCTGCGAGCAGCGGTACGCCGAGCACGGCGCCAATGAGGAACGCGCCGGCCGTGAGCGCGATCGTCCAGGTGAGGCCGCGCAGGAGGGGCAACAGGTCCGTCAGGCTCATCGATCGTGCACCGCGCGAAGGAAGCGTTTCGTCCGCTCTTGCTGCGGATTGCGCATCACGTCCTTGGACGGCCCCTTCTCGACGATATGGCCGTCGGCCATGATCATGACCGTATCGGAGACGTTCTCGGCAAAGCCCATTTCATGGGTGACGACGATCATGGTCATGCCGCTTTCGGCAAGCTCTCGCATGACGGCGAGAACCTCAAGGCCGAGCTCCGGATCGAGCGCCGAGGTCGGCTCGTCAAACAGCATGATATCCGGATCAAGCGCCAGCGAGCGGGCAATGGCGATGCGCTGCTGCTGGCCGCCCGAACACCGCACAGGATATTGCCCGGCCTTGTCATCGAGGCCGACCCGTTTGAGGAGCTGCATGGAGCGCTCGTCGGCCTCCTTGCGGCTACGGCCGAGGACACGCTCCTGGGCAAGGCTGACATTGCGCAGCACGGACATATGCGGAAAGAGATTGAAGGACTGGAACACCATGCCAACCCGCCGGCGCAGGCCGGAGAGTTCGGTCCGTGCAACGGCGCGCGCCGCATCGATCGTCGCCGATCCAATCGAGATCGTCCCGCCGTCCGGCCGCTCGAGATAGTTGATGCAGCGCAGGAGCGTGCTCTTGCCCGAACCGCTTGGCCCTATGATGGCGAGCACCTCGCCCGAACGCACCTCGAGGTCAATGCCGTCAAGGACGGTGTGGGTTCCATAGTGCTTGCTCAGGGACTTGAGACGAATGAGCACGTTGTCCGACGCGGCAGTCATCTCGGGCTGCACCTCGCGCGATCCGGCACGAGGTCGATCTTCACCTCCGATGTAGAGGATGGCACCGTCCATATCATCTGATCCCCCATGCAACAGTAATCCGCGCGCCGCTTTGCGGGCTGGTTGTTCGCGTGAACCGCTTCTTGTGAGTTGGCCGTCGGAGTTTCCGTTTCCGGCCGCGTTCCCGTTGTTATTTCGAGGAATGTTAACATTCTGCTCCGCACTGAGCAGGGCGAAAAAATTGCCGACACGCCAAACCTGAAGTTATGGCGGTGTCAAAAAACGGGCAGCGAAGACCATCGCTTCGGCGCTCTAGCGCAAGAACCCGGCGAACCTTCAGGACGTCTTCCGCGAGGAGCCGAGCGTCAAGGTTGGCTCGTCCCTCCCGATGTCGCAGAAGGTCTACGTGAACGGCATCGAGGAAACCAACCTCGCCGTGACCATCGACGGCAGCCGGCAGAACAATAAGGTGTTTCACCACAATACCACGACGCTCATCGATCCCGCCCTTCTGAAGGCCGTCAGCGTCGACGAGGGTGTCGCCCCGGCCGATGCCGGTCCGGGCGCGCTTGCCGGTGCTATCGCCTATGAGACGAAGGATGCGCGCGACCTGCTCGACGGCGATGGTTTCGGCGGCTTCGTCAACTCGACCTACAATTCGAATGGCGGCGTCTTCGGGACCGGCGTTTCCGCCTATGGCCTTCACCAGGGTTTCGAATATCTCGGCTACTTCAATTTCAGCAAGGGCAGCGAATTCTCCGACGGCAATGGCGACAAGATGCCGGGCACCCGTTCGAACCTCCTGAGCGGCCTGGGCAAGGTCGCCTATGAGTTCGAAAGCGGCGACCGTATCGAATTCAGCCATGAAAGCATCAAGGATGCCGCGCCGCGTCCTTTCCGCGCCAACATGCTCAACACCGACGGTGCCAAGCCCTGGGAGCCGGTGATCCGCGATTACCGCCTCGACCGGAACAACACCGTCTTCACCTATACGGACGAGACACTCGAGGGGTGGTGGGATCCGAAGCTTGTGCTTGCCTATGGCACGACCGACGTCGCAACGACGGTTTACCCGAAGCCCGGCACCGGCCCGGTCTCCTACGAAATCGAGGAGCTGACCTCAACGTTCAACGGCAAGTTCGAAAACCGTTTCCATACCGGCATCGGGACGGTGACCGCCGGCGTCGATTTCTACAGCGACCGCGCCGAGCTCGACGATCTCTACGAGCCGGGTACGGAAAAGGCGCAGAATGTCGGCGCCTATGTGCAGGCCCGCCTCGAGCCGTTCGACCGTACGCGTCTTTCCTTCGGTGGCCGCGCGGACCAGCAGTGGTTCACCGGCACCGGCGGACAGGAATTCGACAATGCCGGCCTCAGCGGCAATATCTCGGGCGAATATGACATTATCGAGAGTTTCCTGACGGCCAAGGCAGGGTATTCGCATGTCTGGTCGGGCATTCCGCTGGCGGAAAACTTCATCATGAACCCGGCCTGGACCTATGATCCGAAGCCGGAGCCGACGACCTCCAACAATTACAATGTGGGTCTTGCGGCCACCTATAACGGGTTCACGCTGGAGGGCTCGATCTTCCGTACGGACATGGAGAACGCGCGCTACGCCCGTTACGCCAATGCCTATACGGCGCACGAAGTAGAGTCGGAAGGTTACTCGATCGCCGCCGGCTACGAGTGGACCGATGGCTTCGTCCGCGTGAAATATGTCGACATCGATACGCTGATCGACGGCCAGCCGGCCGATTCAGATACCGGCACCTATCTCACCACCCCGGTCGGCAAGATCATCACGCTCACCGCTGCCCACACCTTTGCCGACTATGGCCTGACCGTCGGCGGCGACATCGAGTTCGCGCCGAAATACGACAAGCTGCCGAAGGCGCCTGCCGGAGAGCCGGACTACAAGCCCTATGAGGCCTACAAGGTGGTCAACGCCTATGTCGAGTACAAGCCGGAAAGCCACAAGAACCTGACGCTGCGTGCCGACGTGAAGAACATCTTCAACGAGGTCTATTCGGATCACGCGACCTACGGCCAGGAATTCGGCGTGGTCGACCCGCTTCACCAGCCCGGCCGCTCGTTCATCGTCAGTCTGCGTGCCACCTTCTAAAGCCATCGTTCCCGGCGGCGCGGTGCCGCCGGGAACGGACCATCGGAAAGAGGAGGACCCCCATGGAAGCCACCACCCGATTTGAAACCGAAAACAGCGCAAAGTATCTGCAACAGCTCTGCAAGCATTTCGCGCACAAGGTCGATGTCGCCCTTGGCGATACCAGCGGTGAATGCCGCTTCTCCTGCGGCACCTCGGTGCTGATCGTCAGGGATAACGGCCTCGACATCCACGTTGCCGCCGCGGATGCGGACGGTCTCCGCGAGACCAAGGCCGTCATCGAAGATCATCTCCTGCGCTTCGCCTTCCGCGAGGCCCCGCCGCCCTTCACGTGGCGCGCCGTCACCTGAACGTATACTGACAAGCCAACGTCGCATGCTTCGCGGAGAGATTTCCTTCCGTTCTTTGCGGAGCGCTTCATTTCGGCAGGATACGGAGACGTCCGGCTGTCGCCCCGCAAGTGAATATCGTCGAGCGGATCGGCCGCTGCTCGGAACCGTGAGCTGAACACCTTGAACAATATGATGCCGCACGCCTTGCTGCCGAGAAAGATTTCCATGCGCAAACTCTTCACCGTTCTTGCCCTGCTTCTGTTTAGCGCGGCTGCCGCGTGCGCCGCCGAGCTGGAGATTGCGACGGCCACCGGCCCTCAAAAGGTGGTCATGCCGGTCCGCACGGTGGCCGTCTTCGACATTGCGGCCGTCGACACGCTTGACCGGCTGGGCATCAGCATGGCGGGCCTGCCCGCCAATCTCTATCTGCCGGAGCTTGCCGGTTTGAAAGGAAAATCCACTGTTGTCGGGGATATTTTCGAGCCGGATTTGGAGGCGCTGAGCGCGCTCGCACCCGATCTCATCATCCTCGGTGGCCGTTCCTCCACCAAGGTTGATGCCGCAGCGCATGTTGCCCGGACCATCGACATGACGATGGACGGCGACGATCTGCTGGAACAGGCGCGGGTGCGCATCGAGACCTATGGAAAACTCTTCGCCAGGGAGGCGACAGCGGCAGAGGCCCGCGCCGAGCTGGATAAGGCGGCGGGTGCGGCCCGCGCTGCGGTGGCCGGCAAGGGCAAGGCGCTGATCGTCATGACCAACGGCCCGAAGATTTCGGCCTATGGTCCGGGATCGCGCTTCGGCTGGCTGCACCGCTCGCTGGACTTGCCGGCAGCCATCGAGGATGTCGAGGCTGCAACGCATGGCGAGGCAGTCTCCTTCGAATTCATCCGCAAGGCTAATCCGGACTGGCTGATCGTGCTCGACCGCGCCGCGGCCATCGGCTCGGGTGAGCAGAACGCCAAGGTGACGTTGGACAACGAACTCGTGGCTGCAACGACGGCCTGGCAGAAGGGACAGGTCGTTTATCTGCCCTCCGGTGATTTTTACATCGCTGCCGGCGGTGCGCAGGCTATGGTGCGGGTGTTCGAGGCGATCGCTAAGGCTTTTGGCGAGGCGGATTGACGCCGCGTTCTGTCATTTCCGCAGGCGACGTCTCTGAATTTTCTAGAGCCGGATATCCAGCAATTTCTCAATGGAGCGAACCCCGAGCGCGATCAGCCGCTCCACGCCATCGGGAGACTGGCTGAGGCCGGCCTCGATCCAGAGGCCGTCGAGCATCGCGTGAACGGTCACCGTGGTGTGCTCCACCTCTTCTGCGGAGAGCGGCCGCCCCTCGGCGGCGAGGACGGCGGCGATCAGCGGTTCGGTGGCGCGGCGCAGCGCTAGGTAGCTTTCCTCACGCACGGCGGCGATTTGTGGATCAACGCGGCTTTGGCTGATGAAGGTCGCCCAGAGCGACAGCAGGCGTGTATTCGAGGCGGGCGTGTCGAGTGTCGCGAAGATGAAACGGCGCAGCCGCGTGTGCGGTGTTCCCTCGGTCGAGTTCAGTTCGCGCATTGAATTGGTGGTGATCAACGCGATGGTGCGGCGGTAGGCGGCGAGGATGAGGTTCGCCTTGGCATCGAAGTGGTGTCGGATGAGGCCGTTCGATACCCCTGCCCTCGCCGCAACGGCACGGACGGACGTGCCCTGGATGCCAAGCTCGGCAATGCATTCCAGCGTCGCCTCGATGAGATCGCGCTGTTTTCCGCTATCGGGCATGTCGTCGCCGCCTGTCATGGCCAAACTCCCTGTATCGATGCCTCTTAGCCCAGAACCACCGCGCTCTCCAAATTTCCGGCTATACACTTGCATAGCGCTATGCAAGTGTATAGCCGGAATGCAGAGGCAAGGGGAGGAAGACCATGCGCGATCCACGTTACGATATCCTGTTCGAGCCGGTCCGCATCGGCCCGCTTACCACGCGCAACCGTTTCTATCAGGTGCCGCACTGTAGCGGCATGGGTCACCGCTATCCCGAGGCGGACTTGGCGCTTCGCCGCATGAAGGCCGAGGGCGGCTGGGGCGTGGTTTCGACGCAGGAAACCGAAATCCACCCCTCCTCCGACATTTCGCCCTCCAACCAGCAGCGCATCTGGGACGATCACGATATCGGCCGGCTGACGCAGCTGACGGAGGCCGTACACGCGCATGGCAGCCTTGCGGCGATCCAGCTCGTGCACAACGGCATCCACACCGCCAACCGCCTGACCCGCATCGCGCCCTATGGTCCCTCGGACATGGTAGTTGACGTGGAGGATCCGGTGCAGGCGCGCGCCATGGACAAGGCCGACATCGCCGCCTTCCGTAAGTGGCACCGCGATGCGGCACTCCGGGCAAAGCGTGCCGGGTTCGACATTGTCTATGTCTATGCCGGCCACGACATGACGCTGCTCCAGCACTTCCTGCTGCAACGGCACAATTCCCGCACCGATGAATATGGCGGCAGCTTCGAAAACCGCCTGCGGTTGTTCCGCGAGGTGCTGGCGGACACGCGCGATGCCGTCGGCGATCGCTGCGCCATCGCCGTGCGCTTCGCCGTCGAGGAATTGCTGGGCGCCGATGGCCTGCAGCATGATGGTGAGGGCCGTGATGTCGTCGCGGCGCTGGCCGAAGAGCCCGACCTCTGGGACGTCAATCTCTCCAACTGGTCGAACGACAGCCAGACCGCCCGCTTCTCGCAGGAGGGGTTCCAGGAGGCCTATACCGCCTTCGTGAAGACGGTGACGACGAAGCCCGTCGTCGGCGTCGGCCGCTATACCTCGCCGGATGCCATGGTGCGGGCGATCCGCACCGGGGTGCTCGATCTTATCGGTGCCGCCCGCCCCTCTATTGCCGATCCCTTCCTGCCGAAGAAGATCGAAGAGGGCCGCATCGACGATATCAGGGAATGCATCGGCTGCAATATCTGTACGGCCGGCGACAACACGGTCGTGCCGATGCGCTGCACGCAGAACCCGACAGTGGGCGAAGAGGCCCGCAAGGGCTGGCATCCGGAAATCATCCCGTCGCTTGCAAAGCCGCAAGCCGTGCTCGTCATCGGCGGTGGCCCGGCGGGGCTCGAGGCCGCGCGCGCCCTTGCCCAGCGTGGCGCGGATGTCACGGTCGCGGAGGCCGGGCGCGAATGGGGCGGTCGCGTCACCAGGGAGGCGAAGCTGCCGGGGCTTGCGACCTGGGCGCGGGTGCGCGACTGGCGCATGACCCAGCTCCGCCAGGCCCCGAATGTCGAGCTCTATCTCGATAGCCCCCTCACCGCCGAGGATGTGCTGTCCTACGGCGTCCAACATGTGGCGATTGCCACCGGAGCCCGCTGGCGCGCGGACGGTGTCGGCAGGACGCATCGAAAACCCCTGCCCTTCCTGTCGGACAGTGCTGTCGTCGGTGTCGATGCGCTTCTCGAGCGCGGGGTGGCGACCCTTCCCAATGATGGTCCCGTCGTGGTCTTCGATGACGACCGCTACTACATGGCAAGCGTGCTCGCCGAAATGATCGCGCAGTCGGGCCGCAAGGTGACCTTCGTCACGCCGGCCGCCATCGTCGCGCCCTTCACAGATCACACGCTGGAACAGCGCCGGGTGCACACCCGCCTGATCGAGCTCGGCATCGATATCGTTCTGCTGCACCAGCTCGGTGATTTCAGGCCGGATGTCCTGAGCGTCGAATGCACCTATTCCGGCAGGCGGCGCGAGATTGCCTGTTCTAATCTGGTTCCGGTGACGGCGCGCCTGCCGGTCGCAACGCTCTGGCATGACCTGTTGGCGTCTTCGGGCGCCTGGGCCGATCATGGCATCGAAAGCGTGGAACGGATCGGCGACTGTCTTGCGCCGGGCATCATCGCCGCCGCAAACTATGCCGGCCATTTCTACGCCCGCAAGCTCGCCGGCACGGAGGCTGACGATTACAGCGCCTATCGCTGATGGACCCGCCGCCCCACAAAAAAATCTGCGCCGCAGTCCATTTCGTGATTGCTAATCCTCGCTCCACTTAATATGTTGTTAAGTGAGGAGTGAGGCTATGGACGACATCGCGGTGTTGACGAAGAATCAGGCCGTCATCGGCGAGAAGGTCAAGGCTTTTCGCATGGCCCGACGCATGTCGCTCAGGGCGCTGGGCGATGCGACGGGCACGACTGCAAGCTTCCTCAGCCAGCTCGAGCGCGGTCTCAGCGGCGTCAATATCAGCACCCTGATGCGCATTGCCGGCGCGCTCGGCATCAGCCTTACCGACCTGTTCGACGACGGTTCGCCGCCGGTCGGCCGTGTGCTGCGCAAGAACGAGCGCCCGGCTCTGCCGCCGGCGGAGGGCTATCGCAAGATGCTTCTGTCGCGGCGCCCGATCCGCGACATGGAAGTCTATATCGGCGAGTTCGATCCGGGCGGCTCGACGGGTGAAAAGCCCTATAGCCACGGGGATTCGCACGAACTCTTCTTCGTGATCCGCGGCGAGGTGGAGCTCACCCTCGGCGAGGAAAGCCATGTGCTGTCATCCGGTGACAGCATCGAATATCCAAGCTCGGTTCCGCACAAGACCGTCAATATCGGCACGGAAACCGCTGAAGTCATCTGGATGATCGCGCCGCCGACCAGCGTCGCGGATGATCTCGACAAATACCTGCCTCGGCCCGGCTCGTAACCCCGGCAGGAACAACTGAACGCGAGCGCTACTGGGAGTATCAACATGAAGAAATTTGCGAGGGCTTTGGCCCTGACGATGACGTGCGCCCTGGCGTTGCCGGCATTCGCACAGGACAAGCCGGTCGCCGGCGAGGTGAAAGAAGGCTCGCTCAAGGGCAAGACGCTAACCTTCGTCTCCTATGGCGGCATCTATCAGGACGGCCAGGTCGCCGCCCTTAAGGAATTCGTCGACAAGTCCGGCGTGACACTCCTGAACGACGGCCCGACCGAAATCGCCAAGCTGAAGGCGCAGGTCGATGCCGGCAACGTCACCTGGGATGTCGTCGATACGGCCGACCTGCCGCCTTATGTGCATTGCGGCACGCTCTTCCAGAAGCTCGACCTTTCCAAGCTCGATGTTTCGAAAATCCCGCCCGGTCAGGTCGGCGAGTGCTCCGTGCCGGCGATGAACTACGGCGTCGTGCTGATGTACAAGAACGAGACCTACAAGGATAATCCGCCGAAGAACTGGGTCGATTTCTTCGATACGGAAAAGTTCCCCGGCTCGCGCGCCATCGATGGTTCGGGTGACCCGACCGGTGGCCTGATCGAGCAGGCCTTCAAGGCGACGGGCGGCGATCCGAAGGCGATGATGCCTGATGATATTGAGAAGGGCATCCAGAAGCTGCGCGATCTCGGCCCCGACACGATCTACTGGAAGACCGGCGCGGAAAGCCAGCAGCTCGCCGAATCCGGCGAAGCCGACATGATCATGATGTGGACCGGCCGCGCGATGACCGCCGTGAAGAACGGCGCCGCCTATACGCCGGTCTGGCAGGATTGGCTGGTCGTGATGGACCAGATGACGATTCCGGTCGGCGTCAAGGATACGGATGCGGCCTATGCGCTGCTCAACGCCTATCTCGGCGCGAACGCCCAGGCGGTGCTGACCGAAAAGACCTCCTACACGCCGATCAATTCGGATGCCAAGCCGAAGGTCGACGATGCGACGGCGGCCTTCCTCACCTCGACGCCTGAGCGGAATGCGCAGGGCTATCAGCAGAACATTCCGTTCTGGGTGAAGAACTTCGATCTCGCCGCCGAGAAGTGGAACGCGCTTCTCTCGGGCAACTGAGCCGTTGAGTGACCGCAGGCCCGGTCTCGGCCGGGTCTGCTTCAACCCAGGGAGATGTCCATGACCGCCACATCAGATGAAGGCACGCGGAGCGGCCCCGCTGCCGGCGCCGACCAGCCCGCCTTCCTGTCCCGTTTCCGGCCGCGTGGCGCGGTCTGGCTTGCCGCACCCGCCGTGCTGGTGCTGCTCGTCGTGCTCGCCTATCCGCTCGGCATCGTCGTGTGGCGTTCCTTCACCGATCCCGCCGTCGGCATCGACAATTACGTCTGGTTCTTCCAGTCCGCCGTGAACCGCACGGTGCTGCAACGCACCTTCGTCGTCGCCGCCTGGGTCACGCTCGTCTCCCTCGTCTGCGCCTACCCCTACGCCTATGCCATGACCATCGTCGGCAAGAATGTGCGCCTTGCGCTTATCCTCTGCGTGCTCGTGCCCTTCTGGCTGAGCGGAGTCGTGCGAACCCTTGCCTGGGTGATCCTGTTGCAGGATTCCGGCGTCATCAATTCCATCCTGCGTGGCCTTGGACTGTCGCCGGTCAAGCTTATCCGCACGCTGCCGGGCGTCGTCATCGGCATGACGCAGGTGCTGCTGCCCTTCATGATCCTGCCGATCTATTCCGTGATGAAGGGCATCGATACGCGCCTGCTGCAAGCCGCCCGCAGCCTTGGTGCAAAGCCCTGGAAGGCCTTTCTGCAGATCTACGTGCCGCTGTCGCTGCCCGGCGTCTATGCCGGCGCGATCATCGTGTTCATCCTGTCGCTCGGCTTCTACATCACACCCGCCCTGCTCGGTGGTCCGCGTAGCATTCTGCTCTCCTCGCTGGTGCAGAACCAAGTGCTGAGCCTGCTCAACTGGGGCCGTGGCGGCGCCATGGGCGTGGTGCTGCTCGTCGCAACCTTCGTACTTCTCGCCATCGCCGCCCCGCTGATGCGCCAGAAGCACGCGGCCTCGCGCAGGGAGGCGTAACCGATGCCATCGTTCTCCCGCATTCTCCTCGGTCTCTTCTGCCTGCTCGTTGCGATCCTGCTTCTGGCGCCGACGCTGGTCGTGATCCCGATGTCGTTCAATGGCAACAAGTCGCTCGCCTTCCCGCCGGTCGGTTTCAGCTGGCAATGGTACGAGAACTTCTTCAGCAATCCGGACTGGACGACGAGCTTTTCCAACTCGCTGATCGTCGCGGTGATCGTCGCCGTGGTGGCGACTGTTGTCGGCACGCTCGCCGCCTTCGGCGTCAGCCGCGCGGCGGCGCGTACCGGCGGGTTGCTGCGCGCGCTGCTGATCACGCCGATGGTCGTGCCGGGCGTGGTGCTGGCGATCGGCATCTATGCGGTCTATCTCGATACGCATCTCGTCGGCACCGTCACCGGCTTTGTGCTGGCCCATACCATGCTCGCCATTCCCTTCGTGCTGATCGCTGTGCAGGCGAGCCTCGAAGTGTTCGACCGCCGGCTGGAAACGGCGGCATCGAGCCTTGGCGCGGGCCGCCTGACGGTGTTCCGCACGGTGACGCTGCCGCTGATCCTGCCCGGCGTTCTCTCCGGCGCGCTTTTCGCCTTCATCACCTCGTTCGACGAGATCATCGTCGCGCTGTTCATCACCAGCCCCTATCTCAAGACGCTGCCGGTGCAGATCTACACGTCGATCACGCGCGATGCCGATCCGACCGTCGCGGCCGTCGGCACGCTGCTCTTCATCGCCACGTCGCTCATCATCATCGCCGGCCTGCTCCTGGGCATGCGCCGCGGAAGGACCTGACCATGCACGCTCCCCAACGCTCCGCCGGTGCCGCGATCGAAATCCGCAAGGCCTCCAAACGCTACGGCGCCTTCACGGCCCTCAACGACATCGACCTGCATATCCGCCCCGGCGAATTCATGACGCTGCTCGGCCCCTCGGGCTCGGGCAAGACGACGACGCTGAACCTGATCGCCGGCTTCACCGACATCAGCTCCGGCAAGCTGGAGATCGGCGGCAAAAGCGTCACCGGCCTGCCCTCGCACAAGCGCAATATCGGCGTCGTCTTCCAGCATTATGCCCTCTTCCCGCATATGACGGTCGGCAAGAACGTCGCCTATCCGCTGACGCTGCGCGGCATCACGGGCGATGATCGCGAGAAGCGGGTCAAGCGCGCGCTCGACATGGTGAAGATGGCGGACTTCGCCCATCGCTATCCGAACGAACTCTCCGGCGGCCAGCAGCAGCGCGTGGCGCTCGCCCGTGCGCTGGTCTTCGATCCGCCGCTGCTCCTGATGGACGAGCCGCTCGGCGCGCTCGACAAGAAGCTGCGCGAATGGCTGCAACTCGAGATCAAGCGCATCCATCGCGAGCTGGGAACCACCTTCGTCTATGTGACGCACGACCAGGAAGAGGCGCTCGTGCTCTCCGACCGCATCGCCGTCTTCAATGGCGGCCGTATCGAGCAGATCGGCACGGGACGTGAACTCTACGATAGCCCAGCAACGCTCTTCGTCGGCCGTTTCATCGGTGAATCCACGGTGTTGCGCGGATCGGCCGAGGTTTCAGGCGATGAAACGGTGATGACCATCGGTGGACAGAAGATCACGGCCCACGGTCGCCTTGCCGGCGATGCTCGTCCGGTCATTCTGCTACGCCCCGAGCGTGTGGCCTTGAAACGCCCCGGTGCGGATGCGGCTCCAGGCGAAAACCGCCTCACCGGCACGATTGCGGAAGCAATCTATCTCGGTTCGGGTTCGAAATACGAGGTGCGGCTGACGGATGGCACGATCGCCGTCGTGCGAAGCCCGCTCGGCGCTGTCGATTTTGCGATCGGCGATGCCGTCGACATCGCCTTCCTGCCCTCCGATCTCATCCTCCTCCCTGACGATGCCAGCGCCGACGTGACGCTGACCTGAACTTGAAAGCCCCCTGCCATGGACGTCAAGACCAACGGTAACATCTCCTTCTGGTATGCCGATATCGGCGGCGTGCCGCAGAAGCGCCCTGCGCTGCCCGGTGATCGCGAAGCCGATGTCTGCATCATTGGTGCCGGCTATACGGGCCTGTGGACGGCTTACTACCTGAAGAAGGCCGATCCCTCGCTCAACATCGTGATCGTCGAGCGTGAATTCGCCGGCTTCGGCGGTTCCGGCCGCAATGGCGGCTGGCTGTCGGGCGGTTTCAGCTGGTCGCGCGAAAAATATCTCAAGACCTCCAGCCGCGGCGCCGTCGTCGACATGCAGCGCGCCATGGCCGGCACCGTCGACGAGGTGATCCGCGTCACGGAGGCCGAAGGTATCGACGCGGATATCCTGCGCGTCGACAACATCACTTTCGCAACCAACAAGGCCCAGCTCGAGCGCGCCCGCGAGGAGTACCAGTTCTATCTCGACTGGGAGATGCCGTCGGAGCGCATCGAAATGTTGTCCGCCGAGGCGGCGGCGAAGCGCATCCGTGTCGCCAATGTTCTCGGTGCCTTCGTCATCCGCGACATGGCGCGTGTCCAGCCAGCCAAGCTGGTGCGTGGTCTTGCGAAAGTGGTGGAGGGGCTCGGCGTCTCGATCTTCGAGGGCACGGCCGTCACCCGCTTTGAAAAGGGCCGCGTCGAGACCGATCGCGGCACGGTGCGTGCACCTGTGATCATCCGCGCGACGGAAGGGTTTACCGCCGGCCTGCCCGGCCACGAGCGCACCTGGCTGCCGCTCAACAGCGCACAGATCGTCACCGAGCCGGTGCCGGAGGCGTTGTGGAAGGAGATCGGCTGGGAAGGCCATGAACTGCTCGGCGATGCCGCGCATGCCTATTGTTATGCCCAGCGCACCCGCGAAGGGCGCATCACCATGGGCGGCCGCGGCGTGCCCTATCGCTTCGGCTCGGTGACCGACGTCAACGGCCGCACGCAGCAGGCGACCATTGATGCGCTTCACACTATCCTGACGCGGCTGTTGCCGCAGACGAAATCTCTGAAGATCGACCACGCCTGGTGCGGTGTGCTCGGCGTGCCGCGCGACTGGTGCACGACGGCAGGTTTCGACCGCGACAGCGGCATCGGCTGGGCTGGCGGCTATGTCGGGCTCGGCGTGTCCAGCACGAACCTCGCCGGCCGCACGCTGGCCGATCTCGTTCTTCGCCGCGATACCGAGCTGACCGGACTGCCCTGGGTGAACCGCACGGTGCGCAAATGGGAGCCGGAGCCGTTCCGCTGGCTCGGCGTGCATTCCATGTACCAGCTTTACCGCATGGCCGACGAACGCGAATTCGCCGGTCTCGACCATACCTCCAAACTCGCTGGCCTCGCGGACAGCATTACCGGCCACTGACCCCTTTCAAAGGATATTTCCATGATCAGTTTTGAGAATTTCGGCGACCTCCTGAAGCTCGATATCGGCGCCTTCGCGGCAAAGCCCACCTCCATCGAGGGCGACCAGAAGGAGGCGACGCGCGTGCTCTGGACGAGCGCGAACGAGAAAATGGAAACCGGCATCTGGGAATGCACGCCCGGCCGCTTCACCGCCGACCGTACGCAGAACGCCGAGGTCTGCCACCTGCTCACCGGTCGCGTGACGCTGCACAACAGCGACGGCACCTCGCAGGATATCGGTGCGGGCGAGATGTTCGCGCTGCCGCTTGGCTGGCGCGGCGAATGGACGATCCACGAACAGACGCGAAAAATCTACACGATGGTCGCCACCGGCGTCTGACACTGCCTGATGGGTTTTGGAGGAGGATCCCGATGACGCAAGCCGAACGTTCCGACGGCGCTGTGGCGGCGGCGCCATCGGCGTTTCCGCAGCTGTTCCAGCCGCTGAAAATTCGCGGTGTGGTGCTGAAGAACCGTATCATGTCGACCGGCCACGACACGACGCTGCCGACGGACGGGCTGGTCAACGAGGCGCTGCTTGCCTATCACGCTGCCCGCGCCAAGGGCGGCGTCGGCCTTATCGTCAGCCAGGTGGCGGGCGTGCATGAGACGGCGCGCTACACCTCGCATATGCTGATGGCGACGGAGGACGACTGCATCGACGGTTATCGCCGTCTTGCCGAGCTCTGTCATGCCGAGGGTTGCATGCTGTTCTCGCAGCTCTTTCATCCCGGACGCGAGATCATGGAGGGCGGTGACGGCCTTTTGACCGTCGCCTATGCGCCATCCGTCTCGCCGAACGAACGTTTCCGCGTCATGCCGCGGGCGCTCGACAAGCGCATGATCGACGAGATCGTCGCCGGTTATGCATCGGCGGCCGGGCGCATGCATGCGGCGGGCGTCGATGGCGCGGAATTCGTCGCAAGCCACGGCTATCTGCCGGCGCAGTTCTTCAATCCGCGCGTCAATCGCCGGGAGGACGACTACGGCGGCTCACTGGAAAACCGGCTGCGCTTTACCGAGGAGGCGCTTGCGGCGATGCGAGCCGCGACGTCGGAGGATTTCGTCATTGGCATGCGCATCAGTGCCGGCGAGCGTGATGAAGAGGGGCTGGCCAATGACGAGGCATTGGAAATCTGTCGCCGGCTAGAGCCCTTGCTGGATTATGTGAGCATCACGACGGGCACTTCCGCCTCGCTCGGTGGTGCCGTGCATATCGTGCCGCCGATGGCGTATCGCGCAGCCTATCTGGCGGGCGACGCGGCGCGGTTTCGCAAGGCGCTCGGCATTCCCGTCTTCGTGACGGGCCGCATCAACCAGCCGCAGGAGGCCGAGGCGGTGGTCGCCAATGGTTCGGCGGATGTTCGCGGCATGACGCGGGCGATGATCTGCGACCCAGAAATGCCCGGCAAGGCGATGAAGGGACGCATGGACGATATCCGTGCCTGCATCGCCTGCAACCAGGCGTGCATCGGCCACTTCCATCGCGGCGTGCCGATCTCCTGCATTCAGCATCCCGAAACCGGCCGCGAGTTGAAATTCGGAACATTAGAACCAGCCGCCAAGCCGAAATCCGTCATGGTGGTCGGTGGTGGGCCGGCCGGCTTGAAGGCTGCCTCCGTCGCTGCGGCGCGCGGCCACAAGGTGACCCTTTACGAGGCGGCGAGCCAGTTGGGTGGGCAGGCGCAACTGGCCCAGCTTCTGCCGCGGCGCTCGGAGTTCGGCGGCATCGTCACCAATCTTTCGAGAGAGGTGGAGCTTGCCAATGTGCGTGTGCAGCGCGGCGTGCGGGTCGACAGGGCGCTTGTCGAAGCGGAACGGCCGGACGCCGTCATTCTCGCCACTGGCGCGAAACCTTATCGGCCGGAGCTGCCGCTCGACGACAGCGTTCAGGTCGTCGATGCCTGGCAGGTGCTGCGCAAGGAGGTGAAGACCGGCAGCCGCGTCGTCGTGGTCGACTGGCGCTGCGACTGGATCGGCCCCGGCATCGCCGAGCGTCTCGTCGCCGACGGTTGCAGCGTCGATCTCGCCGTCAACGGCACGCATCCCGGCGAATTGCTGCCACTCTATGTGCGCGACAACATCGCCGCGGAATTGCACCGCATCGGCGTGCGGGTAACGCCCTATGCGCGTCTCTACGGCTGCGATGGCGGCACGGTCTATATGCAGCACACGACGAGCGACCAGCCGATCCTCTTCGAGGATGTCGATACGCTGGTTCTCTGTCTCGGGCACGCGCCGGTCGATGATCTCTCAAACATCCTGCACGATCTCGTGCCGGAAGTGCATGTCATTGGCGACAGTCTGGCGCCGCGCACGGCGGAAGAGGCCGTTTACGAGGGCCTGAAAGTGGCCGCGACGCTATGAAGGCGCTTACAGGCTCGCCGGTGCGACGAACTGATAATAGGCCCAGACAAGGGCGATCACGACGACAACGGCGAGCCAGACCAGTCCCTTTTTCGGTCCCGGCGCGACAGGCTTGTTTTCCTGCTTCGGTTTGCGGGGTTCGAATTTCAGAACATTGTTGTCGTTCAAGGCGTCCTCCGTCGCGCTGCTGTTCGGCAAGAGACTTAGCGGTGATGCGGGGCCGACTGCAAGCATTCGGCCACCGAAAAGATCGTTCAGCCCGGATTGCCGAGCGCCCCGATCCGTTCGAAATGACCGCGGCCCAGATGGCCGGTGCCGTCCCGGATATCGGCGGCGATCGCAGCCTTGAGCGCTTCGGCATCGCGCTTGACGATGGCGACAAGGGCCTCGGCGTGGCGGTCGACCTGATAGGTCTGCGACAGGGTCTCTCCCGCGCGCCGCATGAAAGGGGCAAGCCGCAGCCAGAGACTTTCGATGAGCGGCAGCATGATAGTGCCCGGTCGCGCTTCGTAGAGACAGCGGTGGAAGTCGAAATTTGCTTCCACCAGCCGCTTGAAATTGCCGACCGCAAGCGCCTGATCGGCCTGCTGGTCGAAGGCCTTGAGGCGGGCCAGCCTGACCTCGTCGATGAAGGGCATGGCGCGTTCGGCCGCGCGGGTCTCCAACGCGATACGAGCCTCCAGCACCTCCTCGAAGCGCTGTGGATCGAGATCCGGCACGCGGACGCGGCGGTTGTCGAGAAGCTCCAGCGCGCCATCGGCGACGAGCCGGTGCAGCGCCTCGCGCACCGGCATGGCGCTGACGCCGAGCGCGTCGGCGAGGCCGTTGATCGTCACCGGCTCCCCCGGCTCGAACTGCCCCGTCATGATGTTCCGCCGCAGCACGCGGTAGACCCATTGTTTGGCGGATTCGGACGCTTCCCTCCCGGCTGCGACCAGCATGCTGATATCCTCCCGTCTGTCGGACCCGGCAGCGCCGGTTATCGTCTCTGGGCTGAACTCTCTGGGCTTTGCACGCAAAACTGATAATCTCGCAAAGCTCAAAATGACCCTTTACAGATTTGATCAAATTATGGTTTGTTGTGATCATAAGCAAGACAAGCCTATCACATAAGAGCCGTTATTAGCGGCCGGACAGAGGACAGCCGGCGGTTTGGGCAGAGGACGCTCGGGGACGCCGGTTCACAAACGGGGAACCGATGACTGACACCCGAACGACCGCAGCCCATGGCGGCGCCATAGGCCTGCATGGCATCAAGAAATGGTTCGGCACCTTCCAGGCCGTCGACAATGTGTCGCTGGATATCCGCTCGAACGAATTCTTCACTCTTCTCGGCCCCTCGGGCTGCGGGAAGACCACGCTCCTTCGCATGATCGCCGGCTTCGAGCTGCCGACCGAAGGTCAGGTCCTGCTCGACGGCGTGGACATTTCCCGCCTCCTGCCGAACCAGCGGCCGGTCAACACCGTCTTCCAGAACTACGCGCTGTTCCCGCATCTGACGGTGGCCGAGAACATCGGTTTCGGCCTCAAGATGCTCGGCAAGCCGAAGTCGGAAGTCGACAGCGTCGTCAAGGACATGCTGAAGCTCGTTCACCTTGAGGGGCGTGGCAACAATCCCGTCACGCAGCTTTCCGGCGGCCAGCAACAACGCGTGGCGCTGGCCCGCGCTCTGGCGCCGCGGCCGAAGGTGCTTCTGCTCGACGAGCCGCTTTCGGCACTCGATCTCAAGCTGCGCAAGTCCATGCAGATGGAACTGAAGCGCCTTCAGCTGGAAACCGGCATCACCTTCGTCTTCGTCACGCACGACCAGGAGGAAGCGCTGACCATGTCCGACCGCATCGCCGTCATGTCGACGGGCACGGTCCGCCAGGTCGGTTCACCCTGGGATATCTACGATCGTCCGGCCGAACGCTTCGTCGCCGACTTCATCGGCGAGACCAATTTCCTCGAAGCGGAGGTCATCTCGGTCTCCGGCGAGAAGGCCCGCGTGCGCCTTTCCTCCGGCGCGGAAATCAATGCGACCTACCCGGAAGGCATCACGCCGAAGGGTAAGGTCACCATCGTCGTGCGCCCGGAACATGCGCGCCTCGGCCCGGCCGGTTCGGGCATGCTGGAAGGCGTGCTGGACGATATCGTCTATCTCGGCACGGACAATCATTTCCACGTCAAGGTCGATGGCGGCAGCACGTTCATCGTGCGTCAGCAGAATGCCAAGAGCGGTCATTGCGGCTTCTCCGAGCAGGAGCGCGTCAGCATCGCCATCAATGACGACGTCGCCCAGATCTTGAGGGATTAGCCATGACGGTCAGCCCCCAAGAGGTCAGCGAACAGCGGCAAAACAAAGAAATCCGGGATCGCTGGTTCCTCAGCGCCCCTGCCCTCATTCTCATCTTGGCGGCCAGTGTCGGCCCCCTTGTCATCGTGTTGCTCTATTCCTTCCTTGCGCCCGGCAGCTATGGTGACGTGAAGTGGGAATTCTCGACGGAGGGCTGGTTCAACGTCCTCTTCACCCGGGATATCTTCGACGACACGGTGTCGCTGGCGGATGCGCATTTCTCGATCTTCTGGCGCAGCGTCAAGCTTGCCTTCGCCACAACGGTGTTCTGCCTGATCTTCGGTTTCCCGACAGCCTATTTCATCGCCACGCGTGCGCCGCATAATCGGTCGCTCTGGCTCTTCCTGATCACCATCCCCTTCTGGACGAATATGCTCATCCGCACCTTCGCCATCCAGGAAGTGATCCGCTCGGAAGGCATCATCAACACGCTGCTGATGAAGATCGGCATCATCTCGGCACCGATCCAGATGATGTTCACCGACTTCGCCATCATGCTCGGCATGACCTATGTCTTCCTGCCGCTGATGGTTCTGCCGCTTTATGCGAGCCTTGAAAAGCTGGATTTCCGGCTGATCGAGGCGGGCTACGACCTCTATGCCTCGCGCTTTGGCGTGCTCTGGCGGATCGTCATTCCGCTGGTGAAGCCGGGCATCATCGCCGGCTCCATCCTCGTCTTCGTGCCGGCGCTGTCATCCTATGTGGTGCCGCGCGTTCTCGGCGGCGGCAAGAACCTGATGGTCGGCAACCTGATCGAACTGCAATTCGGGCAGGGACGAAACTGGCCGCTCGGGGCGTCACTGTCCGTCACGCTCGTGATTATCGTACTCTTTGCGATGCTCTACTACGTCCGCAATGCATCGAAGTCCGGAGGCAGCGCCCATGGCTAAATCCTTCTCGATCAAGCGCCAGCCGGGCTTCGCGACCATTGCGATGTTCTGCTTCTTCCTGCTCTACCTGCCGATCGCGACGCTCGTCGTCTATTCCTTCAATTCCGGCATGTCGATCGCCACCTGGGAGGGGTTTTCGTTCCGGTGGTTCGAAAGCGCCTGGAACAACCAGCAGGTCGTCGAAGCCTCGTGGCGTTCGTTGCAGATCGCAGCCGTCGCTGCGGTCATCGCCACGGCTTGCGCGACCCTGGCGGCCATCGCCACGACGCGCACAGCGCCCTATCGCGGCCTGACGTTCAAGTATTCCGTCATCAACATGCCGCTGCTGGTGCCGGAAATCGTGACGGCGGTCGCGCTGCTCATCCTCTTCTCGCGCATCAAGGTGTGGACGGGCTATTCCGGTCTCGGCTATCTCATCATCGCGCATTCGGCCTTCTGCGTGCCCTTCGCCTATATGCCGATCCGGGCGCGTCTCGAGAGCATGGACCTGTCGCTGGAGAAGGCGGCCGCCGATCTCTACGCCTCGTCCTTCCAGACCTTCCGCTATGTCACGCTGCCGTTGCTCTGGCCGGGCATTCTCGCCGGCATGATGCTCGCCTTCGTCATCTCGCTTGACGATGTCGTGATCACGGAATTTGTGAAATCCGGCGGACAGGACACGCTGCCGACCTATATGCTGGGCCAGTTGCGGCGTGTCGTGACACCGGAGATGAACGCCATATCGACAGTCTTCCTTGTGCTGTCATTGGCGATCGTCACCCTCTTCTTCTTCCTGAGCCGTGAGCCTCAGAAGAACAACGAATAGAAAAAGGAGAACAGCTGATGAAAATGAAACTGGGTTTGATGGCGCTTGCCGCCGGCATGATGGCCTCCACCGCCATTGCGCATGCCGAAGGCGAACTGAACATCTTCAACTGGGGCAACTATACCAGCCCCGAAATGATCAAGAAGTTCGAGGAGAAGTTCAAGGTCAAGGTGACGATCACCGACTATGACTCGAACGACACCGCGCTTGCCAAGGTCCGCCAGGGCGGCCATGGCTTCGACATCGTCGTTCCCTCGGCCAGCGTTATGCCGATCTGGATCTCGGAAGGCCTGCTTCTGCAGTCCGAGCCGAACCAGATGGAGAACTTCAAGAACGTCGACGAGCAGTGGGTGAAGGTTCCCTTCGATGAAGGCCGCCACTATTCTGTTCCGTGGCTGTGGGGCACGACGGGCGTAACCGTCAACAAGGGCGTCTATGCCGGCGACATCAACACATCGGCGATCTTCCTTGACCCGCCGGCTGAACTCGTTGGCAAGGTCAACGTCATCCCGGAAATGTCTGACGTCATGCACATGGTCGTGACCTATGCGGGCGGCGAGCCCTGCACGGGCGACCTGACGATCCTGAAGAAAGCCCGCGACATCCTCACGGCCGCAAAGCCGAAGTGGATCTCCATGGACTACGGCAATATCGAGAAATACTCGAAGGAAGACTTGGCTGCCGGTGTGAACTGGAATGGCGCCTCCTTCCGTGCGCGCCTGCAGAACGACAAGGTCACCTACGGCTATCCGAAGGAAGGCTACCCGGTCTGGATGGACAACGCGGCTATCCTGAAGGACGCAAAGAACGTCGAGAACGCTAAGCTGTTCCTGAACTTCATCATGGATCCTGAAAACGCTGCCATGCTCTCGGCCTTCGGCCGCTATGCGAACGGCATCAAGGGCTCCGAGCCGTTCATGCCGGCCGACATGAAGGATGCGCCGGAAATCAAGATCCCGGACGAACTGAAGGCTGCCGGCAAGTTCAACCTCGCCTGCCCGCCGGACGTGCAGGAACTCTACACCAAGATCTGGACCGAACTGCAGAAGTAAGCGGTTTTACCGCACAACGAGGACAGTCCAAGCGGGAAGGCCAAGCGCCTTCCCGCGCCTTGGCTGGGTTTTTTCATGATCAAGACATTTCAAGACAGGCACGGCTTTGCCCGTGCCGATGTTACGCTCGCCAATTGGCGCTCATCCCCCTACAGCCGCTGGACCTTTCAGAACGTACGCGATTTCGTGC
>NZ_JBLZPK010000024.1:44339-71869 GCF_049199905.1 Shinella sp. M27
GCCCGAAACGGTGGTCTCAGAACGACCGCTCGCCAGCGACACGTTTCTGGACGCGCCGATGGAAACCGGACTCGCCGGCACAGAGACCGCCCGTGCCTTTCTGGAATTCGCTCACACGGACGCCTTCGTGATGATGCGCAAGGGCGAAATCGTTGCGGAATACTATGCCGCGCACGCCAATCCCGATGCACCGCATCTCGTCTTTTCCATTTCCAAGTCGCTGACGGCTGTTATCTCCGGCATTTTGGAGGCGGACGGCATTCTCGATCCCGATCGTCCGGTGACGGATTACCTGCCGGAGGCCAAAGGCAGCGTCTACGGCGACTGCACCTATCGCGACGTGCTCGACATGCGCGTCAGCCTGGATTTCGAGGAGGCCTATCTCGATCCCTATGGCGCCTTCGCGCGCTATCGCCGCTCGATGCTCTGGAACCCGCCGATGCCGGGCGCCGAGCCCGAAAACCTCGCCGCTTTCCTCATGACCTTGCAGAAGGCCGAACGCCCGCATGGCGGCCCGTTCTACTACGCCTCGCCGAATGCCGATCTGCTCGGGGTGATCATCGAGCGCGTGACCGGAGCGCGTTTCGCCGACCTCACCTCCGATCTGCTCTGGAAGCCGATGGGCGCCAAGGGGCTTGCGGATATCACGGTCGATGCGATCGGTACGCCGCGCACCGCCGGCGGCGTTTCCATGACGGCGCGCGATCTTGCCCGTCTGGGCGAACTCCTGCGCAATGACGGGGCGCGTGACGGCAGGCAGATTATCCCCGTCGCCTGGATCCGCGACATGCAGGAAAACGGCGACCGTGAAGCCTGGCAGCAGGGTCGCAATGTCGATCTGCCGAACGGTCGTTACCGCAGCCAGTGGTACCAGTCCGGCGAGGCCGACCAAGCCTTTTGTGCTATCGGCATCCATGGCCAATGGCTCTATGTCGATCCGAGCACGGAAACGGTCATCGTCAAATTCTCCTCCCATCCGGAGCCGCTGGGCGACGAGGAGAACCAGGACATCTTTACCTTCTTCCGGGCGCTTTGCCGCCGGGCAATCTAAAAATATTGAGGGAACACACCATGCAGACCGAAGCGAGCTTTATCATCCGCAATGCGCGGGCGCTGACCATGGACGAGGCCAATCCGCGTGCGAGCGCCGTCGCCGTTGCCGGCAACCGCATTCTGGCCGTCGGCTCCGAAGCGCAGATCGATGCCTTTTCCGGCCCCGATACGCACGTGATCGACGCCAAGGGCGCGACGGTCCTGCCGGGCTTCAACGAGGCGCATATGCACATTTTCGGCGGTTCGGCCGAACTGCGCGAGCTCTCGCTCTACGGCATGAAGGGCTTTGACGCGCTCGACAAGGCGCTGAAGACCTATGCCGCAGACTATCCGGAGCGCCAGCTGCTGATTGCCCAGCACGCCGACTATACGATCCTGTCCGACGACGAGCGCGTGACGCGCCATCACCTTGACCGCATCCTGCCGGATCGCGCCGTGCTGATCTTCGCGCCCGACCATCACACCGCCTGGGCCAACACGCTCGCCCTGAAGATGGGCGGCATTCTGGAAGGCCGCGATGTCGGCGTCGGCAACGAGATCGTCATGGGCGAGGATGGCCTTGCCAATGGCGAACTGCGTGAAAGCAACGCCATCCGCCCGGTCTCCGCACTTAGCGAAACGGGCGGCCGCGAAATGCTCGGCGTGGGTACGGGCGGCGATCCCGAGCATGTGACGGCCGAACAGCGCGCCGGCGATATCGAGATCCTCAAGGAAGGTCTCGCCTATGTCGCCTCGCTCGGCATCACCTCGGTGCAGAACATGGACGGCAGCCTCTACCAGCTGGAAATGCTCGACGAGATCGAGAAGACCGTCGGCCTGCCGGTTCGCATTCGCATGCCCTTCCACATGAAGAACTTCATGCCGCTCTCCGACATCGAGACCAAGGCTGCCGCGTGGCGCGAGCGTTTCAACTCGGATCGTCTTCGCTCGGACTTCGTCAAGCTGTTCATGGATGGCGTCACGGAATCCGGCACCGCGGTTTTCGTTGATGATTATTGCCATCAGCCCGGCCTGAAGGGCGACCCGCTGTTCTCGCAGGAGCATTTCAACGATGTCGCCATCACGGCGGACAAACTCGGACTGCCGGTCGCCGTGCATGCCATCGGCGACGGCGCGGTGCGCATGGTGCTGAACGGCTACGAGGCGGCCATCAAGGCCAACGGCAAGCGCGACAGCCGCAACCGCATCGAGCATATCGAAGTGGTGCATCCCGACGATATCAAGCGCTTCAAGGAGCTCGGCACGGTCGCCTCCATGCAGCCGACTCACCCGCCGGGCAGCGCCGGCCTGCCGCTGGAGCCCTATCTCTCCTATATCGGCGAAGATCGCTGGCCCTATGCCTTCGCCTGGCGCACGCTGGTTGACGCCGGTGCCCCGATCGTGTTCGCCACGGACTGGCCGGTCTCGCCGCTCGATCCGATGAATTGCATCCAGTGCGCCATGTCGCGCGAGGTATGGAAAGAGGGCATGAAGGACGAGCGTCTTTCGCTGCACGAGACGCTCGCCGCCTATACGAAGAACGGCGCCTGGGTCGAATTCATGGAAGACCGCAAGGGCGTGCTGAAGCCGGGTTATCTTGCCGATATCGTCGTGCTCGACGCCGATGTCGAGGCGACGGACTTCACCAAGCTCGCCACGGTTCGCCCGGTCACCACCATCTGCGATGGTAAGGTCACCTATCAGGCGTAATCCTGAAACCGGCCCTATCGGATAGGGCAAATCTGTGCGATAGGCCGGGCAGTCAACTGCCCGGCCTTTCCATGTATATCGCTGAGATTCTCGCTCTTTCCGCCGCCGTCTGCATTGCGATGAGCGGCATGCTCGTCAGCGAGTTGCAGGGCCGTCTGCCGCTCCTCGATCTCGCCCGCTTGCAGATGATCGCGGCCTTTCTGATGACCGCAGCCGTGTCTGTCATTCTCGGCGGCTGGCGCACGATGGAACTCTGGCAGTTCGGCTATCTCGCCGTCTCCAGCCTGTTCGGCATCGTCATCGCGAGCACCACCTATTTCGCAACGATCTATACAGCCGGCCCGCGCACCACGGCCCTGCTCTTTTCGCTCGCCTCGCCCTTCGCGGTCGTACTCGGCTATGTCTTTCTCGAGGAAACCCTGTCGGGCCGGCAGGGTATCGGCATCGCCTGCGTGCTGGCGGGTATTCTTCTGGCCATCGGCGCCCGTTCGTCCTCAAAGGCCGGGGGTGATCAGGCAAAGACACCATGGCTGGGCATCGTTCTCGGCGTAGTCACCGCCTTCGGCCAAGCGCTCGGCAGCCTTGCCGCCCGGCCGGCGATGGCGGGTGGCGTTGAGCCATTTACCGCAATGGCGGTGCGTTCGGGGCTCGCGGCGCTTTTCTTCCTGCTTCTGATGGCTGTGCCACATCCGGCCTTGAAGCCGGCACCCAGCATAACGACGCGATCGGTAGGGTTTGCCGTCGGCTCCGCCTTCTTCGGCGTTGGCCTCGGCATGTCGCTGCTGATGGCGGCTTTGGCGCATGGCAATGTCGGGGTCGTCTCGACGCTGTCGTCGATGACGCCCATCGTCATTCTGCCGATGGTCTGGGCAAGAACCGGCACGGTGCCGCCGGCACCCGCCTGGTTCGGCGCAGCACTCGCGGTCATCGGAACGGCGCTGATCAGCCTCTAAATCGGACGGCCGAGATCGACGAGATAGGTGTTTTCCCCGCGCGATTTGGCGTAGTCCTCGGGGCGCACTTCCGCAAACAGCAGCATCTCGCCTTCCGCCGGTGCCTCGGCAAGCAGTTTGCCATCGGGTGCTGCGATTCGCGACAGGCCCGCATAGGTGAAATTGTCGTCAGCGCCGCAATGGTTGATATAGGCGACGAAGACTTGGTTTTCGAAGGCGCGGACCTGGATCATGTGGTTGGCGATGAAGGTGCCGGAAGAACCCTTGGGCAGCGCGGTCGGCACGACGACGAGGTCCGCCCCTGCCAATGCCAGCCGGCGGACGTTTTCCGGGAATTCGACGTCGTAGCAGATCAGCATGCCGAGCCTGATGCCGCCGAGTTCCACCATGATGGAGTTCGGCACGCCGGGCTTGAAGACGTCACGCTCGTAGTCGCCGTAGAGATGGGATTTGCGATAGACGGCATTGGTGCCGATGCCATCGGTGAAGAGCGCGCTGTTATAGGTCAGCGTGCCCTCCTGTTCGGCAAAGCCGGCGACGACGGCGATCCGGTTTTCCCGCGCAATCGTGCTGAGGCGTTCTGCCACCGCGCCCGTGGCGGGCGAGGCGAGGTTTTCGAAAGCCGCCTGCCCTGCCCCGTAACCGGTGACGGCAAGCTCGGGCACGATCAGCAGCTTGGCGCCGCCTGCTGCCGCATCGGCGGCGGCTGCCGCGATGCGCTCCATATTCGCCTCGCTGTCGCCGGCGATCGCGTGCATCTGAAGGGCGGCGATCCGCATGGTCTCAGTCCTTTGACGACATGGCGCCGAGCAGTTTCGGCAGATCGCCGAATCGCGCGACGAGGCCGAAGATGGTGGCCGCGATCGCCACGAACAGGATCGTCACCGAGGCCATGGTCGGCGTATAGCCGTATCGCAGGGCGTTGAAGATCTTGATCGGCAGCGTCTCCATGGTGAAGCCGATCGTCATGTAGGCAACGATATATTCGTTGAGCGACAGCACGAAGGCGAAAGCATAGCCGGAGATCAGGTAGGGCAGGATCAGCGGCAGGACGACCGTGCGGAAGATCGTGCGGTCATCCGCGCCCATCGTCGCGGCGGCCTCCACCAGCGAGCGGTCGATGGAGGAGAAGCCGAGCGACAACGTCACCAGCGGCAGCGTCACAAAGAAGATGGCGTGGCTGATGACGGCGGTGGCCGGCTGGCCGTAGAAGCCGGTCGCGGCCCAGAAGGTTAGCAGGCCGAGCGCGGTGATGACAGGCGGCAGCGTGAACGGCGCGATGCCGAGCAGCTGAAAGATGTTCGCCCAGGGCGCATGACGCCGCCAGAGGAACCAGGCGAGCGGCAGCGCGATTAGCAGGGCCACGGCGGCCGAGAGAGCCGCCAGCGTGACCGAGGCGAAAAGCGCGTTGCGCCATTCGACATTGGCGAAGATTTCGCCGTACCAGCCCAGCGAAAAACCCTTCGGCGGGAAGGCAAGGTCCTGCTTTTCGTTCACCGAAACGCCGGCGACGACGATGATCGGCAGCGACAGGAAGAGGCCGATGAGGCCGAAATAGACCTTTTGCAGAAACCCGTTCATGCGGCTTCTCCCTTGCGGCCGGCGATGACCGTGAGTGCGACGAGGCCGAGCGTGACGAGCACGAGGAACACGGCCATGGCGGCGGCGAACGGCATGTTCGACTGGTAGATCGCCTGGTCGGTGATGAGCACCGAGAGCGTCCAGTGCTGCGGTCGGCCGAGAATCTGCGGCAGCAGGTAGGAGCCGAGCGCGAAGATGAAGACCATGATCAGTGTGGCGACGATGGTGTTGCGCAGTGCCGGCACGACGACGGTGAAGAAGGACTTTATCGGCGAGGCACCGAGTGTGCGCGCGGCTTCCGTCAAAGTCGGGTCGAGCCGCACGAGAGCAGGATAGAGCACGAGCACGGTATAGGGCAGCGCCTGGTAGGTCATGGCCGTCAGCACCGCGCCGAAACTCGGGTTCAACGCCACCGGTTGATCCAGGATGCCGAGCATCACGAGAAGATTGGTGATGCCGGCGGTGCGCGAAAACAGCGTCGACCAGGCAAAGCCGATGATGACTTCCGATAGCGACAGGATCGACAGGAGCGCGACCAGCCAGAGCACCTGCGTCCTGCGTCTGGCGCGCGACAGCAGATAGGTGAAGGGCACGGCGAGCACGACGCAGCAGATGGCGACGGTGACGGCGAGGAACAGCGAGAAGCCGAGCACCTTGCCGAAGAACAGACTGAGGAACCGGGCGTAATTCTCGAAGACGAAATCCGGCGTGTAGAAGCCGGAGGGATTGCGCTTGAAGAACGAGACCGCGATCATCGTCGCGAAAGGCACGACGAAGAAAGTGATCAGCATGCCCGCGGGGAAGAAGAGCGGGCCGTAGTCCGAGAGTTTTTGCGGAGCTTCGCGTCTCATGACTTGAGCACCACGCAGTCGCCGGGGTTGAGCTGGACGCCGACGGACTGGCCGACGGACACATCAGGCCGGGCGTTCGGCATGGAGACAGCGACGATCTGCTTGCCGCCGGCCTCTACGAAGGTCTCGATCGTGCCGCCGAGGTCGCGCACAAAGGTGACGGTTCCGGTAACAGGGGCATTGCCGGGTGCTACGAGATGCACGTCTTCCGGGCGCACCGAGATGATGCCGGATTTCAAGCCGGCGGGAACGGCAAGGCCGGGGATCGACGCGCCAAGCACGCTGGCGCCGGTGCTGTCGGCCTTGAAATCGATGAGGTTCGTCATGCCGATGAAGTCGGCGACGAAGGTATCGGCCGGGCGGCGGTAGATTTCCACCGGCGCTGCGGCCTGGCGGATTTCGCCGCCGCTCATCACGACGACGGTGTCGGCCATGGTCATGGCTTCGCGCTGGTCGTGGGTAACGACGATGGTGGTGATGCCGAGGCGCTGCTGGAGCTGGCGCAGTTCCACCTGCATGGCCTCGCGCAGCTTGGCGTCGAGCGCCGAAAGCGGCTCGTCGAGCAGGAAGAGTTTTGGCGAGATGGCGAGTGCGCGGGCGATCGCCACGCGCTGGCGCTGGCCGCCGGAGAGCTTTGCGACCGGTCGGTCGGCATAGCCGATAAGATGGATCATCGCGAGAAGCTCGTCGACGCGCTTCTTCTGCTCTTCCTTACCGACGCCGCGGATGCGCAGCGAATAGGCGATGTTCTCGCCGACCGTCAGGTGCGGGAAGAGCGCCAGCGACTGGAAGACCATGCCGAGGTCGCGTTTGTGGGTTGGGACATTCGTGATGTCCTTGCCGTCGAGCTTGATGGCGCCGCTGGTCGGCAGGTCGAGGCCGGCGACCATGCGCATCAGCGTGGTCTTGCCGCAGCCGGACGGACCGAGAAGGCAGACGAAGGTGCCATGCGGCACCGTCAGTTCGACATTTTTCACGGCCGTGAACGTGCCGAACTGCTTGACGATATTCTGGAGGGTCAATCCGGACATTGGGGCTCCGCTCGGCGCTGACGGTTCTGGGGCCGGCCGGCTAGGATAGCCGGCCGGTCGTTTTCAGGAGAAGGCAGGGATCAGCCTGCGATCATTTCGGTCCACTTCTGGTTCAGCCAGTCGGCCTTGGTGGTGTAGAGGTCGTAGCGCGGGATGATCGGATCGATATCCGAGGACACGGCTGCGAACTCTTCGGCCGTGAGGTCGAGCAGGTCGCGCTTGACGGTCGGCGCGGTGCCGACCTTGCGCGACAGCAGCGACTGGATTTTCGGCTGGCTCATGTAGTTGATGAAGGTGTGGGCTTCCTCGACCTTGCTCGAGGCGCGCGACAGCGCCCAGCAACCCGAATCCATGATGCCGCCTTCCTTCGGGAAGGTGGAGCGAACCGGTTGGCCATCCTTGGCGGCAAGGCCCGTCACGTCGTGATAGTACTGGCCCATCGGGATTTCGCCCGACTTCAGCGACTGCTCGAACTGGGCTTCGTCGCGATACCAAAGGCGCACGTTCGGCTTCACTTCGGCGAGCTTTTCGAAGGCCTTCAGCAGGCCTTCCTCGGTGTCGAGCGCATTCGTGCCGCCGAAATGGGTCTTGGCGGTCACTTCGAGCAGGAACGAGTTGGAAACGAGCGCGAGCAGGCCGAGCTTATCGGCATTTGCCGGGTCCCACAGAGCCGACCAGGACGTCGGGGCTTCCTTGAAGACATCCGTGTTGGTGACGAGCGTGATGTACCAGGCGACGGCACCGATGCCGGCGACACGGCCATCCGGATACTTGTTGACGAAATGGTCGATAAGGTTCGACGCGTTCGGGATTTTCGCGGTGTCGAGCGTTGCCCAGAGGTCCGTCGACTGACCCTTCAGCATCGCGACCTGCGACATCATGGAGACATCGGCCGGTGCCTGACCTGCCTTGGCGGCCTGTTCGAGCTGTACGAGCCAGGCTTCACCGGTCGGCTCGGCGACCGATTCGACGGCAATGCCCGTCTCCTTGGTGAAGTCCGCAAAGATGTTCTTGTCGAAGGAATCCTTAAAATAGCCGCCGTAGACGCCGACCTTCAACGACTTGTCCTGCGCGCGCAGCACGGCCGGCATGGCAAGCATCGAGGCACCGGCGACGCCGGCGCCCAGCACGGCACGGCGACTGACATTGGTCTTGAGGATGTCACGCATAGTGGTCTTTCTCCTGTTAGGCCGACCGGTTGATCCGGCCGGAGCGTTCCCGTTGTTGCTATTCTATGTCAGGCCGTCCGCGACACGGAAGGGCTGAAAACCATAAGGCTCAGAATTTCGAACAGAACCTGTGCGCCCGCATGCGCGCTGTTGGTCGTGGCGTCATATTGCGGGGCGACTTCCACCACGTCGCCGCCAACGAGATTGATGCCCTTTAGGCCGCGGATGAATTCGAGCACTTCGCGCGTGGTGAGGCCGCCGATCTCCGGCGTGCCGGTGCCGGGCGCAAAGCTCGGGTCGAGGCTGTCGATATCGAAGGAGAGATAGGTCGGCCCGTCGCCGACAATGGCCTTCGCTTTTTCGATGATGGCGGGAATGCCGAGCCCACTCACCTCTTCCGCGTGGATGACGGTCATGCCGGACTCGTAGGAGAACTCCCAGAGATATTCCGAAGAACCGCGGATGCCGATCTGGATGGTGCGGGTTGGGTCCAGCACGCCGTCGAGTACCGCGTTGCGGAACGGGCCGCCATGGTGGAACTTTGTCTGGTCGAACATGCCGCCGGTGTCGCAATGGGCATCGATATGGATCATGCCGACCGGCTGCTTTTTGCCGACAGCCTTCATGATCGGATGAGTGATCGAATGGTCGCCGCCGACGGCGAGCGGGATCACGCCGGCATCGACGATCTGGTTGAAGCGCTTCTCGATATCGTCATGGCTGAGTTCGAGACGGTAGCGGCTCTGGAAAGGTACGTCGCCGATGTCGGCAACGCGCAGTTCCTGTACCGGTGCGCAGTCAAGCACGTGGTTGTAGGGGCCGATACGCTCGATGGTGCGCATGGCGCGGGGTCCAAAGCGCGAGCCGGGGCGGTTGGTGACGCCGAGATCCATCGGCACGCCGGTGATGGCGACCTGCAGGTTGCCGAAATCGGGCTCGACGGCATCGACCTGCATATAGGGCGCGGAAAGGAAGGTCGGGACGCCCGCATAGGGCGCGAGGCGGGTGCCGTTCTTGGTGAAGATCTTGTCGGCGACCTTGCGGAAGGCGGGGTCGAACATCTCGCCGCCATGGCTTGCGCCGTATTTCGCCTTGAGTTCATCCAGCTTGCTGCCGCTCATCGTGCCTACCTCATCGCAAATGAAAAATGAGGGCAGACCGGGGGCCGGATCAAAGCGTTTCGATATGTTCCCCCGGGGTCTTTGCCCTCGTTCTTCATAGTATCGTAATAAAATGGCTGGAAAAGCAATTGACATTGTTATAGCGATTGGAGTGAGAAAAATTCACATATCCGGTTTTCCGCTCCATGACTGCGCGCCTCCCGCCGCTCAATCCGCTCCGTGCTTTCGAGGCGACCGCCCGTCGCGGTGCCGTGTCGGCTGCCGCGCGGGAATTGAACGTAACGCACGGTGCCGTCAGCCACCAGATCAAGGCGCTTGAGGAGTCGCTCGGGACCGCGCTTTTCGAACGTGGCGGCAAGCGGCTGAAGCTGACGCCGCAAGGCGCGCTGCTGCTGCCGGCCGTCACCAATGCCTTCGGCGAGATCGCGGCGGCGACCGCCCTGATGAAGCAGCCGGAAACGAGCGGCGACCTCACCATCACCTGCGTGCCGGCCCTGCTTTCGCTCTGGCTCATTCCGCGCCTTAACACCTTCACCGACCAGTTTCCCGGCGTGCGTGTCACGCTGATCGCCTCCAATGATCCGGAAAACCTACGCTCGCTCGATACAGATGTCAGCGTGCTCTATGGCGACGGCAACTGGCCGGATTACTGGACGCGGCTCTGGTCACGGCTGGAACTTTTCCCCGTCGCTAGCCCTACCCTGTTGAACAGCCGGCCGTTGCGGTCGCTGCGCGACCTTTCCCACCATACGATATTCCACGGTGACGACGGGCGCGAATGGAGCACCTGGCTTTCGGCAGCGGATGCGACCGACATCGTGCGCGGCCGGCAGCATTTCATGAGCGATGCCCGTCTTTCCACCGAGGCCGCCCTGCATGGCCAAGGCATCGCGCTCGGCGACACGATCACCGCCGGCCATCTGATCGCGCGCGGCGAACTGGTCGTGCCGTTCGATCTCACCGTGCCGGCCGCCGACGCGTTCTATGTCGCCTGCCGGCAATCCGTGCGGCAGGCGCCGATCGTCAAGGTCTTCATCGACTGGCTGTTTGCTTCGCTCGAAGAAAGCTTACCCGAGCCGCAGACCTCCGCCCGCATGCTGCTGCGCGGCCGCGGCACGCGGGCGGCCGAACCTTTTCGTCCGATCCCGGCTCCTGTCAAGCGCCGGACCGCGTCCACCCCCCAGCGCAAGACCCGCGCGTGATACTCACGGAACTGACCATGCCCCGCTTCAACCCGCTCGTCGAAACCCTTGCCGCCCCGCCGATCCCGCATGTCTTCGCCTGGGGCGATGCTTATGATGGCCGCAGCGGCCCGATGATCGATTTTTCGCAGGCTGTGCCCGGCTATCCGCCGCATCCCGACATGCTGCGCCTGCTCGGTGAATATGCCGCCTCGCGCGCCTATACCGGCTATGGACCGATCGAGGGCGAGGACAGCCTGCGCAAGGCCTATGCCGAGCATCTTTCCGAAACCTACGGCCTGCCGCTCGCCGCCGGCAATGTCCACGTGACGGCCGGCTGCAACCAGGCCTTCATCTGCGCCGCCATGGCGATCGCCGGTGCGGGCGATGCCGTTTTGATGACGGATCCCTATTATTTCAACCAGGAAACCACGCTGGCGATGCTCGGCATCAAGACGCGGTTCGCCGCCTGCGACGCCGCCAACGGTTTCCTGCCCGATGTCGCAGCACTTGCCGCCGCGATCACGCCGGATGTGCGGGCGCTGGCGCTCGTCTCGCCGAACAACCCGACCGGCGCCGTCTATCCGCCGGCTTTGCTCGCCGAAATCTACGATCTCTGCGTTTCGCGCGGCATCTGGCTCATCCTCGACGAGACCTATCGCGATTTTCTGCCGGCCGGTGCCGGTCGTCCACATGATCTCTTCAGGCGTGCCGGCTGGGAGAACACGCTCATAAGCCTCTACAGCTTCTCCAAGTCCTTCTGCATTCCCGGCCATCGCCTCGGCGCCATCACCTCCGGTGCCGACGTGGTCGAGCAGGTGGCGAAGATCATGGACAATCTGCAAATCTGCCCGCCGCGGTCCGCGCAGGCCGCGGTCGCCACCGCGCTGCCGCTGCTGGCGGACTGGCGCGAGGGGAACCGGCTGGAGATCGCGCACCGCGTCGAGGCGCTGTTGTCGACCATGGCCGGCGCACCGGCCTGGAAGGTCGGTGCGGTCGGTGCCTATTTCGCCTTCATCGGCCATCCCTTCGAGGGCGTGCCGTCCGCTCGCGTCGCGGAAAAACTTGCCAAGGAAGCCGGAATTCTCTGCCTGCCCGGAAGCTATTTCGGTGCCGGCCAAGAGGGGTATCTGCGCTTTGCCTTCGCCAATGCCGACAGCCAGACGATCGCCTTGCTGAGGGGCCGCCTAAATCGATTCGCAATCGATTGAATGCGGAAATTTACCGCTGGTTGAGTTATGGCGCCCTGAAATAAACTCAGGGCGTCGCGTTGGGTTTGAAAAAACGCAAAATCATTCCTCGCCTCTTGATTGCGTGTAGAAAATTGCTGCAATCACGCATGCCGCGCCTTGCGCCATCCGTGCGGGCACCTATGGTCGTGTGCAGGCCGCACGCCGGAATTCCTCCGGCACCGGGGAAAGGTGGCCAAAGCATGGAAAAGATAAGCAAAACTTACGATGTTCCTCCAACGGAGGCTCTGGATTCCTCCGCAATCTCTCAAAGTGTGGCGCATCAGCTCCGCCGGGCACATGGCCAGTTCATACAGCGGTTCCTGCACTATTTCTCCGTGGTGAACCTGCGTCCCACGGAATACAGCGTGCTGGCTATGATCGCCGAAAATCCAGGCCGGAAACAATCTGAAATTGCGGCTGTTCTTGGTATTCAGCGGGCGAATTTCGTGTCGCTGATGAATGATCTGGAAGAGCGCTGTCTGACGGAGCGGCGGAACGTGCCCAACGACCGTCGCTCCTATGCGCTCCATCTGACGCCATCGGGGGAAAGCCTGCTGAGCGATGCGCGGCGGGCCGAGGCCGATTTCGAGGCGGACTGCCTGGAGCGATTGGGTGGAATGCGGGCGCGAGACCAGTTCCTGGCGCTGCTTGCCCGTCTTTTCGGCTGAACGGATGTCTTCGGCAGGGCTTGACCTTGCCATGGGGGAAGGCTTCAGCGTGCATAGACAAATCAGGAGCCTGCCCATGAGCGACACCCTTTCCTTCACCGTATCCGACATGACCTGCGGCCACTGCGCCAAGACCATCACAAGCGCTGTGCTTGCCGCCTATCCGTCCGCGAAAGTCGATATCGATCTTTCGACCAAGCGCGTCGCGATTGAAAATGCCGGAGACCGCAGCGCCGTTGCCTCCATCATCGAGGCCGAGGGCTATTCGCCCGTCGCCGTGGACTGAACGGCAAAAAGCCGCTTGACCTTGACATGATGGGAAGGTGCACGATCTATCCAAAATGAAGCGACCTCCTCTGGTCCATACCGGATCAAGGAGAGCTTCTGGATGAAGGTGCACCATGCTCACCCTTGTGCCGCCGGCAGAGCGGCAGACGATCAAGCTTTCCATCTCCGATATGACCTGTGCGTCCTGCGTGCGCCGGGTCGAAAAGGCCATCGAGAAGGTGCCGGGTGTCTCCGGCGCCGCCGTCAACCTGGCGACCGAGAAGGCGGACGTGACCTTTGACGGCGTGGCCGATGCCGCTGCCGTTGCCGAAGCGGTGCGAAAGACCGGTTACGGCGTCGCCGAGGACGTGCTCGAATTTCCCGTCGAGGGCATGACCTGCGCCTCCTGCATCGGCCGGGTCGAAAAAGCGCTGAAGGCCGTTCCGGGCGTTGTCGATGCGACCGCAAATCTCGCGCAGGAACGCGCCCGCGTTCGTTTCCTGAAGGGGGCGGTCTCTTTCGAGGACGTAGCTGCCGCCGTTGCGCGCACCGGCTACAAGGCCATTCGCGAAACGGCAACGGCTCCCGCCGAAGAGGACCGTAGGGCGATCGAAGCCGTGACCTTGCGGCGCGATCTCGTGATTGCCGCCCTTCTGGCGGCGCCACTTTTCGGGATGGAAATGGGCGCGCACGCCTTCCCGTCCTTCGGCCATTTCATCCACGAAACTCTCGGCATGCAGACGAGCCGCGTCATCCAGTTCATCCTGGCGACGCTCGTGCTTGCCGGGCCGGGCCTGCGCTTTTTCCGCAAGGGCATTCCGAGCTTGCTGCGTCTTGCGCCGGATATGAATTCCCTGGTGGTGATCGGAACGCTCGCCGCCTGGAGTTTTTCGACGGTCGCCACCTTCGCGCCGGCTTTGCTGCCGGGGGGCACAGCGAATGTCTATTTCGAAGCCGCCGCCGTCATCGTCACGCTGATCCTCGCCGGCCGCTACCTCGAGGCGCGCGCCAAGGGCCGCACCGGCGAGGCGATCCGCCATCTGGCGGGTCTGCGCGCCAAATCCGCCCGCGTGCTGCGGGATGGCAAGGCGGAGGACGTGCCGCTGGAAAACGTGGTGCCCGGAGACATCGTGTTGGTGCGGCCCGGCGAAAAGGTGCCCGTCGATGGCGAGGTGACGGAGGGCAGTTCCTATATCGACGAATCCATGATTTCGGGCGAGCCGATGCCTGTCGCGCGCAAGGCCGGCGATGTGGTCACCGGCGGCACCGTCAGCACGACGGGTTCCCTCACCTTCCGCGCCACCCGCGTCGGCGCCGATACGGTGCTCTCTCAGATCATCCGCATGGTCGAGGATGCGCAGGCGGCGAAACTGCCGATCCAGGCGCTGGTCGATCGCGTCACGCAATGGTTCGTGCCCGCCGTCATGGCCGTCGCGCTCATAACCTTCGGCATCTGGTTCGTCTTCGGGCCGAGCCCGGCCCTGGCCCATGCCCTGGTCAATGCTGTCGCCGTGCTCATCATCGCCTGCCCCTGCGCCATGGGACTGGCCACACCGACCTCCATCATAACCGGCACTGGCCGCGCCGCCGAACTCGGCGTGCTCTTCCGCCAGGGCACGGCGCTGCAAACGCTTGAGGCAACCGATATCGTCGCGGTCGACAAGACCGGCACGCTGACACTCGGCCATCCGACGCTGACGGAGATCGTCCCAGCGGAGGGCTTTGCCCGTGGTGAGGTTCTGTCCCTCGTGGCTGCGGCGGAAGTGCATTCCGAACATCCGATTGCCGCCGCCATCCACGAGGCCGCCGTGAACGAGGGGATCGAGCTTCCCGCAGCCATTGATTTCGCGGCGATTTCCGGTCAGGGCATCTCGGCCATCGTCGCCGGGCGAAAGGTGCAGGCGGGCTCCGCAGGCTTTCTGGGCTCCCTCGGTCTCGATCCCTCCATCTTCGCAGGTGATGCCGAGCGGCTGGCGGCCGAGGGTGCCTCGCCGCTTTATGCCGCCATCGACGATAGGCTTGCGGCCCTCTTCGCCGTCACCGATCCGGTCAAGCCGACGACGCAGGAGGCCGTGGCCGCCCTTAGGGCGCTTGGCATCGAGGTCGCAATGATCACGGGCGACAACCGCCGCACAGCCGAGGCCGTGGCCGCAAAGCTCGGCATCACCAGGGTGATGGCCGAGGTCCTGCCCGATGGCAAGGTTGCGGCCGTGAAGGCGCTCTCCGCCGATGGCACAAAAAAAGTCGCCTTCGTCGGCGACGGCATCAATGACGCACCGGCGCTGGCGGCGGCCGATACGGGTATCGCCATCGGTACGGGCACGGATGTCGCCATCGAGAGTGCCGATATCGTGCTGATGGCCGGCGATATGCGCGGCGTCGCCATCGGTATTGCGCTATCGCGCGCGACCATGCGCAATATCCGCCAGAACCTGTTCTGGGCCTTCGGCTACAATGTCGCCCTGATCCCGGTCGCCGCAGGCTTCCTCTATCCCGCCTTCGGCATCCAGCTGTCGCCGGCGCTGGCGGCGGGCGCCATGGCACTGTCCAGCGTCTTCGTCGTTTCGAACGCGCTGCGCCTCAAGCGCTTCAAGCTGCCGTTCCACAAGGGAGACCAGGCATGAATATCGGCGAAGCGGCGGAGACGACGGGCGTTACGCCCAAGATGATCCGGCATTACGAGCAGATCGGCCTGATCCGTGCGGCAGGCCGCACCGGCTCCGGCTACCGGACCTACGGTCCAAAGGACCTCTCGACCTTGTCCTTCATCCGCCGGTCACGCGATCTCGGCTTCTCCATCGCGCAGATCCGCGATCTGCTGGCGCTCTGGCAGGATCGCGCCCGCGCCTCCGGCGACGTCAAGCGCATTGCCAGCGCTCATATACATGAAATGAAGGAGAAGATGCGTCTGCTGCAGGAGATGGTGCACACGCTGGAGCACCTCTCCGCCCATTGCCACGGCGACGACCGGCCAGACTGTCCGATCCTGGAGCAGCTCTCGACCGGCAGGGCCGAGGACCGCTGCTGCTAGATCAGGCAGCGGCCGAAAGGTGCTCGTGCACGGCAAGCCAGCGGCCGGCGGCATCGCGCGCAAAGACGATCGTCTCCCGCTCGTTGTTCGTCACGGTTTCCCCGCCGACGGAGACGTCGGTCTCGACCGCATGCGTGAAGATCGCAACCTCCCCGACGAGCTGGACCTTGCGGTTCGTCGAGCGGCAGGCCAGCACGCGAAAACCGTCCCGTTCTTCCCAGAGCGCCCATTCCGCCTCATAGGCCGCGCGGCCATCGAGCGTGCGGTCAAGATTGTAGAAAAGGAAGGTCGCTTCCGGCGCGAAGGCGGCGAAATAGGCGTCTCGGTCATGCCGGGAGAAGGCGCCGACGAGCGCATCGGCGGCGGCGAGGACGCTGGATTCCTGTTCGGTCATAGAGGTCTCAGACGATCTTGATGGTACTGATGAGGGCGGCGAGCGGTTCGTGCTGCGCGTTGACGCGGGCCTTCAGGTCCTCGATCGGCATGGCCTCGACCTTGCAGAACTCCATGAACATCAGGTTGAGGTTGTTGAACAGCACCTCGCCCATGGCCTGGACATCGATGCTGGCATGCACCACGCCACGGACCTGCAGCGTGCGCACCAGCTGCACGACCTGGGCGCACAGCTGGCCGTCGAGCTCGGTGTATCGCCGGGAGAGCGGCGTTTCCGGCTGCTGGATGGAGATCGCCATCGCCGTGCGCCACATCTCCTTGGAGAGGTAGAACAGCGAGTGATCGTAATATTGCTCGATCAGCGTGCGCAGCGCCTCGGCGACGTTGAGCGGCGGATTGGCGACGATGCGCGCACCCGCTTCCAGCACTTCCGTCACTTCCATGGCGACGGTTGCAACGAGGATGTCACCCTTGTTCTGGTAATAGTTGTAGAGCGTGCCGACGGAGACTTCCGCCATCTCGGCGATATCCTCGATGCGGGCGCTGTCATAGCCCTGCTCGCGGAACAGCGTCGTCGCGGATTCGAGAATGCGGCGGGTCTTGTCCGCCTTCTGTTTCGCACGCAATCCAGCCATCAGAACCTCCATTGGAATCTCCTCAAAAATGAGATTGACTTAAAAAATGAACTCGTTCAATCTTTTTCTCAAGGCGTCGTGATGAACGCCATTCGCCAAGGCCGAAAGCCTACACTCAGAGGGAACGAAAATGACGAAAACCGTTTTAGGCGGGTTCTCCCGCCGCATGCTCCTTGCCACCGCAGCCGCCCTTTCGCTCACGCCCGTCGCGGCAAACGCGCAGGACGAGCTGAATGCGCTCGTCTGGTGCGACCACACCGATCCGGCGCTGGTCGAGCCCTTCGAGAAGGCCAACAACGTCAAGGTCAACCTCAAGGAATATGAGGGCACGGGTGCCGCGATCTCGATCATCGAGCAGTCCCGCCCCGGCGATTGGGACGTGCTGGTCATCGACGCCGTCGACGTGCCGCGCGCCATCGATATGGATATTCTCGGTGAAATGCCGGCGGACAAGCTGCCGCTCGCCGACCTCTTCCCGGAAGTCCGCATGGACGCGACGACCACCAAGGACGGCAAGGTCTACGCGGTTACGGAAAAGTTCGGCTACAACACGATTTCCTACGACAAGACCAAGGTCGATCCGGCCGATATGGAAGACCTCGCGGTCGTCTGGTCGGACAAGTACAAGGGCCGCATCGCGCTCTATGACTATTACCTTCCGATGGTCGGCCTGACGGCTGTCGGCATCGGCAAGAAGACCGCCGACCTCAAGCAGGACGACCTGCCGGCGATCAAGGAAAAGCTGTTCGAGATGAAGAAGGTCGCCCGCCAGGTGAGCGACGTCGTCGCCTCGCAGACGGCGCTGGCGACTGGCGAGGTCGATATCGTGGTGGGCGGCGGCGAGTGGCTGACGGCCGGCCTTTCGGCGGAAAAGCCGAACCTCGACTGGACGATCCCCAAGCAGGGCGCGCTGCGCTGGGCGCAGTCGATCGGCGTCTTCAAGGATTCCGAAAAGCAGGATCTCGCGCTGAAATTCGTGCAGTACATCGTCAGCCCCGAGGGCCAAGCGCGGCTTGCGACCTCCTCATGCTACTGGGCGATGCCGGCCAATGCAAAGGCGGGCGAACACCTGACCGACCAGCAGAAGGCGGCGCTGCGCTGGGACAAGCAGCCGGAATATCTGAAGAATTCGCAGCTCTACCCGGTGGCTGATGCCGACATGGATGCGGCGATGCAGGACATCTGGACGGAAACGCTTCAGCAGTAAGGTTGGTGCGGATGGGTGGAGCCTCGGGTCAAGCCCGAGGATGACGGTGGGGAGGTGTGGGCGCCTCCTCTTCGAACGGTTTGTCATGCACTGCCACTGCTTTTATCATCGCACATCTCCTCTCTCGTCATCCTCGGGCTGACCCGAGGATCCACGCTCCCGGCACTCACGTTTAAGGATTGCCTCATGGCTGCCACTGCCTTCGAACGCGCGGAGCGCCGCAAGGCCTGGGCCTTTGCCCTGCCGGCGCTCCTCTGGACGGGGTTCTTCTTCCTCGTGCCCTTCGCCTATATGGCGGCGATCAGCTTCTGGACGCGGCAGGGGCGCGAGATTGTCGCGACCTGGACGCTCGACAACTACATCGCCTTCTTCGGCAAGGCGCATTTCTTCAAAGGCTTGGTCGTCTCGCTGGAGATCACGGCGACGGTGACGGTCATCTCGATCCTGCTGGCCTATCCGCTTGCCTGGATCATCGCGGAGCGCGTGCCGAAGAAATGGCAGCGTTTCGCGCTCATCATGGCGATCCTGCCGTTCTGGACCTCCTATGTGGTGCGTTCCTATTCCTGGCTGCTGGTGCTCTCCAAGGGCGGCGTGGTCAACCAGGCGCTGCTCTGGCTCGGCGTGATCGCCGAACCGATGGAACTCTCGGCCAACCGCACCGGCACGGTCATCGGCTTCGTGCATTTCTTCGTCATGCTGCTGACGCTGACGATCTATGCCAACCTCATTCAGCTCTCGCCGAATTATCGCCGCGCCGCGGCGGACCTCGGGGCGAATGCTTTCCAGACCTTCTGGTTCGTCGTTTTGCCGCTGACGCTGCCCGGCATCATGGTCGGCGCGTTCCTGACCTTCGTGCTGTGCATCGGCGACTACATCACGCCGCAGATCCTCGGCGGCAACAACGAGCTGGTGCTGCCGCAGGTCATCATGCTGCAACTTGGCCGGCGGGCGGATTTCCCGATGGCGGCCGCGCTTTCGCTGGTGCTGATGGTCGTCGTCACGCTGGCCTATATTGCCTGCGCACGTTGGCTGAAGATGGAGAGGACCTGATCATGCGCCATCTTTCCACATGGCTTGCCGCGCTCTATGCCGGCCTCATCTATCTCTTCATCTTCCTGCCGGTCGTCGTGCTGGTGCTTTTCTCCTTCCAGGACGGCTCGCTTCCCGTGCCGCCGCTGAACGGCCTGACGCTGCGCTGGTACGAGGCGATCTTCTCCGACGGCAAGCTGATGGCGGCGCTCGGCAATTCGCTGCTGGTCGCGCTGATTTCCTCGGCCGTCGCCTGCGTGCTCGGCTTCCTCGCGGCTTACGCCTTCGCCCGCTACACGCTGCCGGCCTCCGGCCTGCTGCGGGGGCTCATCGTCGCGCCGATGACGGTCAGCACGCTTATCATCGGGCTCGGCCTGCTATCGATGTTGAATGTCACGGGTCTCCGCCTGTCACTGGTCACCGTCGGCATCGGCCATGTGGTGATCAACCTGCCGCTCTGCTTTGCCATCATCTATGCCTCGATGGGAGGGCATCAGGTGAATATCGAGCGGGCGGCGCGCGATCTCGGCGCTCGGGATTGGCAGGTCATGCTGCTCGTCACGGCCCCCATGCTGTTGCCGTCGATCCTCGCTGCCTTCTTCCTCTCCGTCACCTTCAGCTGGGACGAGTTCATCGTCGCCTTCCTGCTGTCGCGCTTCGACGTGACGCTGCCGGTCGAGATCTGGAGCATGCTGCGTTCCGGCCTCGATCCCAAGACGAATGCCATCGGCAGCGTCGTCTTCCTCATCTCCATCGCGTTCCTCGTCGTGATGGAATTCACCGTCTTCCGCAAAACCGGGAAATCCTCATGACCGCCGACGTTTCCATTCGCAACGCCACCAAGGTCTTCGGTTCGTTCCGGGCGCTCGACGATGTCTCGCTCGATATCGCCGCCGGCGAGTTCATCGTTCTGCTCGGCCCCTCCGGCTGCGGCAAGACCACCCTGCTCTCCATTCTCGGCGGCTTCATCGAGCCGACTTCGGGCACGATTTCCATCGGCGGTGAGGACATGACCCATGTCTCGCCGGCCAAACGCCCGACGACGACGATGTTCCAGGACTACGCGCTCTTCCCGCATATGTGCCTGCGCGACAATGTCGGCTTCGGTCTCCGCATGCGCGGCATGAGCAAGGCCGAACGCTTCGAGAAGGCGTTTTCCTATCTCGATCTCGTCGGCCTCAGGGCATCCTCGGCCAAGAAACCGCACGAGCTCTCCGGCGGTCAACGGCAGCGCGTGGCGCTCGCCCGCGCGCTCGCCGTCGATCCGCATGTGCTGTTGCTCGACGAGCCACTCGGTGCGCTCGATCTCAAGCTGCGCAGGCAGATGCAGGATGAGCTGAAGGCGATCCAGAAGCGCGTCGGCACGACCTTCGTGCATGTCACGCACGACCAGGAAGAGGCGATGGCGATCGCCGACCGCATCGTCGTGATGAACAAGGGGCGCATCGAGGATGTCGGTACGCCGGCCTCGATCTATATGCGTCCGCGTTCGCTTTTCTCCGCCGGCTTCATGGGCGAGGCCAATTTCCTGCCGGCCAAGGTGCGCGGCGTCGCGGGCAGCGAAGCCGAAGTGGAGACGGCACTTGGGCGCGTCGCCCTCCCCGCCTCCGCCTTCGTTTCCGGCCTGCCTGCGGTCGGTAAGGACGTCACGCTCTGCATCCGACCGGAGCATTTCCGCAACGCCAATGCGGATGTGCCGACCGTCTCGCTTGGCCGCGGCCGCATTACCGGCAGCGCGTTCTTCGGCACGCATCACCGCTGCCATGTTGCGGCGGGCGATACGGTCCTGACTGCCCATCTTCCCCAGACCGACAATCCGCAAGCCGGCGCCGAACTTGACCTTCGACTGAAGGCGGATAGCATCGTCGTGCTTCAGGACGGAGCGGGAGTGTAATGGTCATGCAGCGCATCCGCCCGGAGGACTGGTACAGCGTGCGTCGTCTCGACGACGACGTGACCGCCATTTCCGAGCCCTATATCCAGGAATTCTATCGCTGCAACATCTGGCACGTGCGCGGGCGCGACCGCGACATGCTGGTCGATAGCGGCATGGGCGTCGTGTCGCTGCGAGAATGGGTGCCGCTGGTGACGGAGCGTGATCTGATCGCGGTGGCAAGCCACACCCATTTCGACCATATCGGCTGCCACCACGAGTTCGAATGCCGCGCTGTACATTCCGCCGAGGCCGATCTTCTCGCCCATCCGACGCGCGAGAACACGCTCGCCGATCCCTATGTCACCGACGAGATTTTCGACGCGCTGCCGCCGGAGCCCTATTGCTCGAAATGTTATGCGGTGAAGAGGGCGCCGGCGACGCGCATCCTCGAAGACGGCGATGTGATCGATCTCGGCGACCGGCATTTCGAGGTCATACACACACCGGGCCACTCCCCAGGGGGTATTGCGCTCTATGAGAAGGCATCGGAAATTCTGTTCTCGGGCGACATCGTCTATGACGGTCCGCTGATCGAGGACACCTATCATTCCGATGGGAAAGACTACATCGCCTCGATGGAGCGGCTCATGACCCTGCCGGTGCGGCTGGTGCATGGCGGCCATTTTCCAAGTTTCAGCGGCGAACGCTACCGCCAGCTCATCAAGGGCTGGCTCGACGAAAAACAGAAGTGACGGGAGAAAAGCATGCTCGACAAGCGCAAATTCTACATCGACGGCCAGTGGGTCGACCCGCTGAAGGCCAATGACCTCGCGGTGATCAACCCGGCGACGGAAAAGCCGATCGCGGTCATCACCATGGGGACATCAGCCGATATCGACCGCGCCGTCGCCGCCGCCAAGAAGGCCTTTACCACCTACAGCCAGACCAGCGTTGAAGAGCGTCTTGCCCTGCTCGAAAAGCTGCTCGAGATCTACAAGCGCCGCTATGACGAGATGGCCCGCACCATCACGCTGGAACTCGGCGCGCCCATCACCATGAGCACCGAGCAGCAGGCCGATGTCGGCGTCGGCCATCTCCAGGGCTTCATCGACGCGCTGAAGCGCCTGAAGAGCCGCGACGTTCTGCCGAACGGCGACGTCGTGCGCCGCGAGCCGATCGGCGTGTGCGGCCTCATCACGCCGTGGAACTGGCCGATCAACCAGATCGCGCTGAAGGTCGTGCCGGCGCTCGCCACGGGCTCGACCTGCATCCTGAAGCCCTCAGAGTTCACGCCGCTCAACGCCATGCTCTATGCCGAGATGGTGCATGAGGCCGGCTTCCCGGCCGGTACCTTCAACCTCGTCAACGGCGACGGCATCGAATGCGGTGCGACGCTCTCCAAGCACAAGGATGTCGACATGATGTCCTTCACCGGTTCCACCCGCGCCGGCATCGCCGTCAGCAAGGATGCGGCCGAGACGGTCAAGCGCGTGACGCTGGAACTCGGCGGCAAGTCGCCGAACCTCGTCTTCGCTGATGCGGACCTCGAAGACCGCGTTTCCGGCACGATCCGCGAATGCTTCAACAATTCCGGGCAGTCCTGCGATGCGCCAACCCGCATGCTCGTCGAGCGCTCCGCCTATGACAAGGTCGTCGAGATCGCCGAGCGCGTCGGCAAGGACGCCACGGTTGGCAATCCGGAAGAGGAAGGCACGCATATCGGCCCGCTCGTCTCGCATATCCAGTTCGGCCGCGTGCAGGCGCTGATCGAAGCCGGTGTCGCAGAAGGTGCGCGCCTTCTCGTCGGCGGTCCCGGCAAGCCTGATGGCTTCGAGACCGGCTATTTCGTCAAGCCGACGATCTTCGCCGACGTCAACAACGAGATGCGCATCGCCCGTGAAGAGGTGTTCGGTCCAGTTCTCGCCATCATCCCCTTCGATACCGAAGAGGAAGCGATCGCGATTGCCAACGATACGGCCTACGGCCTTGCCGCCTATCTGCAGACGGGCAACCCGGAGCGTGCCGAGCGCGTCGCTGCGCGCCTGCGCGCCGGCATGGTGCACATCAACGGCGGCCCGCACCGCTACGGCAGCCCCTTCGGCGGCTACAAGCAGTCCGGCAATGGCCGCGAAGGCGGCATGTTCGGCCTGGAGGATTTCCTAGAAGTGAAGACGGTTCACCGCCCCGACGCGGCGTAAGAATCAAAGCAAGAATTGGAAGGCGGTGCCGGAGACGGCGCCGCCTTTTGCATGCGTCCAAAAGTTTCCGGTTAAATTAGCAGGTGCCCTCTGGTTCAAAGTGGTGCGGTCTGATAGCCCGCTGCTTTCGCGATGATCGGACTGCCGCCGTGTCCCAGACTGCCTCCTCCTCCCAGACCCGTCTTGCCGTTGCCGCACTTCTTCTCGGCGGCATGGCCATCGGTGGTTCGCCGATCTTCGTGCGGCTCTCGGAGGTCGGTCCGCTGGCAACTGCGTTCTGGCGCGTCTCGCTTGCCATCCTGCCGTTCCTGCTGATGTCCCGTCTGGGAAAGCAGGTGGATGAGCAGCCTTCAGGCCCGCGCGATACGATCTTCCTGCTGCTGCCCGGCGTGTTCCTCGCCATCGATCTCGTCGCCTGGCATCTTGCCTTGCATATGACCTCGGTTGCCAACGCCACGCTGCTCGCCAATCTGGCGCCGGTCTTCGTGACCCTCGGTTCCTGGCTTTTCTTCCGCGCCCGTATTACGCCGATCTTCCTGGCGGGGCTGGCGCTTGCCCTCATCGGGATCGTCGTGCTGAAGGGCGGTCCGCAGGCGATCGGCGGCGGGCAACTGGCGGGTGACGCGACGGCCATCACGGCCGCGTTCTTCTATGCCTGCTACATGCTGGCGCTCGGCCATGTGCGTGCGCGGTTCTCCGCGCCGCGCATTCTGGTCTGGACGACTGTTTCCGCCGCCGTCTGCATGCTGCCCATCGCCTTTGCCTTCGAAGGTGGTCTGGTGCCCCTGACACTGTTCGGATGGGCAATGGTCATGGGCCTTGCCCTGATCAGCCATGTCGGCGGCCAGGGGCTTTTCACCTATGCGCTTGCCCATCTTCCGACCGCCTTCTCCGCATTGACGCTGTTGATGGCACCTGTTGTCGCCGCCCTTCTCGCCTGGATCGTTTTGTCGGAACCGATCGGCATGATGCAGGCCGTAGGGGGCCTAATCGTGCTGGCCGGTATCCTCGTCGCGCGTCGTGGCTGATGCGCAGCGTCATGATTGCACCGCGTTTGATGCAGCGATCAAAATTGCTGACTGGATCGCTTGTGCCGAATGTGTCACAGCCGCAGCATCCCCGAGACCCGAGTGCCTGATATGACCGACATCGCCGCCCCCTCGTCCGCCACCGGCACCGCGCGTCTCGGCGTTTTGCTGATGCTGCTCGGCATGGTCATGTTCTCGCTGAACGACGTGCTCGGCAAATGGCTGGTCGCGACCTATTCCGTCGGCCAGCTCATGCTGATCCGCAGCATCGCGGCCCTCGTCGTGCTCGCGCCGTTCTTCTGGCGCGTCGGCTTTCGTCGCCTCGTGGAGGTCGAGCGGCCGAAGCTGCATCTGCTGCGCTCGTTTCTCTTCGCCTTCGAGGCGTCCGGCTTCTATTTCGCCGTGGCCTATATGCCACTCGCCGATGCCATGACCTACTGGCTTGCCGCGCCCATCTATGTGGCGGCGATGTCGCCGCTGATGCTGGGCGAAAAGGTTGGCTGGCGGCGCTGGACGGCGATCATCGTGGGTTTCATCGGCGTCGTGATCGCGCTTGAGCCGTCGAAGGACACGTTCACCCTGCCGGCCCTGATCGCCATCGCCGGCAGCCTTGCCTTCAGCCTCGCCATGGTGCTCGGCCGCTCCTTGCGCGCCACCCCCGATACGACGCTTGTCTTCTGGCAGGTGGCGGGTGCGGCGATCTTTTCCGGCATCTGGTGCCTTACCGATCCCTCGGGCTGGGCGCCCGTGCGCAGCGTCGATTTCGGGCTGCTGAGCCTGCTCGGCATCGTGGCGATGAGCGCGCATATGCTGGTCAACCGCTCGCTGAAGCTGGCGGATGCCGCGACCGTCGTGCCCTTGCAATATACGCTGCTGCTCTGGGCGGTGCTGTTTGGCTGGATGTTCTTCGGCGACGCGCCGCGCCCGGCCATGCTGGTCGGCGCCTGCTTCATCGTTGCCTCCGGCCTCTTCATCTTCTTCCGCGAACAGCAGCTCAAGCGTCGGACTTAAGCTTGGCGCAATTCCGGACGCAAAACCGCTGCACACTTTTCCTGGAATTGCTTCAGAACGTCGGCGGCGTGTTGATCCAGATGAGCACGGTCTCGCCGTCATGGCGATTGCGCCAGGCATGCCGGCGGGCGCTTTCGAAATAGAGGCTGTCGCCGGGGCCGAGGTCGTGGAATTCATGGCCGTCGAGCACCAGTTCGATGCGCCCCGACAGGACATGCACGAACTCCTCACCCTCGTGCTTATAGGCACCGTCCGAGGAAGCGCCGGGCGCCAGCACGAAGCGGTGGCAATCCATCATGTTGCGCCCGTCCGCCAGCACCTGCACGGTGACGCCGGGCGAGGTCTCGGGCCAGAGCTTCCATTCGCCTGACCGCACGACGGAGCGGTTGTCGTTCTCCTCTTCGCCCGACAATTTCGAGACCGTCGTGCCGTAATATTCGGCGAGATCGTGCAGAACGCGGAAGGTCACGCCCTGCGAGGTGCGCTCGAAGGTCGAGAGAACGGAGGTCGCGATGCCGATATCGCCGGCGACCTGCTCCAATGTCTTGCCCGCATCATGCCGAAGGCTGCGCAGCTTGCGGCCGACGCCCTGCGGCGCATCGCCTTCCGGGGCATGTGTGTCGACGGAGGGATCTTCCGCATCGAGAGCTTCGCGGATGGCGGCTGGGTTCAGGCCCCGTTCGGTGCGATACCAGGCGATGCGCTTCAATCGGGCGACATCATCGCCGCTATATTGCCGATGGCCGGTCTCCGAACGTCCCGGCACGACGAGCCCCTGCGTCTCCCAAAGCCTCAGCGTCGAGGCCGAGACGCCGGCAAGCCGTGCGGCTTCCGCCACCTTGTAGTGCACCGGTTCCGCAGAACCCATCGCGCCAATCCCTGATTCTGTATTATGGTTTGCTTATAGCATCCGGCGGGCCGCTCTCGGCCCTAAAAACCGTCGCATTGCCTGCGTAAAATCCGTATTGCATTCTTACAGAAAAAATGTAGGAATTCCACTTGAGACTTGCAGAAAAAATGCAAGTTATTGAACCAAGCCTCCAGATTCAGGATAGCGCCATGACCGCCACGCCCCTTACCGATCGCAAGAATGCCGCCATTTCGCGCGGCGTCGGCATGACCACGCAGATCTACGCCGACCGTGCAGAGAACGCGGAAATCTGGGACAAGGAAGGCAATCGCTACATCGACTTCGCCGCGGGTATCGCCGTCGTCAACACCGGCCACCGCCACCCGCGCGTCATCGAAGCCGTCAAGAAGCAGCTCGACCGTTTCACCCACACCTGCCACCAGGTCGTTCCTTACGAAAACTATGTCGAACTCGCCGAGCGCCTGAACGCCATCACCCCCGGTAACTTTGCCAAGAAGACGATCTTCGTCACGACCGGTGCCGAAGCCGTTGAAAACGCCGTGAAGATCGCCCGCGCCGCCACCGGCCGCCAGGCCGTCATCGCCTTCTCGGGCGGCTTCCATGGCCGTACCTTCATGGGCATGGCGCTAACCGGCAAGGTCGTTCCCTACAAGGTCGGTTTCGGCGCCATGCCGGGCGACGTCTTCCATGTGCCCTTCCCGGTCGAAACCCAGGGCACGACCGTCGAGCAGTCCATCAACGTGCTGAAGAAGCTCTTCGCCGCCGATGTCGACCCGAACCGCGTCGCCGCCATCATCATCGAGCCGGTCCAGGGCGAAGGCGGCTTCCTGCCGGTCCCGGTCAGTTTGATGAAGGCCCTGCGCGAAATCTGCGACCAGCACGGCATTCTGCTGATCGCCGACGAAGTGCAGACCGGCTTTGCCCGTACCGGCAAACTGTTCGCCATGGAACACTATGGCATCGCGGCCGACTTGATGACCATGGCCAAGGGCCTGGGCGGCGGCTTCCCGATTGCAGCCGTCACCGGCCGCGCCGAAATCATGGACGCCCCCGGCCCCGGCGGCCTGGGCGGCACGTATGCCGGCAGCCCGATCGGCGTTGCGGCGGCCCATGCCGTTCTCGACGTGATCAAGGATGAAGACCTCTGCAACCGCGCGGAAAACCTCGGCGCCCGCCTCAAGCAGCGCTTGGCTTCGCTGCAGGACAAGGTTCCGGAGATCATCGACATCCGCGGTCCGGGCTTCATGAACGCCGTCGAGTTCAACGACGTCGCCACGAAGCAGCCGAGCGCCGAATTCGCCAACAAGGTGCGCCTGAAGGCTCTCGAAAAGGGCCTGATCCTGCTCACCTGCGGCGTGCACGGCAACGTCATCCGCTTCCTCGCCCCGATCACCATCCAGGACGAGGTTTTCGCCGAAGCGCTCGATATTCTCGAAGCCGCGATGATCGAAGCCC
>NZ_JBLZPK010000024.1:72075-163683 GCF_049199905.1 Shinella sp. M27
AAAAGCTCGCGACGCTTCCAGAAATGGGCGCGACCGAGACCGCAGCCGCAATCGATGCCGCCTATAAGGCGCAGGCTGTCTGGGCTGCCCGCCCGGCCAAGGACCGCAGCGTTCTCCTGCGCAAGTGGTTCGACCTGATCATCGCCAATGCCGATGAACTCGCCGCCATCCTGACCGCCGAAATGGGCAAGCCGCTGGCGGAAGCCAAGGGGGAAATCCTCTACGCCGCCTCCTATGTCGAGTGGTATGCGGAAGAAGCCAAGCGCATCAACGGCGAGACGATCCCTGCCCCGTCCGTCGACAAGCGCATGCTGGTCATCAAGCAGCCGGTCGGTGTCGTCGGCACGATCACGCCGTGGAATTTCCCGGCCGCGATGATCGCCCGCAAGATCGCGCCGGCGCTCGCCGTCGGCTGCACGGTCGTTTCCAAGCCCGCCGAGCAGACGCCGCTTTCGGCGATCGCGCTTGCCGTGCTTGCGGAAAAGGCCGGCATCCCCTCGGGTGTCTTCAACGTCATCCTCGGCACGGATGGCCCGGCGATCGGCAAGGAGCTTTGCTTCAACCCGAAGGTCCGGAAAATCTCGTTCACGGGCTCGACGGAAGTCGGCCGCATTCTGATGCGCCAGTGTTCCGACCAGATCAAGAAGGTCAGCCTGGAGCTTGGCGGCAACGCACCCTTCATCGTCTTCGACGACGCCAATCTCGACGCGGCCGTCGAAGGCGCCATGGCCTCGAAGTACCGCAATGCAGGCCAGACCTGCGTCTGCGCCAACCGCATCTATGTCCAGTCGAACGTTTATGACGCCTTTGCCGAAAAGCTGGCCAAGAAGGTCGCCGAACTGAATGTCGGCAACGGCTTCGACAAGGGCGTGACGATCGGTCCGCTGATCGAAGAAGCCGCCATCGACAAGGTCGAGGCCCATATCGCCGACGCCGTTTCCAAGGGCGCAACCGTCGTTGCCGGCGGCAAGCGCATTACGGGCAACGGCACCTTCTTCGAGCCGACGGTCCTCAAGGGCGTCGTGCGCGGCATGACAGTCGCAAAGGAGGAAACTTTCGGCCCGGTCGCACCGCTCTTCCGCTTCGACACGGTCGAGGATGTCATCGAGCAGGCGAACGACACCGAATTCGGCCTCGCCGCCTACTTCTTCGCCACGGATCTCAAGAAGGTCTGGAAGGTCGCGGAAGCCCTGGAATACGGCATGGTCGGCGTCAACACCGGCCTCATCTCCTCCGAAGCCGCCCCCTTCGGCGGCATCAAGCAGTCCGGCCTCGGCCGCGAAGGCTCCGCCCACGGCGCGGACGACTATCTGGAGCTGAAATACGTCTGCATGGGCGACGTCGCCTGACAACCGAACGACCAGATCGCCCCGCCTTGCGCGGGGCGATCCTTTTCAGCATATGGCCCTGTCACCAGAGTGAAGCGCTAAAAGCCCTTCACCGCATCCGGATGCGCGGCCTTGAACGCCGGAAGGGCGTTGCAGGTTTCCGCGATGCGCCGTACCTGCTTGAGGCTGGAGATGTCAACGCCCCAGCGGTTGGCGTTATAAACCTGCGGGACGAGGCAGAAATCGGCCATGGTCGGTGTGTCGCCGTGGCAGAAGATGCCGGTGGCGGGGTCGTCCAGCAGGACTTCGACGGCGGCGAGGCCTTCGCCGATGAATTTCTTCATCCAGGCGCTGCGGACCTCGTCCCCACCCCCGGTGATATCAAGGACATGGCCGATGACGCCGGTATTGCAGACGGCGTGGATTTCCATGGCGATGGCATAGGAGAGTGTGCGCACGCGCTGCCGTGCGAGCGGATCCATGGGGAGGAAACGCGCCTCAGGGCGCGTTTCCGTGAGATACTCGATGATCGAGAGCGATTGCGTCAACATGTGCCCATCGATCAGCAGCGCCGGAACGAGCCCCTGCGGATTGCGGGCGCGGTGCTCTTCAGAGCGCTGGGCGCCGGCGAGCAGGTCGACGGACTGCCTGACATAGGTTAGCCCCAGGCTCGCGAGCGCGATGCGCACGCGGTAGCTGGCGGACGAGCGCCAGTAATCGAAAAGCACGATGTCGTCGCTCACCCGATCAGTCCTTTTCGTATTTCTTGACCGTCTGCTCGATCGCTCCGAAGATCGAATGGCCCGTCTTGTCCTTCATCTCGATGCGCACGGTGTCGCCGAATTTCATGAAGGGCGTCTTGGGCGCGCCCGTCGTAATCGTCTCGATGGTGCGGATCTCGGCGATGCAGGAATAGCCGGCGCCGCCTTCGGAGACGGGTTTGCCGGGGCCGCCGTCGAGCTTATTGGAGACTGTACCGGAGCCGATGATCGTACCGGCGACGAGCGGCCGGGTCTTTGCCGCATGGGCGACAAGCTGGCCGAAATCGAAGGTCATGTCGACGCCGGCATCGGCTTTGCCTAAGGCCTTGCCGTTGAGCGAGACGAGGAGCGGCAGGTGGAGTTTGCCGTCCTTCCAGGCGTCGCCCAGTTCATCGGGCGAAACGGCGACCGGCGAGAAGGCCGATGACGGCTTTGACTGGAAGAAGCCAAAGCCTTTGGCGAGTTCTGCGGGGATGAGGCCACGCAGCGAGACGTCGTTGACCAGCATGACGAGCTTGATGGCGTCGCGTGCTTCCTCGACGCTCGCCCCCATCGGCACATCGCCGACAATGACAGCGATCTCCGCTTCCATGTCGATGCCCCAGGCTTCATCCGCCGCGAGGATCGGGTCACGCGGTCCCAAAAAACTGTCGGAGCCGCCCTGATACATCAGGGGATCGGTCCAGAAGCTTTCGGGCATGTCGGCATTGCGGGCCTTGCGCACCAGTTCGACATGGTTGACATAGGCCGAGCCGTCCGCCCAGGCATAGGCGCGCGGCAAGGGAGAGGCGGCGTCATGTTCATGGAAGCGTGCGGTCGGCTGCGCGCCGGTTTCGAGCCCTTCCGCCACGCGCTCAAGGCGTGGTGCGACATGGTCCCAGTCATCAAGGGCATTCTGCAGGGTGCGGGCGATATGCCCGACCTCCGAGCAGCGCGTCAGGTCACGCGAAACGACGACCAGCCGGCCGTCACGGGTGGAATTCTTCAGCGTCGCAAGTTTCATGCACGTCTCTCCCGATCTTGTTTGCAGCCGCCAGATGGTGTCATCTTCCGGTTGCCTGTCTCCACCCTCGTGCGCCGCTCCCACGGCGCATCGCATTCTTCAAGGAATTCCGCGTGAACCGCTCGGTCCAAACCTCCCTGCTGATCGTCGCCGTCTTCGTCGCGACGACGGCCACCATCCTTTATACGATGGGTCAGCCGCTCATCTGCAAGTGCGGATATGTCAAACTCTGGCATGGCGTCGTTATTTCTTCGGAAAACTCGCAGCATCTCAGCGATTGGTACACGCCGAGCCACATCATTCACGGCATCCTGTTCTTCGGCCTCTTCACGCTGATCCTGCGCAAGGCCAGCGTCAATGTCCGCCTTGTGCTGTCCCTGATCCTCGAATGCGCCTGGGAAATCCTCGAAAACACCGACATGATCATCAATCGTTACCGGGAATCGACGATCTCGCTCGATTATTTCGGCGACAGCGTGATCAATTCCAGCGCCGACATCCTCGCCATGGTCGTCGGCTTCTTCCTGGCGTCGCGCCTGCCGGTCTGGGCAAGTGTGGCGATCGTCATCGTCTTCGAGGCCACGACCACCTATCTCATCCGCGACGGCCTGACGCTCAATATCCTGATGCTTGTCTGGCCGCTGGAAGCGGTGAAGACCTGGCAGGGCGGCTGAGATCATTTGATGCCCGGCGTGCCGTCGAACTTGCGCTCCAGCCCATCCCAGCATTCGAGATAGTTGTCCTGCAGCGTCTCCAGCTCCGCGGCGAACCTGGTGAGCTGCTGCGGATAGCGGGTCTCGAACATGAAGGCCATGGTGTGGTCGAGCTTCACCGGCTTCAGCTCGGTGTTCGAGGCCTTTTCGAAGCCCGTCGCGTCAGGTCCGTGCGGCAGCATCATGTTGTGCAGGCTCATGCCGCCGGGCACGAAGCCTTCCTCCTTGGCGTCGTACTGGCCGTGGATCAACCCCATGAATTCGCTCATGATATTGCGGTGGTACCACGGCGGGCGGAACGTATGTTCGGCCACCATCCAGCGCGGCGGGAAAATGACGAAATCGATATTGGCCGTGCCTGCCTCCTCGGTCGGCGCCGTCAGGACGGTGAAGATCGACGGATCCGGATGGTCGAACAGGATCGCACCGACGGGGGAATAGGTGCGAAGATCGTATTTGAACGGCGTGTAGTTGCCATGCCAGGCGACGACGTCGAGCGGCGAATGGCCGATCTCGGTGACAAAGAATTTGCCGCACCATTTGACATGCACCCGGCACGGCGTTTCCTTGTCCTCGTAGGCGGCGACCGGCGTCTTGAAATCCCGCGGGTTGGCAAGGCAATTGGCGCCGATGGGGCCGCGATCCGGCAGGGTGAATTTCGCGCCGTAGTTCTCGCAGATATAGCCGCGCCAGGTATCGCCCTCGCCGAGGCGGGAGACCTTGAACATCATGCCGCGCGGAATGAGGACGATTTCCAGCGGCTCGACATCCATGATGCCCATTTCGGTAAAAATCCTGACGGCACCGAGCTGCGGCACGACCAGCAGCTCGCCATCGGCATTGAAGAAATAGTCGTCCACCATATCGGCGTTGAACGTATAGGCATGGGCGGCCATGCCGACCTGGGTCAACACGTCGCCCGCCGTCGTCATGGTGCGGATGCCTTCAAGGAAATTCTGGGTCTCCGACGGTGTCGGCAGCGGGTTCCAGCGCAGCTGGCCCAGTGGCAGGGAATGATCGTCGAGACAGGGCGCGCTCTTCCAGTGCGGATAGCTGGTGTTGGAGAAGCGGCGGGTGTGTCGCACGCTGGGGCGGATACGGTAGAGCCAGGAGCGCTCGTTGGTGCCGCGCGGCGCAGTGAAGGGCGAGCCGGAGAGCTGTTCGGCATAGAGGCCGTAATTGCATTTCTGCGGGCTGTTCTGCCCCTGCGGCAGGGCGCCCGGCAGGGATTCCGTCTCGAAGTCGTTGCCGAAGCCCGGCATGTATTTCAGTCTGTTGGTGCTCTCGGACATGGCTTGCCCTCCTCTTCAAGCAGGCTTAGATGGTTACAGATGTAACTGTCCATTTTGTAACCATCAAGGCGCCGTCAATGGACTTCAATCTCGAAACCTTTTTGCCCTATCGCCTCAACCAGGCGGCCGAGCGGGTGAGCCAGCGTTTCGCCGCACAATACCGCGCGCGCTACCGCATGACGCGGCCGGAATGGCGGGCACTGGCAGCCCTCGGCACCTATGGCCGCATGACGGCCACCGAGATCGGCGGCAATTCCAGCATGCATAAGACGAAGGTGTCGCGCGCCGTTCGGGCGCTGGAGGAAAAGCGCTGGCTGAAACGCAGCGAGGATGCCGACGACCGGCGCATGGAGCATCTGGAACTGACAATGGCCGGGAGGCGTATCTATGGCGAGATGATTACGCTTGCCCGCGATTACGAACGCGAGCTTTCGCAGCTTCTGGGCGCGACCGGCCTGAAGCAGCTGGAGGCCGTTCTGGCCGCAATCGAGGCGAAACTGCCACCCGTTGCCGGGCGCAAAGGACCGCAGGATTGAGCATGCATCACGGTTTTGAATCGATCCGGCCGGATTGATTCAAAACTCTCGTTGGACGCCGATTCCGCGCTTCGCCAGAATCGTCGGCATGTCGAACACACCTCCTTCCCTCCCCCCGATCCGGCATTTCCGCCGTATCGATGCCTCCAGCAACATGGCGCGCTTCTATATGCTCTCGCTCGAGCCGACGCTCTTCGGCGACGTGGCGGTGTTTCGGCATTGGGGCAGGATCGGTACGCTTGGCCGGCAGGCGGCGACATTCCATGCCAGCATGGCGGAGGCGGAGAGCATGCTGGAACGGCAGATCAAGCGCCGCCGCCGGCGAGGCTATCGCGAATCATGAGATGAAATCGGTGGGCATGCAGGTTCTTCCCGCATTTTGCCGAACGAATCGCTGGACGCCGATGGGCGGGAAATGGTCAATACGCTGGGCGGCAAATTATTGAAGCGCCAAAGCTTTCTTGTGTCCCGCATTCGGCTCGTTGGCCTTGCCCTCTCTTCCGAATCGGTTCTAGATGCGGTTTAAATCGCCAAATAGGCTTTGAAACGCATTTTGAGATTAGCGACATGAATATGGCTGCAACGTTCGGGCAGGCAATTTCCGAGGTCGATCAACTGATCATCGGTCAGGCGCACGAGCTGTCGGACAAGCTGAAGCAGCATCGGCTGGAGATGTTTCCGCCCGTTGCGCAGAAGACCCTGCGCCAGTTTCAGCTGAGCGAGGCCGCGCATTTCCTTGGCGTCACCAGCGGCTATCTGCGCAATCTTTCGCTGGAATCCAAAGGCCCCCTTCCCCAGGTGACCCCGTCCGGTCGCCGGTCTTATTCCGCCGACCAGCTTCAGGAGATGCGCCAATATCTGGAGCAGAACAGCCGCGGCCAGCGTTATGTCCCGCGCCGGCGCGGCAGCGAGCATCTGCAGGTCATCGCGGTCGTGAACTTCAAGGGCGGCTCCGGCAAGACGACGACGACGGCGCATCTGGCGCAGCATCTGGCGCTGACCGGCCATCGGGTTCTCGCCGTTGATCTCGATCCGCAGGCGAGCCTTTCGGCGATCCACGGTTTTCAGCCGGAATTCGATGTCAACGAGAACGAGACGCTGTATGCGGCCATCCGCTACGACGACCAGCGCCGGCCGTTAAAGGAAATCATCCGCAAGACGAATTTCCCCGGTCTCGATATCGTGCCGGGCAATCTCGAGCTCATGGAGTTCGAGCACGACACGCCGCGCGTCCTGGCGCAGGGCAATCGTGGTGACTACGGCCGCATCTTCTTTGCCCGCCTCGACGAGGCGCTGTCTTCCGTCGCCGACGACTATGATGTTGTCGTCATCGACTGCCCGCCGCAGCTCGGCTTCCTGACGATGAGCGCGATCTGCGGCGCGACGGCGGTCCTGATCACGGTGCATCCGCAGATGCTCGACGTCATGTCCATGTGCCAGTTCCTGCAGATGCTCGGCGAAGTGCTGAACACGCTGAAGAGCGCCGGCGGCAATATGAACCTCGACTGGCTGCGCTACCTTGTTACCCGCTATGACCCCGCCGATGGGCCGCAGACCCAGATGGTCGCCTTCATGCGTTCGATGTTCAAGCAGCATGTGCTGACCAGTCCGATGGTGCGTAGCGTCGCGATCGCCGATGCGGCGCTGACCAACCAGACGCTTTACGAGGTCGATCGCAGCCAGTTCACGCGCGCGACCTATGATCGCGCGTTCGAATCCATGGAAGCGGTCAACACGGAACTCGTCGAACTTATCCATAAGGCATGGGGGCGTTGATATGGCGCGCAAGAACGTTCTTTCCAATCTGATGGCCCCTGCCAATGACAAGTTGACGCCCGTAAACCCGGCGGCAGAGGAGCAGCGCCAGCACGTCACCTACAAGGGCATTGGTGCGCTTGGCGCCGTGACGCGCAGCATCGATGCGCTGGCAGCGAAAGCCGATGCGGCCAAGGAGATCGAGGCGAAGCTGAACGCTGGTGAGGTCGTCATCGAGCTTGAACCGGATCAGATCGAGGATTCCTTCGTTTCGGATCGTCTGGCCCATTCCGACCAGCAGTTTCAGGAACTGGTGGATGCCATGCGCGTGCGCGGCCAGGATTCGCCGATCCTCGTGCGTCCGCATCCGACCAAGGACGGGATCTACCAGATCGCCTTCGGCCACCGCCGTGCCAAAGCGGCGCGCCTGCTCGGCCGGCCTGTCCGGGCGGTCGTCAAGGCGCTGACCGACCGCGATCACGTTATCGCCCAGGGTCAAGAGAACAGTGCGCGCGCCGACCTGTCGTTCCTGGAGCGCGCGACCTTCGCAGGCGAATTGGAAAGCCGTGGTTTTGACCGTGAGACCATTATGTCGGCGTTGAGTATCGACAAGACGACAGTTTCAAAAATGTTGTCGGTTGTGAACAGGATTCCGAAGGCCGTGCGGACGGGCATCGGCCCGGCGCTCGCCATCGGCCGCGACCGCTGGCATGAGCTTGCGACCCGCTTTGACGAGCCGTCCAATGAGGACAGGGCCGTCGAGTTTCTCGGCCGCGAGCGGATCAAGATTCGCTCTCCGGAGGAACGCTTCAATCTGCTCAGCGGACATCTCGCGAAATCGGATGCTCCGGCGCATGCCGCCAAGCCTGTCCCTGCCGCGTGGGAGCGCAAGGACGGTTCCGTGCGCGCCAACATCAAGGCCCAGGGGCGGCAATACACGATTTCCCTGAAAGCCGCAGAAGCTGCAGCCTTCGGGGCCTATATCACGCAGAACCTGGATCGTCTCTACGAGGCGTATAGGGCTGAAAAGAAACAGAAATCGGGAGATTGATCCGCAAAAGAAAAAGGCCCCCTCAACGTTACCGTCGCGGAAGCCCTTCTCATCGTTTAGCAGCCTGAGAGTCGCACTTCCCCGAATCACAGTCAAGCGTTTTTGGCATCGGTTTTCGATGAAGGGGTCTCTTTTGCCTTTTTGAGGGTGAAGAGACATGGAAACGGACGGCATAGCGACGCCCTTCGGGCAGCGGGCGATGACGCTTGGCATGTTGGCAAGCCAGGCGATCGTCAAAACGATCCCGCCGGAAGCAAGTATTGACAAGTGGAAACTCTACCGCTGGCTCTGCGAAGCGCGGCCGAAGCTGCGTATTAGCGATCGTGCGCTGTCGGTGCTGAATGCGCTGATGAGCTTCTATCCGAAGACGGAGCTTGCGGCCGGCGACAGCATGGTCGTCTTCCCCTCCAACATGCAGCTCTCGCTGCGCACGCACGGCATGGCGGAAACCACGCTGCGCCGGCATCTCGCCGCGCTCGTCGATGCGGGGCTTCTGATGCGGCGGGATAGTCCTAACGGGAAACGGTACGTTCGCCGCGATAGGGAAGGGGAGATCGGCGAGGCGTTCGGCTTTTCCCTTGCCCCCCTCCTCGCGAGGGCAGGGGAGATCGAGCAGCTTGCCGCGGCCGTAACGGCCGAACGGCTGCTTTTGCAGCGGCTTCGAGAGCGCATCACGCTGGTTCGCCGCGATATCGTCAAGCTGATCGAAACGGCCCTGGAGGACGATCTGGCTGGTGACTGGATGCGGTTCGAAGCGGAATATCGCGTGCAAATCCTGGGTTTGCCGCGCATTGCAACGCCTGAAATCCTCGCCCCCATCCTTTCCGCACTCGAAGCTTTGCGCTCGGAGATACTCAAGTGCATGGAATATCAGGTTATTCTACATAATTCGGCTGGCTATCCCGACCAAACTGAGCGGCACAAACAGAATTCAAAACCCGACTCTAAATCTGATCTTGAACCTCGCTTCGAAACGAAGCAGGGCGGCCACGCCGAATTCCAGCCGGACACGCTGGCAGCGGCTGATAGGACTGTGGCAGCTAAACCCAGAAATCCTGCCACAGCGGACAATCCACTCAACCATGACAGAGTTAATTCGCCGCAGCGTCCATTGGGTGCCGGCCCGGAACCTCACAAACCCTATCCCCTCCCCCTCGTCCTGCAAGCTTGCCCCGAAATTGTTCCGTTTGGGCCGGGCGGCACGATTTCGGGGTGGCGTGATCTGATGACGGCGGCGGTGGTGGTGCGCTCGATGCTGGCGATCAGCCCATCGGCCTATGAAAACGCCTGCGCGGTACTCGGACCGGAAAACGCGGCGACGGTCATTGCCTGCATTCTGGAGCGGTCCGGACATATCAACTCGGCCGGCGGTTACCTGCGCGACCTTACCCGGCGCGCGGAACGCGGCGAATTCACACTCGGCCCGATGCTTATGGCGCTGGCCCGTGCGAATGGCGAGCCGGCCAAACGGGCGGGATGACGACAAATCGGGACAGTGAATTCGGCTTTGGAAACCGGACGTTAACCATGCGATCCGTAATCATGGGGGGCAAGACAAGGAAGCCCGAATCAATGCCCCCTTATGCCTCCGCGCAGATGCGCCGTCGTTCTGTTGCCACTGAAACAGGACCGGTTGTGCCCTTCCCCGCCGAACGCCGCACGGCGCAAATCCGTCGCTGCGCCGGCGAACTCGATGGTTTGCAAGGCGAGGATGCGCGACTCTATTGGCGGAAGGTCTGCCGCGAACTGGCGGAGGAAATGCAGAAGCTTGGATCGAGCGAGGATAATGCCCGCGCCGCGGTTTTTGCCTTTCAGGATGAGGTACAGCAGGAGCTTTTCCGCATGCACCATGCGGAAGAGGCCTGATATCGGGGATCAAATGAGACCGGTTGCGCTGCTCACGAGGCCGAGCGAAAAGACGACGAGGAATATCGCGGCAATCCGGTAGACCAGGCGCGGCGACAAAACCGGGGCCTGGCCGACAAAGCTGCCGAGCAACAGGAAGCAGGTTCCGGCGCCGGCAACAAGCAGGCTGAAAAGTCCGAGAGCCGGCGCGATGTCCATGAGCGGTCCATGCGGCATGATGACGAGCCCGATGATCGGGGCCTTCGGATTGAGCATGGTGGTCAGAAACACCTGAGCAACTGTCACCGCTTTCGCATGCCCCTCCCCTGCCGGTTTCGACGAGACGAGCCAAAGCCGGATGGCGAGGAAGAGAACCCAGCAAGCTGCAACGACACGCAGGGCTACCGATAATGTCGGGCGGCCATCAAGAAGTGCTGCCGCAACCGTCGCCAAAGGTATGACGACGGTGAGATAACCGCACAGCTCGCCCAACAGCAATGGAAGGCTCTTGCGAAAACCGCGCGACGCTGCCCCGACCGTCAGCAGAGTGTTGGTCGGACCCGGGGTCAGGAGCAAAGCGAGGATGGCGAAGAGAAAGAAGCTGTCCGGCATATCGGTCCCATGGAAGGTTCGCTCATTCCGCCCCTTCTCTACGTCTCCTCCTTGAGCGCAACCTTGATCTCCGTCAAGAGACTGTAAGCTATAGGCCGCCGCTCTTCCCCTCGACCTTTTGTCCCGCTAAGAACAGAGACCTATTTCCGCAGGGAGGAAAAAATGACGGACATGATTGCAGACGACATCCGCCGGCTTGAAGAGCAGGAGCGGCTTCTGCGTTTTGCCAAGTTCAGCCCGGACGATGCCTGGGCACTTGGAAACCGGGTCCGCGAAACAGCACTTGCCATTGGCGCCGGCGTCGCGATCGACATTTCGCTTCGCGACCGGGTTCTCTTCCATTGCGCCCTGCCCGGTACGTCTACGGACAATGTTGAATGGATCCGGCGCAAGCGCAACACGGTGCTGCGGCTTTGGCACTCCTCCTATCTCGTCGGACGGCGCTTGGCGCTTTCCGGCCGCGAGCAAGTGGAAGCGCACAATCTCCCGCACGCGGATTTTTCGGTGCACGGCGGCAGTTTTCCGCTTTTTGTCGCCGAGCTTGGATGCGTCGGCGCGGTCACGGTTTCTGGTGTGCCGCAACGGACCGATCACGCCATCGTGGTCGATGGCATCGCCACCTTCCTCGGCGTGGAACTTGGACATAGCCGGCTGCCGGATTGATCCCCTCCCCTCCCCCTAGGAAAGAAGCAATGGGCTGCGTAGGATAGGCGGCCCGGTTTTTCGGGTGATGGAGGAGAGGAGCCCCCATTTCGTGAAGGTGCGTTACGCCCTGGCGTTTGCGATCTTGCCGATCGTTATCGTCCTTGCGGTCCTGCAAGGCGGAACGTTGATGACGCGCAGCTATATGGATGAGGCATCGTCGCAAGCCAGTTCGGCTTTGCGTCTTGCGGTGGCGGCACTTGCCGGCCATCTCAGCCGATACGAACCTCTCCCCGCGCTGATCGCCGATCACGACGATATCGAGGCGCTCCTGCAGAAACCGGATGATCCCTCTCTTCGCCGTGCGGCCAGCAGCTATCTCAAGGAAATCAACGGGCTTCTGGAATCCTCCGACATTTATGTCATGACGCCTGATGGCAATACGATTGCCGCCAGCAACTACGAAATGCCCGCGACTTTCGTCGGGCAGAATTTTCACTATCGCCCCTATTTCCAGGATGCGATCAAGGGACAGCGAGCGCGGTTCTATGCGCTTGGAACGACCTCGCTGAAACGCGGCTACTACTTTTCCTCGCCCGTGGAGGTCGCCGGCAAAATCCTGGGGGTCATCGTTTTCAAGGTGGATATCGATTCCATCGAGACGTCGTGGCGCGGCGGAGAATACAAGATCTTCGTTGCGGATCCCGAGGGTATCATTTTCATGTCGGGGAGCCCGGAATGGCTCTATACCGGAATTCTACCACTGGATGCGGCGCGACTTGCGCGCACGCAGGCCTCGCGGCGTTATGCCGATGCCGAGTTGCGCCCCCTCCCCCAGAACGAGACGGTTTACCACGGTCAACATCTGATGAGCATCATGTCGAGTGGAGCAAGCCGTGAATATCTTCGCCTTTCCCAATACATGCCGGAGGCGGATTGGACGGTCAATGTTCTGTTTGATACGGCATCGGTGCGCGCGCAGGCCCGCACGACGCTGATCGCGATCTTGCTCTTCATCTGTCTTACCGGTTTGGGCGGCGCCGTTCTCTGGCAGCGCCGAAGTCGGGTGGTGGAGCGCTTGCGTTTGCAGGAGGAAACCCAAAACGAACTGGAGCGGCGCGTCGAAGAACGCACCGCCGATCTTGCCCGCGTGAATGAGCAGATCGAGCTGGAGGTTTCTGAGCGCCGATTAACCGAACAGGAATTGCGCAAGACGCAGGCCGATCTCATTCAGGCCGGGAAATTGGCCGGCCTCGGCCAGATGTCGGCAGCGCTATCGCATGAATTCAACCAGCCGCTCGCCGCCGCAAAAACCTATGCCGATAGCGCTGCCTTGCTGATGGAGCGCGGCCGTATGCCCGAAGCGCAGGACAATGTCCGTCGCATTTCAAGCCTTATCGATCGCATGGCTTCTATAAGTCGTCACTTACGCAACTTCGCGCGCAAGCCGAATGAAAAACTCGGCCCGGTTCTCCTTTCGAGTGTGATCGCCGACACGCTTGAAATCGTCGCGCCGCGGCTCAGGGCGGCGGACGCGGAGCTGGTGCCTCAGCTTGAGGAAGACGGTCTGGCTGTTCAGGCCGGGCCGGTGCGCTTGCAGCAGGTCTTGGTCAATATCATCGGCAATGCGGCGGATGCGGTCGAAGGCCTGGACAACAGGAAAATTCTGCTTTCGGCTGGCCGAGCGGGCGGGCGCATTGTCATTACGCTACGCGATCATGGACCGGGTGTACCCGCAGCGATCGCCGAGCGCATCTTCGATCCTTTCTTCACCACCAAGGGCGTCGGCAAGGGACTTGGCCTGGGCCTCTCCATTTCTTACAATATTATCAAAGACTTCGGTGGAGACCTATCGGTGACGAACCATGTCGATGGTGGGGCGGTGTTCCAGCTGGTGCTCGACCCGGCGAACGCTGCGCGTGAGGCGGCGGAATGACGGAACCGCGTGTTCTTCTGATCGATGACGAGGAGGAGATGCGCCGCTCCTCCGCGCAAGCCCTGGAACTCGTCGATCTCACGGTCGAGACATTTTCGAGCGCCGAACCGGTGCTGGAGCTTGTCGGCTATGCATTCGACGGTGTCGTGGTCAGCGACATACGCATGCCGGGCATGGATGGCATGACGCTGCTCCAGCGGATTCGCGAAGTCGATCCCGAAGTGCCGGTGATCCTGGTGACGGGGCATGCGGATGTGCAGCTCGCGGTCAGCGCCATGCGCGCCGGTGTCTACGATTTCATCGAAAAGCCGTTTGCGGCGCAGCATCTGGCGGCCGTCATTCGCCGCGCGATGGACCGGCGCAGCCTTGTGCTGGAGAACCGCCGCCTGCGTGCCGTCGCCGGAAAGCGCGATGACATCGAAGCGCGGCTACCCGGACGGACCCAGGTTATGGTGGACCTGCGCTACAGACTGCGAGCCATCGGCGCAACGGATGCGGATACACTCATCATCGGCGAGACGGGCGTCGGCAAGGAGGTCGTGGCCCGAGCCTTGCATGATGTCAGCAGCCGGGCAAACCGACCGTTCATCGCGATCAATTGCGCCGCCCTCCCCGAGAATCTCATCGAAAGCGAGCTGTTCGGCCACGAGCCTGGCGCCTTTCCCGGTGCGCTTCGGCCGCGCTACGGCAAGTTCGAACACGGCCGTGGAGGCACGATCCTGCTTGATGAGATAGGCTCTATGCCCTTTGATTTACAAGCGAAATTCCTTCGTGTCCTGCAGGAACGCGTCATCACGCGGCTCGGTTCTAACGAGCAGATCCCGCTCGATGTGCGCTTCATTGCGACAAGCAAAGTCGATCTCGAAGCCGAGGTTGCGACCGGCCGTTTCCGCGCGGATCTCTTCTATAGGCTGAATGTCGCGACGCTCCGTGTGCCTTCGCTTGCGCAACGTCAAGCCGATATCCCCCTTCTCTTCCTCCAATTGGTACGTGAGGCCGCGGCGCGATATAGCCGCAATGACATCGACGTGCCGCCGGAATTGATAACGGATATTGCCACGCGTAGCTGGCTCGGCAATGTCCGCGAGCTTCGCAACGCCGCCGACCGACTGGTACTTGGCCTGTCCCCCAACCCGGAAGACGGCACGCCTGAAATCGGGCCGCAACGTCTTGCGGATCGGGTGGCGTCCTATGAGCGCGGACTGATTGCCAGCGCACTTGCTGCCCATGGCGGTAGTCTGAAGCCGGTTTACGAGCAACTCGGGGTTTCCCGTAAAACGCTTTACGAGAAGATGCAGAAATACGGGCTCGACAAATATGCCCATTTCGATACCTCTTAAGACCACGCCTGATCCTGAATGGGTGGATTTCCACCCATCGAGTGGACTCTTTGTCCCCTAAGGTACCCACTCAAATCGGGTTTACTGCCGTAAACAGCGGGTCATTAGGTCAATCGGCTTGTCCCGTCGACGTCATCATTCACTCTGGCGACAACCAGAAACGGTGCGGGAGGAGCTGCACCGGCTGGTCGTTTCATCTCGGGAGGATTTGATGAAGACCTTGAAATCCCTGTTTGGCGTTTCCGCCGCTGTTGTCGCCACCCTGCTCGCAACGTCGGCTCTCGGCCAGACCTATCCGGAACGCACGATCACCATGGTCGTTCCCTTCTCTGCCGGCGGTCCCACCGATACGGTCACGCGTCTTGTCGCGGAGGCCATGTCGAAGGATCTTGGCCAGCAGATCGTGGTGGAGAATGTCGGTGGCGCGGGCGGTACGCTCGGTGCTGGCCGTGTTGCGAGCGCTGATCCCGACGGCTACACCCTACTGCTGCACCATATCGGCATGGCAACCAGTGCCACACTGTATCGCAAGCTCGCCTATGACACCCTCAACGCTTTCGAATATGTTGGCCTTGTCACCGAGGTGCCGATGACGATCGTCGCCCGCAAAGATCTGGAGCCTGGCGATCTCAAGGGCCTGATCGACTATATGAAGGCGAACAAGGACACCGTAACAGTGGCCAATGCCGGCATCGGTGCGGCGTCGCATCTCTGCGGCATGATGCTGATGAGCGCGCTCCAGACGCAGTTTACCACCGTCCCCTACAAGGGCACCGGCCCTGCCATGACCGACCTTTTGGGCGGCCAGGTCGATGTTATGTGCGACCAGACGACCAACACGACGAAGCAGATCCAGGGCGGGACGATCAAGGCCTATGCCGTGACGTCCCCCGCCCGGCTGGGCAACCTGCCCGATATACCCACGGCCGAAGAAGGTGGGCTCCCCGGTTTCCAGGTCGGCATCTGGCATGGCATCTATGCACCGAAGGGCACCTCGACCGAGGTGACGGAGCGGCTCTCGAAGTCGCTGCAGTTGGCGCTGAAGGACCCCAACGTTATCGCCCGCTTCGCCGAATTGGGCACTGCCCCCTCCTCTGACGCCGACGCGACACCGGCTGGGTTGAAGGCAAAGCTCGAGAGCGAAATCGCCCGGTGGAAGCCGGTGATCGAGGCCGCTGGCCAGTACGCCGACTGATCAAACCCACTGAATGATGGAAAGTGACGGCAGTCAACGCTGTCACTTTCCATCCGTTGTGCGCGCTTCCGGGAACGCCGGGAGAAGGGGATTCCATGAAAAACCTGCAGTTCGACACCACCAATGCGATATGCGGCCTGACCTTTATCGCTCTCGGATGCTTCTTTATTTATCAATGCCTTAACCTGGAACTCGGCACGGCATTCCGCATGGGGCCGGGCTATTTCCCGCTTTTCCTGGCAGCTATCCTCACGCTTTTGGGTGCAATCGTTCTCGTGCAGGCAACCCGTGTTCAAGGCGAGCCGATCGGGCCGATTGCATTGCGCGGCATGCTGTTCATTCTGCCGGCACCCGTCTTTTTCGGGCTGACGGTGCGCGGTCTCGGCTTTGTACCGTCGCTGTTCTTCGCAGCGCTCATCGCGGCCTTCGCCTCCAGCCGGATGAAGCCCGGCATGGCGGTGGTTTTGGCGGCGGCCATCACGCTCTTTTCCGTCGCGGTGTTCAGCTATGCCCTCGGTCTGCCGTTCGAGCGGTTTGGCCCTTGGACCCGGCTCTAGGAGGGCACACCATGGATCTTATCAGCAATCTCGCACTTGGCTTTTCCACGGCCGCGTCGCCCGCGAACCTCGCCTTCTGCCTCATCGGCGTGCTTCTCGGCACGTTGATCGGCGTGCTGCCCGGCATCGGCGCCACGGCGACGATCGCGATGCTCCTGCCGATCACCTTCCAGCTAGAGCCGGTATCCTCACTGATCATGCTCGCCGGCATTTACTACGGTGCGCAATATGGCGGCTCCACCACCGCCATCCTGATCAACATGCCCGGCGAATCCTCGTCTGCGGTGACGGCGATCGATGGATACCAGATGGCGCGCAAAGGCAGGGCAGGTGCGGCCCTCTCCATCGCGGCGCTCGGCTCGTTCTTTGCAGGCACGGTCTCCACCTTTCTCGTGGCGATCTTCGCGATCCCCTTGACGGCCATCGCGCTGAAATTCGGCGCGGCGGAGTATTTCTCGCTGATGGTTGTCGGCCTGGTTTCCTCCATTGCGCTGGCCCATGGCTCCATCGTCAAGGCGTTGGCCATGGTGGCGCTCGGCCTGCTTCTCGGCCTCGTGGGGACGGATATCTATACAGGCACGCCGCGGTTTACTTTGGGCATCCGCGAATATGCCGACGGTCTCAACTTCGTTGCCGTCGCGGTGGGCGTTTTCGGCATTGCGGAAATCCTGCGCAATCTGGAAGGCGAGAAGACCCGAACCCTGGTGATGGCGAAGGTTTCCGGCCTGTGGCCGACGAAGGACGACTTTAAACGTATGGCAGCGCCCGTGCTACGCGGCACGGTCATCGGCTCAGCCTTGGGCATCCTGCCGGGGGGAGGGGCCATCCTCGCCGCCTTTGCCTCCTATACGGTGGAAAAACGGGTGTCCGATCATCCGGAGGAGTTCGGCCATGGAGCCATCGCCGGCGTGGCTGGGCCGGAATCGGCCAACAATGCGGGAGCGCAGACCTCATTCATCCCGTTGTTGACGTTGGGCATTCCGGCCAATCCCGTCATGGCGCTGATGGTCGGGGCGATGATCATCCAGGGGATCGTGCCCGGGCCGAATGTCGCCACCGAGCAGCCGACGCTTTTCTGGGGCATCATCGCCTCCATGTGGATCGGCAATCTGATGCTTGTGGTGCTGAACCTGCCGCTGATCGGCCTCTGGGTGAAGCTCTTGACGGTGCCCTACTACGTGCTCTTCCCGATCATCATGGCGTTCTGCTCGATCGGCGTCTACAGCGTGAACTCGAATGTTTATGACCTCTATGCCGTCGCCTTGTTCGGCCTTGGTGGTTACCTGCTGGTCAAGCTGCGTTGCGAACCCGCGCCGCTGCTGCTCGGCTTCGTGCTCGGGCCGCTGCTGGAGGAGAACCTGCGGCGCGCCATGATCCTGTCGCGGGGCGATCCCTCGACCTTCGTGACACGACCCATCAGTGCAATCCTGCTGGCGATTGCGCTTGCGGTTCTTGTCGTCGTCTTCCTGCCGTCGGTCAAAAAGAAGCGTGAAGAGGTGTTCCAGGAGGAGGACTGAGCTCGGGCATCCGGATAGAAGTGAGAAGGGCGGCCATGGGTCGCCCTTCTTATTTTCGGTGATATTGCGCCGCACGCAATTTCAGGATAAAACTTGACAAAAAAATGAAGGAATAAGCATTCGGGATGACATTCCAGCCGCGCATGCAAAACAGGATCGAGGGCTTTTCGGTGGTCGGCGGCCTCAACCGGCGGCACTGGAATGGCATCGTCGCCGACGTCTGGGATGTCGAATGCGCGCCGCGCGCCGGCGGCTATTATGTCGGTCAGGACCCGCGCCTGTTCGTCCTGCTCGACAAGCGCGGTCCCGGCCCTTCCCGCACCCGCCTGGCACCGGGAGGCATTGAGACCGTTGGCGATTGGGCAAGTCGCCCGATTTCCTATATCCCCGCCAATTTCGAGCTCTGGGCGGATCTCGCCGACCACCGTTTCATGCGCCATCTCGACCTGCATTTCGACGTCGAGACCATCAGCCGGCGGCTCGCCGAGGATCTCGATTCCGAGCGCCTGCTGACGCCGCAGCTGTTCTTTGCCGACGCGAAAGTGCTGTCCCTGGCGCAATTGATCGCCGCGGAGATCACCAACCCGCAGCCTTTGCATGATCTCTATGGCGACGGTCTGTCCCTTGCGCTGATCATCGACGTCATGAAGTTTGCCAAGGCACCCGGCCGTAAACGCAGCAAACTTGCCGGCTGGCAACTGCGTCGCGCGACGGACTTCATTGAAGAAAACTGCTTGCGCAATATCCGGCTCGAAGAAATTGCCAGCCTGATTGGTCTCTCGCAGTCCCATTTCAGTCACGCCTTCAAGGCGTCGACCGGCGTCGCGCCGCATCAATGGCAGGTGAATGCGCGCCTCCGGCACGCCAAACAGTTGATTCTGAAGGGTGAACAGTCCCTGACGGAAATCGCTGCCGACGCCGGATTCGCTGATCAGGCGCATTTCACCCGTGTCTTCCGCAAGAATTTCGGAACGACGCCCGCTCATTGGCAGAAAGCGAATGTCGGCTGAAGCGGCCTGTGGGCGAATCTTCGCTGCCGGGAAAATTGCCCAAAAACGTTCAATTTTCGCGGAATGGGACAATCCCAATCGTTAAAACTGAGTTAATCACTCATCTTATCGTGGCCGGCCCGGAGAGGGGACGGCGTGAGTGGGGTGTCTGTAATGATCAAGAAAATCAACAATCCGCATGCTTTGAAAATGGCTCTGGCCTGCGGAACGGCTGCTATCGCCTTGCTGGCGTCGTCGCCCTCTTACGCGCAGGATGCGGCAGGCGTGACCCGTCTTGAAGAGGTTCGCGTCGAGCAGGGGGAGGCGGTGGGCGACACCAAGGGTACCGATCCGGTCAAGGGCATCGTCGCGAAATCGACCCGGAGCGGCACGAAATCGACGACAGCGCTCAACGAAGTTCCCCAATCTGTGACCGTTGTCGGCCGCGAACAGATCGACGACCAGAGCCCACAGAAGATCGATGAGGCTCTGCGCTACGTGGCAGGTGTCACCACGTCGACCTACGGCACGGACGCCGACACGGACTGGTTCTTCATTCGTGGCTTCCAGGCCGAGCAGACGGGAGTGTTCCTCGATGGTCTCTCGCTTTTCCAGACGGGCTTCGGCACCTTCCTCGTCGATCCGTTCTTCCTCGAGCGCATCGAGGTGATCAAAGGTCCGAGCTCCGTGCTTTATGGCAGCGGGAACCCGGGCGGCTTTGTCAACATGATCAGCAAGCGCCCGACCGATGAGCCGCTTCGTTATGTTGAAACCGGCATCAACAGTTTTGGTAACGGTTATCTCGGCCTCGACTTCAGCGACAAGCTCGGCAGCAGCGACATCTTGAGCTATCGGGTTACCGGAAAACTTTCCGGCGGCGGCTGGGAAACCGACCACGCGAAGGATTTCCGCGGCACGATCGCCCCTAGCCTGACCTGGAGCCCCGACGATTCCACCAGCCTGACGATCCTGAGCTCCTACCAGAACATCGACCTGACGCACACCAGCACAGGCTTCCTGCCCTATGTCGGGACAGTCGCCGACTCGCCGAACTTCGGACGGATCCCGCGGGATTTCTTCTATGGCGATGAGGACTTCGACACCTATGAACGCCAGCAGGCGATGATCGGCTACGAGTTCGAGCACACGTTCGACAACAGCTGGACGGTTCGCCAGAACGTTCGCTACGCGAATGTCTCACTGAAGGAGGATGCGCTTTACGCCAATGGCGCATCGTTCGCCGATCCGACCAAGATCGCCCGCTACCGTTTTGCACACGATACCGATGTCGGGCTGCTGACGGTCGACAACCAGCTTGAGGGCAAATTTGCAACCGGTGGACTCGAGCACACGCTGCTCGTCGGTCTGGACTACCGGCATTACGATATCGACCAGGTTCAGGCGACAGGGGGCTTTGTTCCCGGCGATCTGGACATTGATCCGCAAGATCCGGTTTACGGCAATGTCGATCTGCCGGACCTTTTCGATCCTTATGCGGATAACGAATTCAAGCGTGATCAGCTCGGCATTTATGCACAGGACCAGATCAAGTTCGGCGGCGGTTGGGTTGCAACGCTGAACGGGCGCTACGATTTCGTCTCCACGAAAATCGACGATCGGACAGCGGCGGCTCTCGGCTCTACCGACACCGACAACAGCAAGTTCACATGGCGGGCGGCGCTCGCCTATGAATTTGACAACGGTCTCACGCCTTACGTCAGCTATTCGACGTCCTTCAATCCGGCGACGTCGGTCGATCCGGTGAATGGCCTGCCGGATCCGGATGTGGGCAAACAATGGGAAGCGGGCGTAAAGTACCAGCCCGACTTCATGGATGCCCTTATTACTGCAGCCTATTTCGACATAACGCGGGAGAATGTCGTCAAGTCCGAATTCGTCGGCGGTATGAGCCGCTACTATGCGATCGGCGAAGTGGAAGCGCGTGGCTTTGAAGCCTCCGCGCAGGCGAATGTAACCGAGGGTCTCAAGGCCATTGCCGCCTTTACCTATATCGACATGGACGTCGTCAAGGACCTTCGGCCGGAACTGGTGGGTAACACGCCCGTTCAGGTTCCGGACCTGACCGCATCCTTCTGGCTCGACTATGCCTTCCAGAGCGATGCGCTCAGCGGCCTGAGCGTTGCGGCCGGTGTGCGCCATGTCGGCAAGTCCTGGGCAAACGATGCCAATACGTTGAAGGTGCCTGCCGCCACGCTCGTGGATGCGGCGATCCGCTATGAAAAGGACAATTGGTCTGTTGCGCTCAATGCCTCCAACCTGTTCGACAAGCGGTATGTCGCATCGTGCCAGAGTGAATCGAGTTGCGGCTACGGCGCAGGCCGCACGTTCATGCTCAAGGCAAGCACGTCGTTCTGATCGTGCGCACAGCCTGAACAACACGAAACCCGGCGAATCAATCGCCGGGTTTTTTAGTTTACTGCAGGCAACTTAGCGGGCGAGGTTGACGGTGACGCCCGCCGTCTTCAGCGCCGCCGCGACATCGCGGGGCGGGGCCTTGTCGGTGTAGAGGTCGGTAAGGGCGGAGAAGTCGCAGACGCGCACCAGACCCTGCCGGCCGAACTTCGTGTGGTCGGTCACGACGACGGCGCGGCGACCCTGCGCCACCACGGCGCGGGCGAATTCGGCCTCTTCCAGATCGTAGTCCATGATGCCGATCGTGGCATCGATCGCGCCCGTCGAGATGACGGCATGGCCGACGGTGAAATGGCTGATGAACTCGATAGCCGAAATACCGAAGGCCGCACCGTTGTCGCTGCGCAGCTCGCCGCCTGCCATATAGACGCGGTTGTCGTTGACGGTCGAAAGCGTGCGGGCGATATCCGAGGAATTGGTCACCACCGTCAGCCGCCTGTGGCCGAGCAGTTCGCGGGCGAGATAGCTTGTCGTCGTTCCCGTATCCAGCATGATCGAATCGCCATCGCGGATCGTCGCGGCGACCGCGATGGCGATCGCCTTCTTCGCATCGCTGTTTTCGCGCATACGCTTTTCGAACGGTGCCTCGCCGAGCAGGGAGGGCAAGGCGACCGCACCGTGCATTTTCACGACAGCGCCGTTGGTCGTCAGCGGCTTGATATCCCGCCGCACGGTTTCCAGGGACACGTCGAGCTTTTTGGCGAGGTCGGCGATCGTCACCGTGCCGTCCTGCTGGAGAAGGCGGAGGATATCGTTGTGGCGCTTGGAGTGGTTCATGTCTTCTGGCCCGCGGAGACGTTTATCCTTTCATAATCGCACCGGAGCGATCTGGCAAGAAAGCGGCAAAAGCAGTCACAAAAACAGAAAAAGCCACATTTCAGGATTGACACCCGGTTTCATCCTGCATGAGATTGCCAACCGAAGCGACCAATAAGGCCAAAGGGAACGGCGCTTCGGGACGGTTTGCGGCAGAAGTCCGTGACACCATTGGGGGGAGGGCGTTGATGGACGGTCACATCGAGCTCAGCCGCGCCGTGGAAGATCGCATTCGTGCGATGCCATGCTGGCAGGGCCGGATCACGATTGCGCCGCTGAAGGGCGGCATCAGCAACGAGAGCTATGTCGTCAGCGACGGCGCGGGGCGCCATGTCGTGCGTTTCGGCAAGGATTATCCCTTCCATCATGTCTTCCGCGATCGCGAGCTGATGACGGCACGGGCGGCCCATGCAGCAGGCTTCGGGCCGGAGGTGCGCTATGCGGAGCCCGGCATCATGGTCTCGGCCTATCTCGGCGCGAAAACCTTCGGGGCAGGGGATGTGGCGGGCGAGCGCCGGCGCGTCGCCGATCTCCTCCGCCGCTTTCACACACAGATGCCGGCCGAAATCAGCGGCGCGGCCTTCCTGTTCTGGCCCTTCCACGTGGTGCGCGACTATGCGCGCACGCTGAAGGCCGGAAATGGCCGCATGGTGCCGCATCTGCCCGCCTATATCGCACTGGCCGATGAGTTGGAGGTGGCGCAAGCGGCCTTGCCCATCGTCTTCGGTCACAACGATCTTTTGCCGGCTAATATTCTCGATGACGGCCAAAAACTCTGGCTGATCGACTTCGAATATGCCGGCTTCTCCACCGCCATGTTCGATCTCGCCGGCACTACCTCCAATGCCGGGCTTTCGCCCGACGAGGCGGAGGATTTCCTCGACGCCTATTTCGGCGGCGCGCCGGACCCGGCGATCCGCCGCTCGCACGCCGCCATGCAATGCGCCTCGCTGCTGCGCGAGGCGATGTGGAGCATGGTCTCCGAGCTGCACCTCACCGCGCCCGGCGCCGACTATGTCGGCTACACCGCTGATAATCTCGACCGCCTCGACAAGGCGCTCTACCACTACAGAACCTTATACGGGAAACCTAAGACATGACCCTGCCATCCCATGCCGAGATCGTTGTCATCGGCGGCGGCATCATCGGCTGCTCGACGGCCTATCACCTGGCGCGCGACCACAAGGCAGATGTTGTCCTCCTCGAGCAGAGCACGTTGACCTCGGGCTCAACCTGGCATGCCGCCGGCCTCGTCGGCCAGCTGCGCTCCTCGGCCTCGATCACTCGCGTGCTAAAATACTCCGTCGATCTCTACAAGGGCCTGGAGGCCGAGACCGGCCTTGCCACCGGCTGGAAGATGAGCGGTTGCCTGCGCCTTGCCACCAACCAGGACCGTTGGACCGAATTCCGCCGCCTCGCCACGACAGCCAAGAGCTTCGGCATGGACATGCACCTGCTGACGCCGCAGGAGGTGAAAGCGATGTGGCCGCTGATGGAGGTGGGTGATCTCGTCGGTGCCAGCTGGCTGCCGACGGACGGGCAGGCAAGCCCCTCCGACATCACCCAGTCGCTCGCCAAGGGCGCCCGCATGCATGGCGCCAGGATCGTCGAGAACGTGCGCGTCACGGGCTTCGACATGGAGGACGGGCGCATCAGGTGCGTGCGCACGACGCTCGGCGATATCGCTTGCGAAAAGGTCGTCAACTGCGCCGGCCAATGGGCGCGGCAGGTGGGGGCGATGGCGGGCATCAACGTGCCGCTGCAGCCGGTCAAGCACCAGTATATCATCACGGAAAAGGTGCCGGGCCTCTCGACGGATGCGCCGACGATCCGCGACCCGGATCGCCGGACCTATTTCAAGGAGGAGGTCGGCGGCCTCGTCATGGGCGGCTACGAGCCGAACCCGCAGTCCTGGACGACCGGCGACGTGCCGGACGAATGGGCCTTCCGCCTGTTCGACGACGATTTCGACCATTTCGAGCAGCACATGGTCGAGGCGATCGCCCGCGTGCCGGCACTGGAGAAGGTCGGCGTGAAGCAGATGATCAACGGTCCCGAGAGTTTTACGCCCGACGGCAATTTCATTCTCGGCGTTGCGCCGGAATGCAAGAACATGTTCGTGGGCGCGGGCTTCAATGCCTTCGGCATCGCCTCCGGCGGCGGGGCAGGGTGGGTGCTGGCACAGTGGGTCGTCGATGGCGAAGCGCCGCTCGATCTCTGGGTGGTGGACATCAGGCGTTTCGCCGGCATGCACCGGGATCGCCAATGGGTGCTCGACCGCACGCTGGAGGCCTATGGCAAGCACTACACGATCGGCTTCCCGCACGAGGAATATGAAAGCGGCCGCCCGCGCGTCGTCTCGCCGCTCTATGAGCGCCTGAAGGCGTATGGTGCGGTGTTCGGCTCGAAGCTCGGCTGGGAGCGGCCGAACTGGTTCGCGCCTGAGGGTGTGGAGCCCAAGGATATCTATTCCATGGGCCGGCAGAACTGGTTTGCCGCCGTCGGCGACGAGCACCGCCATGTGCGCGAGGCCGTCGGCATCTTCGACCAGTCCTCCTTCGCCAAATACGAGATGACGGGACCGGATGCGCTGAAGGCGCTCGACTGGATCTGCGCCAACGATGTCGGCAAGCCGGCGGGGCGGCTCACCTATACCCAGCTTCTCAACAGCCGCGGCGGCATCGAGGCGGACCTGACGGTGGCGCGTCTTGCGGAGGAAAAATTCTACATCGTCACGGGCACCGGTTTTCGCACCCACGATCTCGGCTGGATCGAGGACCATATCCCCGAAGGTCTCGACGTGACCCTGCGCGATGTCACGGAGGATTTCGGCACACTCTCGCTGATGGGGCCTAAGGCACGCGACGTGCTCGCCGCCGTCACCGATGCGGATGTCTCCAACGCCGCCTTCCCCTTCGGCCATGTGCGGGAAATAACGATTGCCGGCCACACCGTCCGGGCGCTGCGCGTCACCTATGTCGGCGAACTCGGCTGGGAGCTGCATGTGCCGATCACGGCCATCGGAACGGTCTTCGATGCGCTGATGGCAGTGGGCGCACCGCACGATATCCGCCCTGTGGGCTACCGCGCATTGGAATCGTTGCGCCTCGAAAAGGGGTATCGCGCCTGGGGTTCGGATATCACGCCGAACGACACGCCCTTCGATGCAGGCCTCGGCTGGGCGGTGAAGCTGCGCAAGAACACCGACTTCCTCGGCCGCCGTGCCCTTGAAGCCGCCCAGGGTGAACCGCGCAAGAAGGCTTTCGCGGGTTTCACGGTGGATGATCCCGACATCGTGCTGGTCGGTCGCGAGACGATCCTGCGCAACGGCGAGCCCGTCGGCTACCTCACCAGCGGTGGCTACGGCTACACGCTGGGCCGGAATGTCGGCTACGGCTATGTGCGCCGCGCGGATGGCGTCGACGACGCATTTCTAGGCGATGGCGACTACGAGCTCGTCGTCGCCATGGAACGCACGCCCGCGAAGATCCATCTCGAACCGCTCTACGACCCCGCGGCCACGCGGGTGAAGGCCTGACATGCGAGGGAGGGCGGAAGTGCCCTCCTTTGCTTCCAACAAGGCAGCAGGGCTTCTCTCGGGCGCACAGGGGCTTGCTGGACGTGATTCCAGGCTTCGACCGAAAGGGGGCTCGCTGAAGCGAGATTTGCGTCTGGCGGCCTATGGGCGGCATTTTCCAACGCGTCATATCTTCGGAGCGTTCTTGCCTTCTATCGTCGCCCGTGAAAGATATTTCAGCTGGCGACCTTGATTTCATCCCTACAATCTGAAATATATTTCATTGTGTGAATTATATTGACACGCAATGCATCCTGCGTTTAGGTGCTCATACCGGACTTCGAGGAGGAAGCCCGGTCTTCACTGAGATCAGCGGCGTCGAAACCGACGCCCACGGGCTTTTTGGGTGGGGCTTTGCGCCCCGAGGAGGACACTTGCGCACTTTTTTCACGACGACCGCCATGGCGGTCCTTGCGACCACGCTTTTTGCCGGCGCTGCCGCTGCTGAAACGGAAAATCCGTTCCGCTGCAAGCCGGGCGAGAAATACGTCATGAACGTCATGGTATCGGGCGTCGAATACTGGTTCCCGGTCTATGAAATGTTCAAGCAGGCCGGCCAGCAGCTGGGCTGCGAGACCGAATATACCGGCACGCCGGAATATGACGTCAACAAGCAGATCGCCACCTTCGACCAGGCGCTGGCGCAGAACCCAGCCGGCATTCTCGTGCATCCGATGAACTCCGATCCGTTCATCGAGCCGATCAACCGCGCCATCGACCAGGGCACGGCCGTCGTGACGTTTGCCGCCGACTCGCCGCTCTCCAAGCGCGTCTCGTTCATCACCTCGGACAATACCCGCGAAGGCTCCTATGCCGCCGATGCAATCGCGGAGAAGATGGGCGGCAAGGGCGAATATGCGGTCCTCGAAAACCCCGGCCAGGACAATCACGACAAGCGCATCGCTGCCTTCATCGCCCGCATGGAAGAGAAGTGGCCGGACATGAAGCTCGTCGGCCGCGCGGCCTCCAATCAGGATCCGACCAAGGCCTATCAGGGTCTGTCGAGCCTCATCCAGGCCAATCCGAATCTCGGCGCGGTCTTCATGCCGGAAGCCAACTCGGCGATCGGCGCGGCACAGGCCAACAAGGAAGCCGGCGGCAAGGTCCTCGTCATGTGCGCCGACGTCAACGCCAATATCCTCGACATGATCAAGGCCGGCGAAGTCTTCGGCTCGATCAACCCGAATCAGGGCATGCAGGGCTATATGGGCTTCATGCTGCTGTGGCTCGCCAAGCACCCGGAACTCATCGACCCGATGAACGACGCCAAGCGCTCGGGCTTCAACCCCATGAGCATTCCGGTCGTCGACAACGGCCTGTCGATCGTCACGGCCGAAAACGCCGACGATTTCTACTGGGACAAGTACCTGAAGCGCCGCGGCACCAAGGGTATCGAGGAGTAATCTCCCAAGCGAATACCATCCGCGCCTCGCGGCGCGGATGGTCTCGAAAGGAGAGGGAGGAAGACGATGGCGGAGCCGGTGCTCACCATTCATGGCGTGACAAAGCATTTCGGGGCGGTGAAGGCGTTGACGGATGTCGGCTTCACGCTCGAACGCGGCGAGGTCCATGCGCTCTGCGGCGAAAACGGCGCCGGTAAGTCAACGCTGATGAACATCATCGCCGGCGTGCTGCAGCCGACCGAGGGTGAAATCCGCGTCGATGGCCAGCCGGTGCGCATCAGCTCCCCCGCCGTCGCCCAGTCGCTTGGCATCGGCCTGGTGCATCAGGAAATCGCGCTCTGCCCGGATGCGACGGTCGCCGAAAACATGTTCATGGCGGCCACCAACCGCCGCCGCTCGCCCTTCATGAATTACCGCGCGCTGGAGCGCGATGCGCAGGCCGTGATGAACCGTCTCGCCGCCATCGATGTTCGCCGCAAGGTCGCGGACCTGCCGATTTCCAGCCAGCAGCTCGTCGAGATCGCCAAGGCGCTGACGCTCGACTGCCGCGTGCTGATCCTCGACGAACCGACCGCGGCGCTGACCGAAACCGAGGCGCAGCAGCTCTTTTCCATTATCCGCGACCTCAAGGCGAACGGCATCTCGATCATCTATATCAGCCATCGCATGGCCGAGATTTTTTCGCTCTGCGACCGCGTGACCGTGTTCCGCGATGGCCGTTACGTCTGCACAGACCGTATTGCCGACGTCACGCCCGACGACGTGGTGCGCCGCATGGTGGGCCGCGAGATCACGCAGCTTTATCCAGACAAGCTCGGTGCCGATGAAGCCTCCGGCGAGACCATTCTGGAAGTCGACGGCATCGGCGACGGCACGCGCTTCCACGATGTCAGTTTCGGCCTGCGCAAGGGGGAAATCCTCGGCATCGGTGGCCTGATCGGCTCGGGCCGCACGGAGATCGCCGAAGGCATCTGCGGCCTTCGCCCACGCACCACGGGTGCGGTGCGGCTGCATGGCGAGACGCAAAAAATCCATTCCTATTCAGACGCCGTGAAAGCGGGCGTCGTCTATCTCTCGGAAGACCGCAAGGGCTCCGGCGTGTTTCTCGACATGTCCATCGCCCAGAACATTTCCGTGCTAGACCTGAAGCCGCTGACCAATGCCGCCGGCCTCTTGAACGGCCGCGCCGAGGCGACGCTGGCGGAGGATTTTGCCAAACGGCTCGCCGTGCGCATGAGCGGTGTCGAAGCGCCGGTCAAATCGCTGTCGGGTGGCAACCAGCAGAAGGTGGCGATCGCCAAGCAGTTGGCCGTCAACCCGAAGGTCATCCTGATGGATGAACCGACGCGCGGCATCGATGTCGGTGCCAAGACCGAAATTCACCGCCTGCTGCGCGATCTCGCGCGCTCGGGCATCGGCATCGTCGTCATATCCTCGGAAATGCCGGAACTGCTCGGCCTTTGCGATCGTGTGCTGGTCGTCCGGGAGGGACGCATTGCAGGCGAATTGGGGGCCGATGCAATGTCGGAAGAAGCCGTGATCCGTCTGGCCTCCGGGCTCGGCGCGGCAAGGGCGGCCGATCATGCCGCGTGAGAAGAAACTGGGAGAGCGGGAAATGGCAATCGACACGATGGCGGGTACGGCGCCGAAAACATCGTCCTTCAAGCGTATCGGCTCGATGCGCGAGGCCGGGCTGATCGCGATCATTCTGGCGCTCGGCATCATCATGAGTTTCGCCTCGCCGCACTTCCTGACGCTCGGCAATTTCCGCGCCATGCTGATGAGCTTCTCCGTCGAAGGCATCGTCGTCGTCGGCATGACGATCCTGCTCATCGTCGGCGGCATCGATCTTGCCGTCGGCTCCGTCGTCTGCTTCGCGATGGTGCTGTCGGGATCGCTCTTCCTCGCCGGGCTCGATCCCTGGACGGCCTCGCTGATCGGCATCCTCGCCTCGAGCGCCATCGGCGGCATCATGGGCTTCTTCGTCACAGTCGTCGGTCTCAACCATTTCATCACGTCGCTGGCGGCCATGGTGATCGTGCGCGGCCTCTGCCTCATCATCACCAAGGGCACGCCGCTCTCGCTCTTCACGTTGCCGGCGGCTTTCAAGCAAGTCGGGCAAGGCACCTTCTACGGCATTCCCTATGTCATCCTGATCTTCGTCGCGGTCGTCGTCCTGTTCGATTTCCTGCTGCGCCGGGCAACCGCCTTCCGCAAGGTCTTCTACACCGGCAGCAACGAGAAGGCGGCGCTCTATTCGGGCATCAAGACCAACCAGGTGAAATTCTGGGTGACGGTGCTGTGCTCCACGCTCGCCGGTGTCGCAGGCGTCATTTACATGTCCCGCTTCGGGGCTGCCACGCCGACCTTCGGCGCCGGCATGGAGCTGAACATCATCGCAGCCGCGGTCATCGGCGGGGCCTCGCTCAGCGGCGGCTCGGGCACGGTCCTCGGCGCCATCCTCGGCATGGCGCTGCTCTCGCTCGTCACCTCGTCGCTCATCCTGCTCAATGTGTCGGTCTATTGGCAGGATATGATCAAGGGCTGCATTCTGCTCGCCGCCGTCTCCATCGATCATTTCATGCACAAGCGGAAGGCCAGCTGACATGCCGATCGCCAAACTGAAACCTAAGACATCAGCGCCGCGCGAAGAGATCGTCATCGCTCGCCAGATGCACCAGGCGCTTGTCCTGCACTTCCTGGAAGGCCTGACACAGGCGCAGATCGCCGACCAGCTCGGCCTGTCGCACGCCACCGTCAACCGCCTCATCAAGCGCGGTCGCCAGCTCGGTCTGGTCGAGATCAAGATCAAGTCGCCGATGGAGCCGCTGGTCGATCTGGAGGAGCGGCTGCTCGCGCTCGGCGGCATCAGCCGCGCCGTGGTGGTGCCGACCGTCTCGGACAATCCGCAGACCGCGCTTCTGGCGGTGGGGGAGGCGGCCGCACGCTTGCTTCTCGAAGAGATCGCCGATGGCGACACGATCTGCATCACTGGCGGCAAGGGTGTCAGCGCCGTCGTCGCCGGTTTGCAGGCCGCGCGCCGCTACGATGTCGAGGTCATTCCCGCGACCGGCTGCGTGCAGGGAAAACACTATACCGACGTCAACCACGTCTCGACGCTGATGGCCGACCGGCTGGGCGGCCGCTCCTGGCAGATCCACGCGCCGCTCTTTGCCGACGATGCCGCGCAGCGCGCGATGCTGATCAACATGCGCTCCGTCGCCGATGTTTTTCAGCGGGCCCGCGAGGCCAAGGTCGCGGTGGTGGGCATCGGCTCGATCCTCAGCCAGGATTCGACCTATTATGACCTGCATCCCTCCTCCAGCGAGGACCGCAACGCCATCGAACAGTCCGGCGCGAGCGCCGAACTGCTCGCCCATCTGCTCGATGGCGAGGGCCGGGTCTGCGACTACTCCCTCAACCGCGCGCTCGTCTCGCTGACGCTGACGGAATTCGAATCCATCCCGATGAAGATCGGCGTGGCCAGCGGTCTCAACAAGGCCGGCTCGATCCTCAGCGTGCTGCGCGGCAACCATCTCGACACGCTCGTCACCGACGAGGCGACGGGCGCGCGCATTCTCGAACTGGCATCCGAAGAAGGATTTTCTACATGAGCGGCGAACAATTGACCCGTCCGATCGGACGTTCCGGCGTCAAAGCCTCCGCCGTCGGCCTCGGCACCTGGGCCATTGGCGGCTGGATGTGGGGCGGCACGGACGAGGCGCAATCCATCGCCGCCATCCAGGCCTCGCTCGAGGCCGGCGTGACGCTGATCGACACCGCGCCCGCCTATGGCCTCGGCCGCTCGGAGGAGATCGTCGGCAAGGCCCTTGCAGGGCGGCGCGACAAGGCTGTCATTGCCACGAAATGCGGCCTTGTCTGGCATACGCAGAAGGGCAACCATTTCTTCGATCAGGAAGGCAAGCCTGTCCACCGCTATCTCGGCCGGGACGGGATCATCCACGAGGTCGAGGAAAGCCTGCGCCGGCTCGGCACTGACTATATCGATCTCTACATCACCCACTGGCAGGACCCGACGACGCCCATCGAGGAGACTGTCGCGGCGCTGGAGGAGCTGAAACAGGCCGGAAAGATCCGGGCGATCGGCGCCAGCAACGTCAACAGGTCGGAACTCGAGAGATACATCCAGACCGGATCGCTCGACGCGATCCAGGAGCGGTTCAGCATGATCGATCGCGAGATCGAGGCGGACCTGCTGCCGCTCACCCTTCAAAACGGCGTGGCGACGCTCAGCTATTCCTCGCTGGCGCTCGGCCTGCTCTCCGGCACAATCGGCCCGGACCGCATTTTCGCCGGCGACGACCAGCGCAAGGACAATCCGCGCTTTTCCGTCGCCAACCGGCAGAAGGCGAAGGATTTCTCCGACGCGATCCGCCCCGTGGCGGAACGGCATGGCGCCAGCATTGCGCAGGTGGTGATCGCCTGGACGCTGGCGCAGCCGGGCGTGACTTTCGCGCTCTGCGGCGCTCGAAACCCGGCGCAAGCGCTCGACAATGCACGGGCCGGAACGCTTCGGCTCGACAAGGACGATCTTGCGGCCATCGACGCCGGTATCGCGGCAAAATTGGCCAGTATGGACGGATAACGGACTGTCATCATGAACCGGACAGAGACATTGCACGGGCTCCGCCAGAGCCCGAAGGTGGACGTGTGCGTCCTCGGCGGCGGCATCAACGGGCTCAGCGTTTTCCGCGAGCTGGCGCTGCAGGGCGTCAACGTGCTGCTCGTCGAGAAGGCGGATTATTGCTCCGGCGCGAGTGCGGCGCTCTCGCGCATGGTTCATGGCGGGCTGCGCTATCTGGAAAACGGCGAGTTCAGCCTGGTCAAGGAATCGCTCGTCGAGCGCGACCGGCTGCTGCGCAACGCACCACACTATGTCGCGCCGCTGCCGACCACGGTGCCGATCTTCGACACCTTCTCCGGCCTCGCCAATGGCGTGGTGCGTTTCCTTGGCCTCACCCGTCGCCCGAGCCGGCGCGGCGCCATTGCCATCAAGGCGGGCCTCGGCATCTACGATTTCCTGACGCGCAAGCGCGCGCTGATGCCGAAACACGAGTTCCGCAGCCGCAGAGCAACGCTCTCGAAATGGCCGGCGCTCAATCCGTCGATTCGCAATTCCGCGACCTATTACGACGCCTGGGTCAGCCATCCCGAGCGCATCGGCATCGAGTTGTTGCGCGACGGCCTGTCTGCCGGCCCGAATGCTGGGGCGCTGAACTACGCGACCGTGGAGGCCAGCGGCAGCGGCTATCTTTTGCGCGATGGCCTCTCCGGCGAAGTGCTGCCAGTCCAGCCGCGGCTGATCATCAATGCCACCGGCGGCTGGATCGACATTGCCAACGGCACGCTGTTTGCGGACGAGGGACGGCCGGCGCCGCTGATGGGCGGCACCAAGGGCTCGCACCTCATCATCGACAATCCCGCGCTGCGAGACACGCTCGACGGCCACATGATCTATTACGAGAACGAGGACGGACGCATCTGCATCCTGTTCCCCTATCTCGGCAAGGTACTGGTCGGCTCGACGGACATCCGCGTCGACGATCCCGGCACGGTGCGCTGCGAGGCGGACGAGCGTGACTACATCCTGCAATCGCTCGCCTTCGTGCTGCCGGGCGCAAAGATCCGGCCGGAGGAGGTCGTCTTCCAGTTCGCCGGCGTGCGCCCGCTGCCGGCGAGCAAGGACAGCTTTACCGGCCGCATCCCGCGCGATCATTTCTGCACGATGCTGGACGGCCAGAATGGCGGGCCGCCGGTGCTGTGCATGATCGGCGGCAAGTGGACGACCTTCCGCTCCTTCGGCGAACTCGCCGCCGACATGGCGCTGGACCAGCTGGACATGAAGCGCCGTGTCGATACGGCGGAACGGGCGATCGGCGGCGGGCGCGTCTTCCCGAAAGACCCGGTGAGCTGGATTCGTGAGCTTGCCGCATCGACGGGCCTTTCCGCCGCACGTGTCACGGTGTTGTTCGAGCGCTATGGCACAGAGGCTGCGGACATCGCCCGTTTCATCGCGGCGAAACCAGACCACCCGCTGCCGCACGCGCTCTACAGCGCACGGGAGTTGCAATATCTCATCCGCGCCGAGGCGGCCGAGCATCTGGACGATGTGCTGCTGCGCCGCACGACGCTGGCGATCTCGGGCGATCTGTCACTTGCCATGGCCGAGGCCGTGCTTGACTTGCTGGCCGCCGAAAAAGGCTGGTCTGCGCAAAGGACAGCCGAAGAGCGCAGCCGTTTTCTCGATCTCATGGGTGAACGCCACGGCGTCACCGAACAAACCCTTTCCGCACGGAATGAACACAGGAGTGAAGTATGCGAGACAACCGCAAAGTCCGGATGAACCGGCTGTTCGGCAACGGACGCTGCCTTGACGTGGCGATCGATCATGGCGTCTGCAACGAGCCGTCCTTCCTCGACGGGCTGGAGAATGTTCCGGCTGTGGTGAAGGCGCTGGTCGAGGCCGGGCCGGATGCCATCCAGATGAACTACGGCCAGGCTGACCTGTTGCAGGACCTTCCCGGCAAGGACAAACCGGCGCTGGTCATGCGCATCGACATGGGCAATCCCTATAACCGTATCCGTCACCGCGCCATGTGGGCCGTGCTGCAGAACGAGGCCGAGCCGCTGATCGGCGCGCTCCAGATGGATGCGGCCTGCGTGGTCGTGAACCTCTTCATGCTGCCGGACGAGCCGGACCTCTTCCGCCAATGCGTGCAGAACATCGCGCGCGTGCGCGCCGATTGCGAGAAATACGGCATGCCTCTGATGATCGAGCCTCTCGTCATGCAGCCCGTCACCGAGCGCGGCGGCTACATGGTCGATGGCGACGCGGACAAGATCGTCACGCTGACGCGGCTTGCCCGCGAGATGGGCGCCGATATCGTCAAGGCCGACCCGACCACCAATGCCGAGGATTTCCATCGTGTCGTCGAGGCGGCGCGCTGCCCGGTTCTGGTGCGCGGCGGCGGTAAGGAAGACCTTTCCGCGGTCTTTGCGAAATCTGCCGCCTTGATGCAGCAGGGCGCAATGGGCATGGTCTATGGGCGCAACATCTACCAGCACGCCAATCCGAGCGCCGTGGTGCGCGGGCTGATGGCGATCATCCACAGGGACGCGAGCGGCGAGGAGGCCTACGCGCTCTATCGGCAGGGATGAGATGCCTGACGATTGCGGGACATCCACGAGGCGATGTCCCGCAATCGCGCGAGTGAACTGAACCTGGGAGGGGTTCTGCATGCAAAAATATCTTCTGGGGCTCGATGCGGGCAACACGGTCATCAAGGCTGTCATCTTCGACCTTGCGGGCCGCGAGATCGCCCACGCGGGGGAGGAGGGGCACAGCCGCATGCCGTGCCCCGGCCATGTCGAGCGTGACCTCGGTGAACTCTGGGCGAACGCCCGGCGCGTCATCCGCACCTGCCTCGACAAGGCGGGCATCGCCGCTGGTGATATCGCCGCGATCGGCTGCGCCGGCCATGGCAACGGGCTCTATGCGCTCGACCGGGATGGCGCGCCGCTGATCGGCATCCAGTCGATCGATACACGCGCCACCGGTCTGGTCGAGGAATGGCTGGCCGAAGGGGTCGGCGATCGCACCTATCCGATCGCCCGCCAACGCCCCTGGCCGGCCCAGACGCCGACGCTGCTCGCCTGGCTGAAACGCTTCAGGCCCGATGTCTTCAAGCGCATCGGCACGGTGTTCTATTCCAAGGATTTCGTGGTGAACCGCCTGACGGGCCAGCGTGTCAGCGAGGTTTCGGACATGTCCGGTGCCGGGCTGCTCGACCTGGCGGCCCGGCGTTATGACAGGACGCTAATGGAGGCCTATGGTCTCGGCGATTGCATGGACCTCCTGCCGCCGCTCATCGAAAGTGCCGACATTGCCGGGCATGTGACGGAGGCCGTTGCGGCAGAAACCGGGCTTGCCGCCGGCACGCCCGTCATCGGCGGCCTGTTCGATGTCGTCGCCTCGGCGCTCGGCTCGGGCGTTTCACGCACGGGCAGCGCCTCGATCATTGCCGGCACGTGGAGCATCAACCAGGTGATCATCGACGGCCCTGACCTGAAAGGCCCGGTCTTCATGTCCTCCACCTTTGATCGCAGCCGCTACATGGCGATGGAAAACAGCGCCACCTCGGCCGCCAATCTCGAATGGCTGGTGCGGGAGTTCTTCGAGGGCGACCACCATGCCGACGTCTCGCCCTTCGATGCCTGCTGTGCGCTTGCGGCAGCCGTGGAGCCTGCGGCGGACGATCCGCTCTACCATCCCTATCTCTACGGCGCCCAGCAGGATGGCCATGCAAGGGCGGGCTTCTACGGCATGGCCGGCTGGCACACCAAGGGCCACCTGATCCGCGCCCTGCTGGAGGGTGTCGCCTTCGGCCATCGCCAGCATGTCGAGACGATCCGCAAGGCGGGCGCGACCTTCGAGGAGGCGGTGCTGTCGGGCGGTGGTTCGCGCAGCAAGCTCTGGCCGCAGATCTTTGCGGATGTACTCGGCGTGCCGGTCTCGGTTGCGGCGTCGCGGGAGACGGGTGCGCTGGGTGCGGCGATTGCGGCCGGCACGGGCGTCGGCCTCTTCGCCGATTTCACTGAAGGGGCCGAGGCCATGGTGCGGACGGAGCGGCACTACAGGCCGAATGCCGGCCTTGCCGCACACTATGCACGGCGCTACGCGCTCTACACGGACATTGCCGAAGCGATGACGCCGCTGTGGCGGCGGCTGGCGGCTTCGGAAAACATGGCAACGGGAGTTGCGGCGTGAACCATCCTGTCAATGAAACGCCTGCTGACGAGGGCACTTACGATTTTATCGTTGTGGGTGCCGGTTCGGCGGGTTGCGTGCTGGCCAACCGCCTTTCGGCTGATCCGAAGAACCGCGTGCTTCTGCTGGAGGCGGGCGGGTCGGACCGCTATCACTGGGTTCATGTGCCGATCGGCTATCTCTTCTGCATGGGCAATCCGCGCACCGACTGGATGATGAAGACGGCATCGGAGGCTGGCCTCAACGGCCGGGCGCTCAACTATCCGCGCGGCAAGGTTTTGGGCGGCTGCTCGTCGATCAACGGCATGATCTATATGCGCGGCCAGGCGGCCGATTATGACGGCTGGCGGCAGGCGGGCAATGCCGGCTGGGGCTGGGACGACGTGCTGCCCTATTTCGTGAAATCGGAAGACAATTATCGCGGCCGGTCGGAAATGCATGGCGCCGGCGGCGAATGGCGCGTCGAGCGCCAGCGCCTCTCCTGGCCGATCCTCGATGCCTTTCGCGATGCGGCGGAAGAACTCGGCATCCGAAAGACCGACGATTTCAACGACGGCGACAACGAGGGCTCCGGCTATTTCGAGGTCAACCAGCGCGGCGGCGTGCGGTGGAACACGACAAAGGCGTTTCTCCGCCCGGCGATGAAGCGCCCGAACCTGCGCGTCCTGACTGGTGCCGAGACGGAACGGCTGGAATTCGACGGCAAGACGGTGACGGGCGTGCGTTTCCGCCTCAACGGCCGGCTCTGTATTGCCCGCGCTTCGCGTGAGGTTGCGCTGTCGGCCGGGGCGATCAACTCGCCGAAAATTCTGGAACTCTCGGGTGTCGGGCGGTCGGACCTGCTGTCCGATCTCGGCATTTCCGTGCAGCACGAGTTGAAGGGCGTCGGCGAGAATCTGCAGGACCACTTGCAGATCCGCACGGTGTTCAAGATCGAGGGCGCGCGCACGCTGAATCAGCTCTATCACAACCTCTTCAGCCGCGCCGGCATGGGGCTGCAATATGCGTTTCGCCGCTCCGGCCCGCTCTCCATGGCGCCGAGCCAGCTCGGCATCTTCGCCAAGAGCGACCCGGCCGTCGCCACGGCCGATCTCGAATACCATGTCCAGCCGCTCAGCACCGACCGGCTCGGCGAGCCGCTGCACCGCTATCCGGCGGTGACGGTTTCGGTCTGCAATCTGAGGCCCGAAAGCCGCGGCACGGTGCATGTGACGGCGCCCAATGTGGCGCTGCCGCCCGAAATCCGGCCCAACTATCTCTCGACGCCGGGCGACAGGCTGCTGGCGGCCAAATCCATCCGCCATGCCCGCAGCCTCATGCAGGCCAGGGCGATCGCGCAATTCCGCCCGCAGGAAATGCTGCCCGGCCGCGAGTACCAGAGCGAGGAGGAGCTGATCCGCCGCGCCGGCGATATCGCCACGACGATCTTCCACCCCGTCGGCACCTGCAAGATGGGCAGCGACCCGATGGCGGTGGTGGATGCGAAGCTGCGTGTGCACGGGCTCGACCGGCTGCGGGTCGTCGATGCCTCGATCATGCCGACCATCGTTTCCGGCAACACCAATTCGCCCGTGATCATGATCGCGGAGAAGGCGGCCGAAGCGATGCTGGCGCGGGCTTAGTCCCTGATCCGGTCGAGGAAGCGCAAGACGGCGGCGTTGAACAATGTCGGCCGTTGCAGCGGTGCGAAATGGCTGACGCCGGGCAGGGTGGTCAGTGTGGCCTGCGGGATGGTTGCCGAGAGATAGGCGGCGTGTTCTGGCCGGATGAACTCGTCGTGTTCGCCGAGCACGATGGCGACGGGAACCGTGATCCCGGCAAGGTCCGCTGCGGTGTAGTTCGGCTCGGTCTGCATCATCCGGGAAACGTCCGCGACAAAGCTGTCGAAGGCATCGGGCGTCGCGGACACGGCCTGATAGTCCAGCCGGTGCCGGTGGAAACAGCGGTCGAGCAAGGGTGTCGGCTGGAAATCGAGCGTGCCGCTCGGGTCCATGTTGCAGGCAAAGAAAAAGACGCCGCTGACGCGCTCCGGATGCCGGTCGGCGAGGATCAGCGCCGTGCAGGCGCCGTCGCTCCAGCCGACGAGGCTGGCCTTGTCGATTTTAAGATGATCCATTACCGCCAGCACGTCGCCGGCCATGCGGACATAGCTAAACGGCTCCGCATCGCGGGTGCTGCGCCCGTGGCCGCGGCTGTCGATGACGACCACCGTCCTGCCCGCCGCGACAAGTGCGGGCACCTGGTTACCCCAGTTCCCGGCATGGCCGAGGCCGCCGTGCAGCAGAATGACAGCCGGCCCGGCGCCGAAGGCGGCATGCCAGATCCGCGCGCCGTCGTTTTCGACATGGCCTTCCACCCGAGGCACCGGCAGCAGCGGCGCACCGTCCCGTTCGAAAGAGATGAGGTCGTCGTCGGTCTTCGGCATCGGTTTCTCCTCCCGCTTTCGCCAAGGACGCACGGTCCGGCCGTCTTGCGACATCGTCCGATGAAAAATCTGCGGTGAGCCAGTCGCGAAATCCTGCCCGGAGCAGCGCGGCATTTGCATAGCTGCATTGCACAATAAATGTTTTCCAAGCGGTCAAAAAGTGGGCATAGTGCACGCAGTTGATGCACATGGCGGTTTTCCTCCCAGTGCCGCCGCGTCAGCTGTTCCCCTCTGGAGGTTTTTAACCTTCACACTTCAATGGGCCGCGATTTCGCTGGCCCATTTTTTTTGCCTGCATTTGGGATTGTCCGAAAATGACGCGTCCTGAATGGAGCGATAAACTGCAATCTAATGGTTGCATTAGCATTTTCATTACGCTCTTATGCTCCAATCCCTGCTGCCGACGTGATGGTGCGATGTCCGGATTTCCGGGCGATATCACGGGCAAGGATGCGCATATGAGACGGGTGGGCAAGACGAGGGCGAACGGGACAAGGCAAAGGCAGACGACCTGCGCCACGGCAGCCGGCGATCCGCAGAACCGGGGTTGTGTATGACACAAGCCCCCAGAACCACGCTGCGCCTCATCGCCGTCGCCTGGCCTTTCGTCCTCATCGTCCTTCTCCAGACGGCGCTTGCCACATTCAGCCTACAGGTCACGTCGTCGCTGCGGGCCTTCGTCAGCGGCGAAAGTCTCTGGTCGAAAGGCCAGCATGACGCGCTCTACTATCTCAACCGCTATGCCGAATCCGGCAACCGCTCCTTCGTCGCGCGCTATCACCAGGCGATGGCGATACCGATGGGCGACCGCGCGGCGCGGCTGGCGCTCGAGGCGGATCAGCCCGATGTCGGTGCAGCCTTCGAGGGCTTCCTGGCCGGCGGCAACCATCCCGACGACATTCCGAACATCATCTGGCTGTTCCGCTATTTCCGCTGGCTGCCGGTCATGGAAGCCTGCATTCGCGACTGGCGCACCGCCGAAGGCGTGTTGATGCAGCTGCTGCCGATCGGCGAGGGGATCGATACGTCCCGCCACATCAACGAGGCCGACCGGCGCGATATCATCCGCCAGCTCGACGAGATCAATGCGCTGGTGACGCCCCTGACGAAGCGCTTCTCCGACCGGCTGGGGGAGGGCACGCGGCAGGTACAGACCGTGCTTTTCGTCAGCAACGCCGTCATGGCGCTCGTCTTCATTCTTTTGACCGTATGGCGGCTCAACAGTTTTCTTGCGCATCGCCGCGATATCGAGGAGCAGCTCTCTCACAATGCCAACCATGACGACCTCACAGGCCTGCCGAACCGGCGGCTCTTCGAGGAGCGGCTTGCACGCGCGCTGGAGGAACCCGGCAGCCGTCATGCGCTGATGTTCATCGATCTCGACCAGTTCAAGGCCGTCAACGACAACGGGGGACATGCGGCCGGCGACGCGCTGCTGCGCCGCATCTCACACGATCTCGACAAGGCGATCCGCGGCACGGACCTGCTGGCCCGTCTGGGTGGCGACGAGTTCGGCATCGTTCTGCCGAACTGCGCGCCGGAAGATGCGCTGCGCATTGGTCTCAGGCTGCGCGAGATTGCCGAGGCGATCGATTTTGTCTGGAACGGTCATCGCTATTCGATCAGCGCCAGCATCGGCGTCGTCCATCTCGGCGGCCGCAGTTATACGCTGCAGGAGGCGCTGAGGGCGGCCGATATCGCCTGCTACATGGCCAAGGAAAAGGGCCGCAACCGCGTGCATGTCTTCGAGACGACGGACGCGGCGCAGACCCAGTTCACCGCCAATCTCAACTGGGTGCAGCGCCTGCACCGCGCGCTGGAGGAAGACAGTTTCCGGCTGTTCTCCCAGGAAATCGCGACGATCGACGGCAGCGGCGCGCCGGCCGAACATTGCGAAATCCTGCTGCGGCTGGAAGAGGAGGGCAAGCTTCTTGCCCCCGGCGCCTTCATTCCGGCGGCCGAGCGTTTCGGCCTGATGCCGGCCCTCGACCGCTGGGTGGTGCGCCACGCGCTCGATATCATCGGTCGGCGGATGGGGGCCGCGTCCGGCACCTATTCGATCAATCTCAGCGGCCTGACGCTGAAGGACGACACGTTCCTGCCTTTCCTGCGCGAGATGTTGCGCCGCAGCCGCGTGCCGGCCAATGTGCTCTGCTTCGAGATCACCGAGACCAGCGCCATCGAGAATCTGGACGAGGCCATCGCCTTCATGAACGCCATGCGTGCCATGGGCTGCCGCTTCGCGCTCGACGATTTCGGCGTCGGCATGTCGTCGCTCACCTACCTGAAGCGCCTGCCGGTGGATTATGTGAAGATCGACGGCAGCTTCGTGCGCGATATGCTGACGGACAAGGCAGACTGGATGACGGTCGAGATGATCAACCAGATCTCGCACCTCGCCGGCCGCAAAACGATCGCCGAGTTCGTGGAGAATGCCGATATTCTTACCGCGCTGCGCACCATCGGCGTCGACTACGCCCAAGGCTATTTCCTCGGCCGGCCGGAGCCCTTTCTGCCGGACGCTTCGGGCACGGTTATCCCCTTGCGTCGCGCCGACGTCGCCTAGATCGTTTTGGCGTTTCTTCGAAGCGCAGAAACGATCCAGCTTCTTGTTTTACGCAATTCCGGACGCAAAACCGCTTCGCACTTTTGCTGGAATTGCTCTAAGCCTGCTCGGCGCGCTCAAGCGCCTTCAGCATCGTGCGTTCGGCGAGGTTGAGATAGGTCTCCATCTGGGCGGCCGCCTCCGCCGGCTTGCCTTGCTCCAGAAGGGTGACGATCGCGTCGTTCATGTCGACGAAGGGCGAATGCAGGTGCTCGGGATCGTTGAGGAGCCCGAAGCACAGGCGCAGTTCCGCCGAGATGCGCTCGTAGAATTCGGTGAGCCGCGCGCTGTCCGAAAGGTCGATGATGGCGGCGTGGAAGATCATGTTGGCACTACCGACGCCGACCCAGTCGCCCGCATCGCGCTTTTTCTGCCCGTTAGCGACGGCTTCGCGCATCACGCGGATTGCCGGATGCTGCTGCCAGGCCTGGCGCAGCGCGCCGCATTCAAGCATGCGCCGCACCCGGTAGATGTCGATGACCGAGGCCATGGAGGGCACGGTGACGAAGACGCCGCGGTTGGCCTCGTGGCGCAAGAGCCCGTCCTTGGTGAGCAGGCGGAAGGCTTCGCGCAGCGAATTGCGCGAGACGTCGAAGCGTTCGCTGAAGGCGGCTTCCGACAGACGCTGGCCGGGCGAAAGCTCGCCTGAAATCAGGAGCGTGCGAATGTGCCGCGCCAACCGGTCCGCCAGCGGCAGGCCTTCTCCGTCTTCCGTCATGCTCTTCTCCCCGCCCGGGCAGATGATGCCCGGTGACCCTCTTTCCCCTCTGCCCTTAGCATGAATGCGGGGGCGGTGGCGCCGAAAATTGTGGCGAATCCCGTGCTATGTGATTGGTAAAGCGGCGATAATAAGGAACGATATAGAAATATTGTTGAACAATATTGACATTTTTGTGTAGCAGTCCATCATTTGGGCATGAAACATCCGCGAGGGGCGGGTGCGTGAGAGCGGAGAAATCTCATGGAACGGAATGCAGCAGCACCTGCGGGCCAGAGCGTGGTCGCGCAGGGCCTCGAAACCGTCAAATCCTATCGCTCGGCGCTTGTCGCCGCGATCTTCCTGATGGCGACCAGCGCCATCGGTCCCGGTTTCATCACCCAGACGGCGACATTCACGACGAAACTCGGTGCCGCCTTCGCTTTCGGTATCCTCGCTTCCATCATCATCGATTTCGTGGTGCAGCTCAACATCTGGCGCATCGTGACGCTGACGCGCATGCGCGCCTCCGATGTCGCCAACGCGGCGATCCCCGGTTCGGGCTACCTGCTCGCCATTCTCGTCATCGTCGGTGGCCTGTTCTTCAATATCGGCAATATCGGCGGTACCGGTCTCGGCCTCAATGCCGTCTTCGGGCTGGATCCGAAGATCGGCGGGGCGATCAGCGCCGTCTTTTCGATCGGCATCTTTCTGTCCAAGCGCGCGGGTCTTGCCGTCGACCGCTTCATCATCTTCGCCGGTATCCTGATGATCGTTCTGACGCTCTATGTCGCCTTCGTCTCCGGCCCGCCGGTCGGTGACGCGCTGTTCCAGACTTTCCTGCCCGATACGATCGATTTCGCCACGATCACCACCATCGTCGGCGGCACGGTCGGCGGCTATATCACCTATTCCGGCGCGCACCGCCTGCTTGACCGCGGCATGGTCGGCCAGGAGCACCTGCCGGCCGTTACCCGCGCCGCGCTGACCGGCATCGCCGTCACCGGCCTGATGCGCTATGTGCTCTTCCTCGCCATTCTGGGCGTCGTTGCCAGCGGCGTGGTCATCGATACGGCAAGTCAGGCGGCAAACCCCGCCGCACAGGCCTTCCAGGCAGCCTCCGGCGATTTCGGCCTGCGCCTCTTCGGCATCATCTTCTGGGCCGCCGCCATCACCAGCGTCATCGGTGCGGCCTATACGTCCGTCTCCTTCATCACGGTCTTCAAGCAGGATATCAGCGAGCGAGCCCGCAATCTCGCGACCGTGGTCTTCATTGCCATCTCGCTCATCTCCTACCTGCTGATGACCACGCCGCCCGCTGCCATGCTGGTCTTCGTCGGCGGCCTCAACGGTCTCATCCTGCCGATCGGCCTCAGCATCTTCCTCTTCGCCGCATGGAAGCGCGAGGACCTGATGGGCGGCTATCGTTATCCGCGCTGGCTGCTGGTGCTCGGCGCCCTGGTCTGCGCGCTCACATGGTATATGGGCTACAAGTCGGCCGGCACGATCTTCGGACTGCTGGGTCTCTAAAAGAAGAGGGAGGAAACAATGACAGCGATCGACCTCAACAGCGATCTCGGCGAAAGCTATGGCGCCTGGCGCATGGGTGACGACGCGGCGATGCTTGCCGTCGTCTCCTCCGCCAACATTGCCTGCGGTTTCCATGCCGGTGATCCGGCCGGCATTTTCCGCACGGTGAAGGCGGCGGCTGCAAACGGCGTCGTCATCGGCGCCCATGTTTCCTATCCCGACCGCGTCGGCTTCGGCCGCCGCGATCTCGACGCCACGCCCGAGGAGCTGATCGCCGACGTCATCTACCAGATCGGCGCGATCAAGGGCGTCGCGGCCGCCGCCGGTACGGTGGTGCGCTACGTCAAGCCGCACGGCGCGCTCTACAACCGCATCGCCTATGATGCGAAACAGGGGCAGGCGGTCATCGATGGCATCAAGGCGGTGGATTCCTCGCTGATCCTGATGGGCCTTGCCAATGCGCCCATCCTCGATCTCGCCCGCAAGTCCGGTCTTGCCGTGGTCGCGGAGGCCTTTGCCGACCGCGCCTACACGCCGAAGGGCGAACTCGTTTCCCGTCGTGAAGCCGGCTCCGTGCTGCATGACGAGAAGACGATCGCCGACCGCATGGTGCAGCTCGCCCGCGAGGGCACGCTCGAAGCCATCGACGGCAGCACGATCCGCATCGAGGCGCAATCGATCTGCGTGCATGGCGACAGCCCCGGTGCCGTTGCCATCGCCCAGGAAATCCGCCGCCGCTTCGAGGCGGAAGGCATCGCCATCCGCTCCTTCGCCGACAAGGCGTGAGGTGCGGCCATGACGCTTCCGACCGACTATCTCGACCACGTTGATGCTTCAGCCGCTCACCGGGCGAGGACTACTTATAGAAGTGGGTTCGTCGCGCCCACCTCGGGCATCGCGCCGGGCTTCACCCAGGCCAACATGATCGTGCTGCCGCGCGACTGGGCCTTCGATTTCCTGCTCTATGCGCAGCGCAATCCGAAACCCTGCCCGGTGCTCGACGTCTCCGATCCGGGCTCGCCGACGACGCTTCTGGCGCCCGGTGCGGACCTGCGCACCGACCTGCCGCTCTACCGCATCTGGCGCGACGGCAAGCTTGCCGAGGAAACGCCTGACGCCACCGCCGCCTGGGCGGAGCGTGACGACCTCGTCGCCTTCCTGATCGGCTGCTCCTTCACCTTCGAGACACCGATGGTCGAGGCGGGCATCGAGATCCGCCACATGACGGACAAGAGCAATGTGCCGATGTACCTGACCAGCACGGCCTGCCGTCCGGCGGGCCGGTTGAAGGGCAACATGGTGGTCTCCATGCGGCCGATCCCGGCCTCGCGCGTTGCCGATGCCGCCACGATTTCCGGCCGCTTTCCCGCAGTGCATGGCGCGCCTGTGCATGTCGGTTCGCCCGAAGACATCGGCATCGCCGATCTCGCGAAGCCCGATTTCGGCGATGCGGTGCGCATCGAGCCCGGCGAAGTGCCGGTGTTCTGGGCCTGCGGCGTCACCCCGCAGGCGGCCGTGATGGCTTCGGGCGTGCCCTTCGCCATCACCCATGCGCCGGGCTACATGTTCATCACCGATATTCCCGATTCCGCCTATCACGCGTGAGGGTTCGATGCGTTTTCTACCCGTCAGCCTGACCACCATCCTCGTCGAGCTTGTCGATCTCGACGAGACGCTTGCCCTTTTCGCCTCCTTGCAGGCTGATCCGATCGACGGCATCGAAGAAATGGTGCCGGCCGCCCGCACGCTGATGATCCGCTTCCGCCCGGAAAAAGTCTCATCTTCGGATATCGCGGCAGGCATCGCCACCCGCGATCTTTCGGCGAAGATCGCGCCCTCTGAGCATCTAGTGGAAATCCCCGTGCGCTATGACGGCGAGGACCTTGGCGACGTCGCTGATCTGACCGGCCTCAGCGTCGAAGAGGTCATCCGCCGCCACACCGAAAGCGAATTCACCGTCGCCTTCTGCGGCTTCGCGCCGGGCTTCGGCTATCTCGTCGGCGGCGATGCCGCGCTGCATGTGCCGCGCCGCAAAAGCCCGCGCACTCGCATTCCGGCCGGTTCCGTGGCGCTGGCCGGCGCCTTCAGCGGCGTCTATCCGCAGGCGAGCCCCGGCGGTTGGCAGATTATCGGCACCACGCCCGTCAAGATGTGGGATATCGACCGCGATCCCGGCGCGCTGTTCCAGCCCGGCTACCGCGTGCGCTTTTTCGACATGGCGAAGGCGGGCAAGCCCGTCAGCATCCCCGAGCCGGCCGCCCGCGCGAAGTGCGCTGTCGCAGCCGACGATCCACAGTTCAAGGTGCTCGCCGCGCCGATGCCTGCGGTCTTTCAGGATCTCGGCCGCTTCGGCCAGACCGGGCAGGGCGTCTCCGCCTCCGGTGCGCTTGATCGTGGCGCCTTCAATGCGGCAAACCGCATCGTCGGCAATCCGGCCAACACGCCGGCCCTTGAACTGACCCTCGGCGGCTTCTCCTTCGAGAGCAACGGGCGCGCAGTGATCGGACTTGCCGGTGCACCCTGTCCGGTGACGGTGCGCGATACTTCCGGCCGCAATCGGGATTTTCAGACCTGGCACCCGATTGCGCTGGAAGCCGGCGACGTCGTCACCATCGGCCATCCGAAGACCGGCATGCGGTCCTATCTCGCCGTGCGCGGCGGTTTCGACATTGCCCCGGTTCTTGGCAGCGCGGCGACCGATACGCTTGCCGTCGTCGGCCCGGAGCCGGTCACATCGGGAACGGTGCTGGCGCTGAAGGGTCGCAACGAGGGGCTTGCCAGCGTCTCCACCGATGAAATCCCGGCCTTCGACGCGCCGTCCGCAAGCGACGTGGTGACGCTCGACGTGGTGCTTGGCCCGCGCACGGATTGGTTCACGCAGAAGGGGCTGGAAACGCTGACGAGCCAGCTCTGGCAGGTCACGCCGCAATCGAGCCGCGTCGGCATCCGCCTTGCCGGAGAGGTACCGCTGGAGCGCAGGGATAGCGCCGAATTGCCGAGCGAAGGCACGGCGACGGGTGCGATCCAGGTGCCGCACAGCGGCCAGCCGGTGCTCTTCCTCGCCGACCATCCGTTGACCGGCGGTTATCCCGTCATCGGCGCGGTCGCCGAATATCATCTCGATCTGGCCGGCCAGATCCCCATCAACGCAAAGATCCGTTTCCGCCCGATCGGCCCCTTCGCCGATATCGCCGCAAGCCGCTAGGAGAGCGCCATGAAGAAAGTGCTGATTGCCAATCGTGGTGAAATCGCCGTGCGCATCCTGCGCGCCTGCCGGGATTACGGGCTGCAATCCGTCGCCGTCTATGTCGATCCGGATGCCGATGCGCTCTTCGTGCGCCTGGCTGACGAAGCCTACGGACTTGACGGCGTGCGCCCAGCGGAAACCTATCTCGATATCGACAAGCTGATCGCTGTCGCCAAACGCTCCGGTGCGGATGCCGTGCATCCCGGCTACGGCTTTCTGTCGGAAAACGCCCGGTTCGCCAAGGCGGTGCAGGAGGCCGGCCTGACCTGGATCGGCCCCGATCCCGACGTCATCGTGGCGCTTGGCGACAAGGTCGAGGCGCGGCGCATCGCGCAGAGCGTCGGGGCACCGTTGGTGGCCGGCAGCGACGGTCCGGTGTCTTCGGCGGCGGAAGTGATCGCCTTTGCGGAACAACATGGCCTGCCGGTTGCCATCAAGGCCGCGCATGGCGGCGGCGGACGCGGCATCAAGGTCGCCTGGAAAATGGAGGAGGTCGCCGATCTCTACGAGTCCGCCGTGCGCGAGGCGACCGTTGCCTTCGGCCGCGGCGAATGTTTCCTTGAGCGTTTCCTCGATCGTCCGCGCCATATCGAGGCGCAGGTCATCGCCGACAAGCACGGTAATGTGCTGGTTCTCGGCACCCGCGATTGCTCGGCGCAGCGCCGCAACCAGAAGCTCATCGAGGAGGCGCCGGCACCCTTCCTCTCGCCCGAACAGCGCGAGCGGATCCACGCCGCCGCCAAGGCGATCTGTTCGGCGGCCGGCTATTCCGGTGCCGGCACGGTGGAGTTCCTGCTCGGCGTCGACGGCACGATCTCCTTCCTCGAGGTCAACACGCGCCTGCAGGTGGAGCATCCCGTCACCGAGGAGACGACGGGCATCGACCTCGTCATCGAGCAGTTCCGCGTCGCCGAGGGCCAGCGTCTGACGCTCCTCGAAACGCCCGCGCCGCGCGGCCACTCCATCGAGTTCCGCATCAATGCCGAAGACCCCGGCCGCGGCTTCCTGCCGACGCCGGGTGCGATCACCGCCTTCGAGCCGCCCTCCGGCCCCGGTGTGCGCCTGGACAGCGGCGTCGTCACCGGCTCCACCATTCCCGGCGTCTTCGATTCGCTGATGGCCAAGCTCGTCGTGACCGGCGCCACCCGCGAGGAGGCGCTGCGCCGTGCCCGCCGGGCGCTGAAGGAATTCCGTATCGAGGGTGTCGCGACCGTCCTGCCGTTCCACCGCGCTGCCATCGACACCGAGGATTTCATCGGGACCGATGGCTTCAAGGTGCACACCCGCTGGATCGAGACCGACTTCGCCGCCATGCCGGAGGCTATGGCTCGGCCGGAGCCCGCTTCCGACCCGACGCTGATCCGCACCCATCTCGAAATCGACGGCAAGCGCGTGTCGCTGGCGTTGCCGAGTCTGCTTCTTGCCGGTCTCGGCGCAGTTGGGCATGGCGGCGTCACCGTCGGCAGCGGCAAGCCGGCCGCCGAGGATGGCATCGTGGCTCCGGTCTCGGGCACGTTGCAGGCCTTCAAGATCGCCGATGGCGCGATGGTTGCCGAGGGTGAGCTGGTCGCCGTCATGGAGGCGATGAAGATGGAGACGCAGATGCTCGCCCCCAAGGCCGGCCGTCTGCGCCTCAGCGTCAAGGAAGGCGATTATCTTCAGGCCGGCGATACGCTGATGGTCTTCGAGGACTGATCGCCCATCCCAAATGGGACATTGACCCGAATGGGCTGTGCTTGCCTTAATCCCCCTAGATTTTTCATCTGGGGGACACATGGTACGCACGCTTCAAAGCACGCCGAAGACCGATGGTTTTCGCGCGCCGGGAGAATTCGAGCCGAAGGCCGGCTGCTGGCTGATCTGGCCGGAACGGCCCGATACCTGGCGGCTCGGCGCCAAGCCGGCGCAGAAACTGTTTGCGCGGGTCGCGGCGGCGATTGCCGAGAGTGAGCCGGTCACCATCGCCGTCTCGTCGCGCCAGTGGCTCAACGCTCGCGCCATGCTGCCGGAGAACGTGCGCCTCGTCGAAATGTCGACGGACGATTCCTGGCTGCGCGACAGCGGCCCGAACTTCGTCATCAACGACCACGGCGCGGTGCGCGGCGTCGACTGGACCTTCAACGCCTATGGCGGCAATGACGGCGGCCTCTATGCGCCGTGGAACCTCGACGACCTCGCCGCCCGCAAGGTGCTGGAAACCGAGAATATGGACCGCTACCGCTCGAAGCTGATCGCCGAGGGCGGCGGCCTGCAATGCGACGGGCAGGGCACGCTGATCACCACGGAACAGTGCCTGCTGAACCGCAACCGCAACGGTCACCTCGGCAAGGCCGAGGTGGAAAAGCAGCTTTCGGACTATCTCGGCCTCGAACACGTCATCTGGCTGCCGCGTGGCTTCTGCTTCGACGAGACGGACGGCCATGTCGACGACGTCTGCTGCTTCGTGCGGCCCGGTGTCGTGGCGATGAGCTGGACGGAAGACCGCGACGATCCGCAATACGAGATCGTGCGCGAGGTGGAGGACGTGCTGCGCTCGGCCCGCGATGCGCGCGGCCGGTCGCTGGAGGTGCACCGCATCCTGCATCCGCGCCCGATCGAGATGACGGCCGAGGAGGCCGAAAGCGTCGATCAGGTCGACAGCACCTGGGCACGTCCCGCCGGCAACCGCATCGCGGCCACCTATATCAACTATTATCCCGGCAATTCCGCCGTTGTCGTGCCGCAGTTCGACGACGAGAAGCTCGACCTTGCCGCCAAGGCCAAGCTCGCCGAACTCTTCCCCGAGCACCGCATCACCGGCATCGAGAATTCCCGTGAAATCCTGCTCGGCGGCGGCAATGTCGCCTGCATCACCCTGCCGGTCTATGCCGGCCAGACGAAAGCCTGAGGAGAAGACCATGCGCAAGACTGCTCTCGTCTCGGCCCTCGCTCTGCTCGCCGCCATGGGCGGCGCGCGGGCGCAGGAGGAAAAGGTCGTCAACGTCTATAACTGGTCGGATTACATCGCGCCGGATACCGCTGAGAAATTCGAGAAGGAAACCGGCATCCGCGTCGTTTACGACGTCTATGACGGCAACGAGGTGCTGGAAACCAAGATGCTGACCGGCGGCTCGGGCTACGATGTCGTCTACCCCTCGGCCTATCCGTTCTTGAAGAACCAGGTGAAGGCCGGCGCCTTCCAGCCGCTCGACAAGGCGAAGCTCGGCAATATCGGCAAGCTCGATCCGCAGGCGCTGTCGCTGATTTCGGGCGCCGACCCCGACAATCTCCATGCCGCGCCCTACATGTCCGTCACCGACGGCATCGGCTACAATATCGCGGCGGTGAAAGAGCGCATGCCCGACGCGCCGGTCGACAGTTTCGCCATGGTCTTCGATCCCGCGATCGTCGAGAAATTCGCCGATTGCGGCGTCGCCATGCTCGATGCGCCCGCCGAAATCATCCCGATGGCGATGAACTATCTCGGCATCGATCCGCATTCGACGAACCCGGACGATATCGCCAAGGCGGAAGAGCTGCTCATGAAGGTTCGCCCGCACATCCGCTACTTCCATTCCTCGCGTTATATCAACGACCTCGCCAATGGCGATATCTGCGTCGTGCTCGGCTGGTCGGGCGATATCCTGCAGGCGAAGGCCCGCGCCGCCGAAAGCGAGAAGAAGCTGGAGATCGCCTATGCCATCCCGAAGGAGGGCACCCTGATCAACTTCGACACCATGGCCGTGCCGAAGGACGCACCGCATCCGGAAAACGCGCTCGCCTGGATCGATTTCAACATGCGGCCGGAGATTGCGGCGGCCAATTCCAGCTATGTCTCCTATGCCAATCCGATCCCGGAATCGCTGCCGCTGATGGATCAGGCCGTGGCGAAGGATCCCGGCGTCTTCCCGCCCGATGACGTCAAGGCAAAGCTCTTCGTGGTGGAAACGAGCGACGCGAAGCTGCTTCGCTTGCAGAACCGTCTGTGGACGCGAGTGGTCTCAGGGCAGTGAGGGCAGCGCGCGGCCGCCGTCGCGTGCGGCGGCCATCAGCTCGACCTGCGAGTGGATGCCGAGCTTGCGATAGACCGTCTTGATGTGGTTGCGCACCGTGCCGGGCGAGATGGAGAGGTCACGCGAAATGGTTTTCGCGCAGCCGCCGTCGATGAGGAGGAGCGCAATCTGGCGCTCCCGTGCGCTGAGCTCGCCAAGCGACAGCGAGCTTTCGCCCGGCGGCCGCCATTTCCGCCACAGACGCTCCAGCACCAGGCGGGTCGCCTCGGCGGTGGCTTCAGCCATCGCCACATCCTCGGCGCCGAAGGGCCGGGCGCCGCGGCGGCGCAGATAGGTGACGAAGCCCGCGGCATTGCGATCGAAATTGAAGACGCCGGTGATCTCGTCGAAACTGCCCGAGGGCTCGTAGAAATCCCGGTAATAGGCGCTTGTGTGGAAGTCGCCCTTGTCGAGCGCCGAAAGCGGTAGCAGAAAATCCTGCCGCGAGCCGGCGAACCGGCGGAAGAACGGGTCCTGCTGGTATTTGCGCGTGTCGTAATTGTGGTTCCAGTTGTCCGGATCGCGCTCGTAGATGGTGATCGAGGCGCTGTCGCGCAGATAGAGGCCGATATAGACCTGATCGGAGGCGATGATACCGCGCGCGCCGGCCGTGAAATGCGCCGAAATATCTTCGGGCAAGGTGGCGCTGACAGCAGAGGCGATGCCGCTGCTCCAGCGCTGGAGCTGTTCGAAGGTGAGGTTCGGGCGCATGGCGACAGGATAGACGGGGCGGCCGGGAATTCAAGCGGGCCTATCCGAAGGGTCGGGGTGGCCGTCAGTTCACTCCATCCATGACGAGCGGTGCGCAATGCAGGTAGCGGGCAACTTTTCGTTTCGCGGCAATATCCGTCCAGACCAGCTCGACCTGGCTTGAGCTGAGGCCCGTCGCTACCGCGACCGTGTCGGCCGGCAGTCCATGGTTCAACCCGTAGAGGCATATATCCATCTTGTCGTAGGGCAGGGCGAAGTAGAACTCCTCCTGCGTCTGCGGCAGGGAATAGGTGTCCGTCGTCGGCGGTCGCGCGAGGATTTCCGAGGGAACGCCGAGATAGGCGGCGAGCTGATAGACCTGCGACTTGTAGAGATGGGCGATCGGCTTGATATCGGCTGCGCCGTCGCCGTTCTTCACGAAGAAGCCCTGGTCGTATTCCAGCCGGTTCGGCGTGCCGAGCACGGCGAAATTCAGCCGGTCGGCATGGTAATATTCGAGTTGCTTGCGGCTGCGCTGCTTCATGTTCGTCGCCGCGACGATGCCGAGATAGGCGCTGGCCGGCAGGCGCACCTTGCGCATCTCGCCCTCCGGCGTGCGCACGACGAGCGAGGAAATATTGTAGCCGCCCGTCGTCATCGTGCTGTCGAAGACGATCTTGGAGGCCCAGCCGTCGCCGTAGTCAGGCACGGCCTCGCGGATGGCGGCGTCGCGTCGTTCATAGCAGCCCATGGCGGCAAGCGCCGGGCCGATGTCTTCGAGCGTGCTGTCGATGCCGAAGGTTTCGGCAACGGCGCGCCCGAGCCGCAGGCTTTCCGGATCGGAATCGTTTTCCGGCATATAGAGGGCAAAGACGTTCTTCGCGCCGAGCGCCTTGGCGGCGAGAGCTGCGCACAGGCTGGAATCGATACCGCCCGAAAGGCCGAGCACCAGCCCGCGTTTGCGCAGATCGGTCCGCAGCTTCTCGCGCAGCCATTGCGAGATGCGCTCCACCTCGACGGCGGGATCGAGCACGAGCGGGGCGAAGGCGGGCGTATGGGACATCATTTCGATCCTGTCGGGTTGGCGGGCAGGGCGGCGAGGCGGCGGCTGGCCTTGCCGCTGTCGGTTTTGGGCAGCGCGTCGCGGAATTCGACCGACTTCGGCACCATGTGGTCTTCGAGATGGCGGGCGCAGAAACGCAGCACCTCGCGCTCGGTGAGGGATGGATCGGAGGCGACGATGACGGCCTTGACGGCTTCGCCGAGCACATCATGCGGCACGCCGACGACGAGCGCCTCGGCAATGCCGGGCATGCGGCACAGCACCTCCTCCACCGCCTGCGGCGCGACCTTCTCGCCGCGCGACTTGATGATGTCGTCCATGCGGGACACGAAGGTGAGGTAGCCATCGGCATCGGCGGTGAAGAGATCGCCGGTATGGAGGCGAAGCGTTCCGGTATCGGGGGCAGGACGCAGGGCACGATTTGTGGTGGCCTCGTTGCGCCAATAGCCGCGCATGACATGCGGTCCTTCGATCACGAGTTCGCCGATCGTGCCGGGCGCAACCACCTCGCCCGTTTCATCCACCACCACGGCTTTTGTGCCGGGTATGGCGATGCCGACCGAGCCGCGCTTCGCATCGATCTTGTCAGGCGGAAGCCAGGTGGCGCGGGTGCATTCGGTCTGGCCGTACATGCAGAAGAGCCTGATATGCGGCAGGAAGGTGCGCAGCCAGTCGAGATGGGCGAGCGGCAGGGGGGCGGCGGCGCTGGTGAGGTAGCGCAGGCTTGCAAAAAGCGAGGGGTCGAGGTCGCGCGCCTGCATCATCATCGCCGCCATGGCCGGCACGAGCGGGAAACCGGTGACGCGCTCGGCGCGGATCGTCTCGAAGACGGCCTGCGGGAAGGCGAAGGACTTTTCGATGACCAGCGTCGCGCCTGAGAGCATCGCGGTCACCAACTGGTTGAGTCCGTAACCGAAGGACATCGGCAGCACGACGAGGATGATGTCGAAGGCGCTGTTTTCGAGATAGCGGGTGATTGCGCGAGCGGCGGCGTCTAGCGTGTCGTGGCCGTGCATCACGCCCTTCGGCTCGCCCGTCGAGCCCGAGGTATAGATCAGCGCGGCAAGGTCGGTGTCGGGAAAAGGTTCGGCCGGGACGAAGGGCGCGGCCTCCAGCGCGGAATCGAAGCTACCCGCCTCACCGACGACGAGGCGCGGTAGGGCGGCAAGTGCTTGGCAGTCCTCGACGAGCCGTTCCAGGCGGCTTTCGACGATGACGAGCGCCGGCGCGCAATTGCCGGCGATGGCGGCGAGCCGCTCGGCTTTCGTGGAAGGATTGACCGGGCAGATCGCAGCTCCTGCCATCCACGTCGCGAGGACGGCGACGGCCGTGCGCCAGCCGTTGTCGAGCAGGATGAGCACACGCTCGCCGCGCCCGGCGCCGTGGTTGTGAAGCGTCGTCGCGAGGCGCCGGGAGAGATCGAGCAGGTGGTCGTAGCTGAGGCGCACCTCGCCGGAGACGATCGCCGTCTTGGCGCCGTCTTGTGCAGCACTCGCCTCAAGGTAATGCTCGATCCGCATCGCGCCTCAGGCGGCTTGCTTGCGGGCGATGAAGCCGGCAATGCGGTCGATCGTATCGAGGTTGGCGGGCACGATATCGGCATCCGCGACGGAGATGGCGAAGTGCTCCTCCAGGAAGCCGACCAGTTCGAGGATGCCGGTGGAATCGATCAGGTCGTTGTCGATCAGCGAGAGGTCGGCGGCGAGCGGCTGGCTGTCGTCGCCGAACAGGAAATTTTCCACGATGAAGGCGCGGATGGCGGTTCTGGTTGCGTCGGACATATCCGGGATTGCCCTCCCTAGGCTTGGTGTGTCGATGGCGCGGTCGCGCCGAGAAGCTGCGTCGAAAGAATGCCGATGAAGGCGGCGTTGTCGCGGAAGCTGTTCGCCTGCCCCTTGAGGACCTTGTCCTTCAGCTTGGCGACCGCCGGACCATTGAACAGGCCGCTCTCTGCAAGCCGGGCCGGCGAAAGCACGTCGTCGAGATAGGCCGGCGTGCCGGGTGCGGCGAAACTCTCGCTGTCGGGCGCGCGGTAGGGCTGCTTGGGGCGGTCGATGATCGCTTCGGGCACGAGGCCGCGGGCAGCTTCCTTGAGGATGTGTTTTTCGCGCAGCCCGCGCAGCTTCGCCTCCGGCGGCAGGCTGGCGGCGAAGGCGACGACGCGGGGATCGAGGAAGGGAAAGCGCCCTTCCACCGCATTGGCCATCATCACCCGGTCACCCTGGCTGGACAGTATATAGCCCGGCAGCAGAAACGCCGTTTCGAGATATTGCGCCTGATGCAGCGCATGCCAGCGGCCGAAATCCGCCGGCAGTCGGGCAGCGAGGTCGGCAGCGGCATCGTAGTCGCCGAGCGTGGTCTTCAAGTCTGGCGAGAAGAAAAGCTTGGCGGCCGCCGTCGAGCGGAAGCGGGGGCGGTGGGAATAGAGCGGGTCATCATGCGCTTCCGCGCCAAAGGCGAAGAAGCGGGCGAGATAATCCGGCGACTGCTGCTGCAAGCCCGGCAGGTAGGGATAGAGCCGCTGGAAGAGGCGGGGGCGGCGGGCTGACGCCGGCTGACGGCCACAGAAGCGGCGCACGCGCGCTTCGCGGAAAAGATCGTAGCCGGCAAAGATCTCGTCCGCGCCTTCGCCCGTCAGCACCACCTTCATGCCGCGCTCGCGCACACGGGCGGCAAGCTTGTGGAGCGGCACGGGCGCGGTGCGCAGGATCGGGCATTCGATATGGCGCATCGCGGCGGGCAAGCCGGCTGCGATGGCCGCCGTCGTGCATTCCACGCTGTCGGCCTCGGCGTCGAGCGTCGCGGCCATCTGGCGCTGCCAGCCGCTTTCGTCATGCTCCTCGCTGCGGAAGGTCAGCGAGAAGGTGCGCAGGCCGTGGGTGACGGTGCGCGCGGCGAGCGCCGAGATCAGCGAGGAATCGAGGCCGCCGGAGAGATAGGCGCCGACAGGCACGTCGGCGCGCAGCCGGATGCGGGTGGCATCGGAGAGCAGAGCTCGCAATTCCTCCACTTGTTCGTCCATCGGACGGGCCGGCGGTGCGTCGGCGCGGTCCGGATAGCTGAGTTGCCACCAGGGGCGGATGGTGCGTGCGCCGTCCCGGACGAGCATCAGATGGCCGGGCGGCAGTTCGTGGATGCGGCGATAGGCGGTGCGCGGGGGGAGGGGGCACCACAGCGTGAAAATCTGGTCCAGCGCAAAGGGATCGATTTCCGCCGTGATGCCGGGAAGCGCAAGCAGCGCCCCGATCTCCGAGGCGAAGAACAGCGCGCCCGCATGCTCGGTGTAGAAGAGCGGCCGCACACCCATGCGGTCGCGCGCCAGAAGCAGCGTGCGGCTGCGCGCATCGTGCAGCGCGAAGGCGAAATCGCCGTTGAAATCCTCGAGGCAATCGGCGCCCTTCGCCTCGTAGGCCTTCAGCAGCACCTCGGTGTCGGAGGTCCTCTGGAAGCGGTGGCCGCGCGCTTTCAGGTCCTCGCGTAGCTCGACATAGTTGAAGATCTCGCCGTTGAAGGAGACGGCAAGTGCCGCATCGTCCGACACCATCGGCTGGGCGCCGTCGGCAAGGCCGACGATGGAAAGGCGGGTATGGGCAAGGCCGGTGTCGCCGCGCACAAGCGCGCCCTCGCCGTCCGGCCCGCGGTGGCGAAGCGCCGCGACCATGCGGGAAAGGTAGTCCGCGCTCTGTTCGGCCGAAAAGTTTCCTCCGTGATATCCCGCGATCCCGCACATGCCGGGCTACTCGAAACGGTCGCCGATGAGGCGCGTCCAGCCCTCGCCGGCAAGGCCATTGAGGAAGGGCTGGCCGTTCGTCAGGGCGGCGAGGATGGCCGGTTCGCGGGCATGCACGACGGTCGAGGAGGCGTGCAGGAAAGCGCATTTCTTGCCGATCATCGCCTGAAGCAGTTGCGGCTGCGTGCGGCCCCGGATCGCGACGAGACCGCGCTCATAGGCATTGCGGATAAGGCAGTCGATGACGATGGGCTCCTGTGCCGGTGCCGCCATGACCTGCACGGCGCGCCCGATGCTGCCGGGATTTCCATAATAGAGATAGAGACCGATTGGCTTGCCGGTCCGCGTGCGAACGATGTGCTGGATGCGCTCGCCATGCAGTGCCTTGCGTTCGGCATGACCCAGCATGCCTTCCAGTGTCGTCTGATCCCAGACGGGGCGCAGCGGAAACTGCGTGACCAGATCGCGGCACAGGGCGGCGAATTCGGCGTTGTCGGCCGCGGTCGCCTCGAAGGCATCGGCCTTGCCGGCGAGCGGGGCATAGTGAGACCATGTCTGCCGGTCGCCATGTCGGCAGAGAATGGCGTCGCCGAGCTTTGCGAAGGGCGACAGCAGGCGTGCCGCCGAAATTTTCGCGGCCGCCGCTTCCAGTGCGAAAGACGCGGGCTTGAGGATGCGCAGCCATTCCAGACTGTAGGAGGCCAGCACACCTGCCCGCATCGACCGCCACATGTCGGTGGACACGTCGTTGGAGGTCTCGCTGAAGGACAGATCCTGCGGGCCGGAGAGCGCGTCGCGCAGCAGGCGGGCGCCGGCGAAGGGATCGCTGTCGCGATCGTCGCTGGCGAAGGTGCCGCAATTGGCGGCGAGCAGGCGGCGGCCCTCGAATTCCATTTCGACGGGCAGCACGCCGAGGAAGCCCGAGACAGTGCCGTCGGCGCGCACATGCACGCGTGAGAAAAGACCGGTGTCGTGGCTGGCCTCGCCGAGGAAGAGCGTTTGCAGATAGGTCTTCAGGTCGTCGTTCGCCGGCTCACCGCTCTTGCGCAGCAGCCGCTGAAAGAGGCTCGCCACCGCTTCGACATCCCCTGCCTCAAATGAACGCACGCTCGACATCGCGACCCACTCAGAACCTGTCCCATTCCGGCTCGCGGCAAAGAATTGCCGTTCGCTTTCCTTACGTGAGTAGCGTGAAGAAAGGGTCAAGACGGGACAAACGGCGCCGCTTCGGGGCGGCGCCGTGCCGTTTTACATGGCGTGGCCGCCGATATAGCCAAGCGAGGCGGCCGCCATCCAGGCCGCCATGGCGATCATCATCAGGTTTTCCGTGAGCGAGATGAAGCCGAGCGGGACGTTGCTTGCGCCGCCGACGCAGGCGCATTTCAGTTCGCGCTTGTCGATATAGACGGCCTTGAACACCGAGGCGGCGCCGATCGTGCCGATGAGGAGGGCGATCGGGACGGACAGCCAGTTGAGCGCGCCCGCCACCATCAGCACGCCAGCGAGGCCCTCCGCATAGGGGTAGATGTAGCTGTAGGGCACCCAGCGCTTGGCGAGCAGGTCGTAGTTGAGGAACATGGTGGCGAAGCTTTCCACGTTCTGCAGCTTGAGCAGCGCCAGCACCACCATCGAGAAGGCGATGAACCATTCGGCGGCGCGCAGCGTGAAGGGTGAGCCGCTGACGGCATAGCTTGCCGCCATGGCCGTCAGCGCCGTCAGCGCGAAGAGCACGACGACCGGGCGATAGGTGGTGGCCTTGGAGTCGGCAACGGGCTTGCCGAGATAGCGGCGCAGATTGTCGTAGCCGCCGACCCTGGCGCCGCCGATGAAGACCTGCGGCGTGGTGGCGACGCCATGTTCGGCCTTGAAGGCGTCGGTCGCTTCACGGGTCGTCAGGTGGCGGTCCTCCACGTCGTAGCCCGAGCGCTTGAGCAGATCCTTCGCCTTGAGGCCGTAGGGGCAGGTGTGGCTCTCCATCACCATGCGGTAGAGAACGGCCTTCTTGGTATCCTGGGTTTTGTCCAACATCTCACGTCTCCTGTCTTGTGAAATCGTTGGCAGAACTATAGGTTCCGTACCATGGTACGGAGTCAACAGCCAAAAGACCTGACGATCGGAAAATTTGCGGCGGCGGCGGATGTCGGCGTCGAGACGGTGCGCTTCTACCAGCGCCGGGGCCTGCTTTCGACGCCCAAGCGCATCGACGGCATCCGCCATTACGGCGAAAGCGACGTCAGCCGGCTGCGCTTCATCCGCCAAGCACAGGCGGCCGGCTTCACGCTGGAGGAGATCCGCCAGCTGCTGGCGCTCGATTCCGGTGAGGATCGTGCTGCGGCACGCGAGATGGCGTCCAAACGCCTTGCCGAACTCGATGCGCGCATGGAGGCGCTGCAACACGCCCGCGCTTCGTTGCAGAAGCTGGTTTCCGAGTGCGCCGTCGGCAAGACTGGACCTTGCCCGATCCTGAAATCCTTCGGCGCCTGATCTTTAAGTGTTCAGGCGGCGGATAGCTCATCGACGAGGCGGGCGAGCATCGCATCGCAGCGCGCAAGCTGCTCCGCGCTGACGAATTCATCCGGCTTGTGTCCCTGATCCATAAAACCGGGGCCGCAGATGGCGGTGGACATGCCCAATTCCTGATCGAAAAGCCCGCCTTCCGTGCCGAAGGCGACCTTGAGCGTGCCGTCGTCGCCGAGGATCCTCTTGAGGAGGGTCACGACCGGCGCATCCGCACCGGTGTTGAGGCCGGGATAACCCGAGACCGGCGCGATCTCGATACAGGCCATGGGAAAGCGGTTTCGATAGGGTTTTGCGATGGTCTCGGCATCGGCCGCGATACCGGCGAGGATGGCATTCGGATCGTCCTCGGCGATGTTGCGGATCTCGAAATCGATCTCGCAGCGGTTGGGCACGATGTTGAGCGCGGTGCCGCCCTGCATCATGCCGGCATGGATGGTGGAATAGGGAATGTCGTAGTCGTCGTCGCGTGCGCCGTGGTCGGCCAGCGCCTCCTGCCGCGCCTGAAGCGCCTGGATGAAGGCCGCGCCGAGATGCAGCGCATTCAGCGCGTTGGGGGCGAGCGCCGAATGGCCCTCCTGCCCGTGGCAGCAGGCTCGCAGCGCGAGCTTGCCCTTGTGGCCCGTGGCGATCTTCATGCCCGTCGGTTCGCCGACGATGCTGAGCGCCGGCCGTTCGGACCGCGCCGCGAGCGCCTCGATCATGCTGCGCACGCCGATGCAGCCGATCTCCTCGTCATAGGAGAGCGCAAGATGCAACGGGCGTTTCAGCGGGCGTTCGGCGGCGAACAGCATGGCGCGCAGCGCGGATGCGACGAAGCCCTTCATGTCCGCCGTGCCACGACCGTAGAACCGGCCGTCCCGCTCGATCAGCGTGAACGGATCGCCCGTCCAGGCCTGTCCCTCGACGGGCACGACATCCGTATGGCCTGACAGCACGACGCCATCAGGCCCATCCGGGCCGACGGTCGCGAAGAGATTGGCCCGGCTGCCATCGGGATGAGTGAAACGTTCGATGCGTGCGCCGGCGGTACGCAGCAGGTTTTCCGCATAGGCGAGCAGCGCGAGATTGGAGGTTCGCGAGAGCGTCGGCTCGGCGACGAGGCGGGCGAGGATTTCCGGGGTCGAGGGGATCATGCGCCCATCCGTCGTAAAGTGGCGGGGGGCATGACTGCCCCTCCATCGGTCAGAGATCGCCAGGCACGCCGTAGCTCGGTGCGCCCGAGGGATTGAGCGCGCGGGTGACATAGGCGTCCATCTCGCCGCGCCAGCGTTCCCACAGCGCCGCGCATTCCTCGATGGGGTCGCCCTCGGTCCAGTCGACGCGCAGGTCCGCGACGTTCCACGAGACCTTATCGACCATGACGAGGCCCATGGAATGCACCGGGCCTTCCTCGCCGCCCGCCGCGATCGCCGCGCGCATGGCTGATATCAGCCGGTCGCCGAGATGCCGGTCCTTCGCGGCCTCGAACGCTTCCACCATCTTCTGCGGGATATCCGTCGTCGTCAGCATGTTGCCGGCCGCAACGGCATTGTTGCCGCGCGCCGTCGCATGGGTACCGAGCGTTTTCGCGCCGGAATAGCTCGCCGTGCCGCCCGCCGCATCGACGAGCGCCAGCTGGCGGTATTCGATGTTGGGCGCCTCGGCGACGAGGCGTGCCAGCGCCGCCTCGGCGGAAAGACCTGTTGCCATCAGGTCCAGTCCCTTCGGCCCGAGACGCGGATCGGTGACGTTCTGGGTCGAGACGGCGCCGACGCCGGCGCGCGCATGCGCGCAGCGCGCCGCCACACTCGGCGAGGACGAGGACACGGCGATGCCGAACATGCTGGTCCTCTCGCAGCGTCCGGAAATGGAGAAGGTCATGCCGCCCTCCTTAGGCTTCGTCGGGAATGACGGCGGTCGCTTCGATCTCTACCAGCCATTCCGGCCGGGCAAGTGCGGAGACGACGAGGCCGGTCGAGACCGGGAAGACACCCTGCAGATATTTGCCCATCTCGGTATAGACGGCCTCGCGGTAGCGGATGTCGATGAGATAGACCACGACGCGGCAGATATGGCTGAGGTCGGAACCGGCCTCCTCCAAGAGCATCTTGATGTTTTCCATGGCCTTGCGGGCCTGCGCACCGGCATCGCCGATATGCAGGCTTTCGCGCGTGTCGAGGTCCTGTGCGATCTGCCCGCGTACGAAAACCGTCGCTCCCCGTGCCACCACCGCCTGGCAGAGATCGTTGTTCAGCTTTTGCTCGGGATAGGTTTCCTTCGTGTTGAAGGGGCGGATACGGGTGTGCACGGGCATTTTGGTCTCCCTGGATGGCGATGGATGGCGCCGCGGTCACCCGCGGCGCAAGAGCGGGGTTACTGGAGAAGCTGCGTCCAGACGCGGGTCACGAGATCCTGCGCGGCGGCCGAGCAGGTGCGCGAGAAGGTGATAGGTACGTCGGGATAGAGCTCCGGCGCGGTCTCCTTGGTGTTTTCCACCTTGTCCTCGATGACCTTCATCGGCGAGGAATGCGAGTAGAAGTTCATCTGCTCCGTGGCGTTTTCCGTGGTCGACATGAACTCGATGAATTTCACCGCATTGTCGTGGTTCGGCGCACCCTTCGGGATGACGTAGCTGTCCATCCAGCCAACGAGGCCTTCCTTGGTCATGGCGAGCTTGACCGGCGAGCCGGTCTTGCGGGCGCGCAGCGAGTCACCGTCCCACCAGAAATGCGCCGAGACTTCGCCGGAGGCGAGGCGGCTTGCGATATTGTCGGAGGAATAGACGGCGACCGACGGCTTCTGGGCCATCAGCAGGTCGAGCACCTTCTTCATCTCCGCCTGATCTTCCGAGCAGAAGGGCACGCCGAGATAGAGCTGGGCAGCGCCGATCACCTCGTCGGGATAGGAGAGGAGCGCGATCTTGCCCTTGAGTTCGCCTTCCGGCTCGAAGAAATATTTGAAGCTGTCGGTCGGACCCTTGTACTGGTCGGTGTTCACCACGAAGCCGGCGGTGCCGTAGGCGAGCGGAATGGAATAATCCTGCGTCTCGTCCCACCACTGGTTGCGCCACTTCTCCTCGATATTCTCGTAGGCCTTTAGCTTGCTGGCGCCGAAATTCTCGATGATGCCCTGATCGATCATCACGCGCAGGAAGTGCTGCGAGGGGGTGGCGATGTCATAGCCGGAAGAGCCGGCCTGCAATTTGGTCAGCAGGTCCTCGTTGGAGGTGAAACTGTCGACATTCACCTTCACGTCGTTCTCCTTGGAGAACTTTTCGATGAGCGCGGGCGAGATGGATTCGGCCCAGGCGTAGATGTTGAGTTCGCCGGCCGCATGCGCGCTGGTGGCGAAGCAGAGGGCGAGGGCTGTGGCTGCAAAGTACTTCTTCATTTTATGTTCCTCTCTTTGATTATGGTTCGGCCCGGTTATTGGTCAGGGTTGCCGCGTGTGCCGCGTGCCGCAACGAGAAGGGCGGCGGTGGCAAGGACGAGCGAGGCAAGGATCAGGAGCGTCGCGATGGCGTTCAGTTCCGGCGAAGTGCCGGCGCGGATCAGCGAGAAGATATAGACGGGCAGCGTCGTCGAACCGCCTGTCGCAAGCAGGTTCGAGGTGATGAAGTCGTCCATCGAAATGAGGAAGGCGAGCATCGCGCCGGAGAAGACGCCGGGGAAGATCAGCGGCAGTGTCACCCGGCGGAAGGTCGTCCAGCGGTCGGCATAGAGATCGGCGCTTGCCTCTTCGAGATCGAGCGACATGCCCTGAAGGCGCGCGCGGATCGGCAGGAAGGCGAAGGGCGTGCAGAAGGCGGAATGGGCGACGATGAGCCGGAGAAGACCGTTCTGGATGTCGAGCAGCGAGAACAGGATGAGGGTGGCGACGGCGAGCACGATCTCTGGCAGGAGCAGCGGCAGGTTGACCACCGTCTCGGAGAGCTTGCGGAAGCGGACATTCTTGCCGCGGATGATGGCAAGCGCCGCCGAGAGTGCGATGAGGGTGGAGACGACGGTCGCCACGGCGGCGATTGTCAGCGAGGTTTCGAGCGCGCTCATCAGCGCGGCATTGTTGAGCGCCGAGCCGTACCATTTCAGCGAAAAGCCCGTCCACACGCCGGCAACGCGGTTGGCGTTGAAGGAATAGACGACGATGACGGCGAGCGGCACGTAGAGATAGAGGAAGAAGAAGATGGTGAGGGGGCGAAGTCCCGGATAGCGCTTGACGTCGTGGCGGATGCTCATGGCCGGGCCTCCCGGCGGGCGGCGCGCAGTGCCGTGAAAATCAGGAAGAGCATGACGAGGGCCATCAAGGTCATGGCGATGGCCGCGCCGAAGGGCCAGTTGCGGCCGCCGCCGAATTGCAGCTGGATCAGCGAACCCATCATCATCTGCTTGCCGCCGCCCATCAGCGTCGGTTCCAGCACCGCGCCCAGCGCCGGCACGAAAACGAGGATGGCGCCGGCGACAATGCCGGGGGCGGTCAAGGGCAGGATGACCCGGCGCAGCGTCACCCAGCGGTCGCCGTAGAGATCGTGCGAGGCCTCGATCAGCGTGCCGTCGAGTTTTTCGATCGAGGCGAAGACCGGCAGCACCATCAGCGGCATGGCGGTATAGACCATGGCCATCAGCGTCGCGCCGTCGTTGAACATGAAGCTCATGCCGGCGGGAAGGCCGAGCTGTTCCAGCAGGCTGGGCAGGGTGCCGTCCTTGCCGAGAATGATCATCCAGGCATAGACGCGCAGGATCATCGAGACCCAGAAGGGCAGGGTGACGAGATAGACGAGGATCGCCTTGCGGTTCGCCGGCTGGCGCGAGATGAAATAGGCGACGGGCACGGCGAAGAGGAGGCAGATCAGTGTCGTGGCGCCGGCCAAAAGGAAGGTGCGGCCGATGATCAGCAGGTATTGAGGGGTGAATTCCAGTTCCCCTGTCCAGCCCTCGTTGAACAGGATCTGGCTGTAGCCGGCGAGGTTGAAATCCCAGGTGAAGCCGCCAAAGGCGCCGCGCGTCGCGACCGACACGGCGGCGATGATGAAGATCGGCAGGATCAGCGCGAAGCCCATCAGGAGCCGCGACGGCAGCAGGCCCCAGAAGGAGAGGTTGTGCCAGAACCGGGCGCGCGGCGCGCGCTCCAGTCCGGCGGGGGTGTGGAGGGCGCTGTCCGTCATGCCGCCAGCACCCGTGCGGAGCCCGCGACGAAGCCGACCGGAACCGTCGCGCCGAGCGGGATCGTATCGCCTTCGCGCGAGGCGTTGCGGCGCGAGGCGCGCAGCTCCGTGCCCGCGACGTCGAGCGTATAATGGGTGTAGCCGCCCATATAGTTCTTGTTGATGACCCGGGCTTTGAAGGTGATGCCTTGCGCCTGGTTGCCGAGATTGATCTTTTCCGGGCGTACGGAGAGCGTCGCGCGGCCCTTCGCAGTACTGCCGGTCGCCGGCACGGTAATATCAGGGCCGAAAGGCATGCGAATGGTCGCCTGCCCTCCGAGGGTCTCCAGCACCTCGACATCCAGGAAATTCGTCTCGCCGACGAAATCGGCGACGAAGCGATTGACCGGCTCCTCGTAGATTTCCGTGGGCGTGCCGATCTGCTGCACCTCGCCGCCGCCGAGCACGGCGATGCGGTCGGACATGTCGAGCGCCTCTTCCTGGTCGTGGGTGACGAAGACGAAGGTGATGCCGGTGTCGCGCTGCAAGGTGCGCAGCTCGTCGCGCATCGCCTGGCGCAGTTTCAGGTCCAGCGCCGACAGCGGCTCGTCGAGCAGCAGCACTTCCGGCTCGGGGGCGAGCGCGCGGGCAAGCGCGATGCGCTGGCGCTGGCCGCCGGAGAGCTGGGCGGGCTTGCGCGTCGCCATCGCCGACATGTGGACGCGTTCCAGCATCTCGCCGACGCGGGCCTTGATCCGGCCCTTCTCCCAGCCGAGATTTTCGAGGCCGTAAGCGACGTTCTGCTCCAGCGTCATATGCGGGAAGAGGGCGTAGCTCTGGAAGACAGTGTTGACGCGCCGCTTGTGCGGCGGGATCGAGACCACTTCGCTGCCATTGAGCAGGATCGAGCCCGTATCGGGGCTTTCGAAGCCGGCGAGCATGCGCAGGAGCGTGGTCTTGCCGCAGCCGGACGGGCCGAGCATCGTGAAGAACTCGTTGCTGCCGATGGTGAAGCTGACCGATTTCAGCGCCTGATAGGCCCCGAAGTGCTTGGAGACGGACTGGACTTCGATGGCCTTGGCTTGGGTCATGCTTCGATCCTCACGCCGGCTCGAGCTGGGTGACTTCGCGGCGGAAGGGCAGTGCATCGCCGATATCGGGCGTGTCCAGTTCCCGCGCATAACGGTGGCCGGCATAGGTCGCCCAGGCGATGGGGGCGGGGGCCGCGGCATCGCCGATGATCTTGACGCTCTTGATGCCGGCGTCCGCCCAGTCGTCCTTGCGGGCGATCAGGTCGTTGTAGAGCGCATCGTCCGAAAGCCGCGAGGCGACCATGACGACGGCGTCGCAGCCGATGGCGGTCTTGCGACCGGTATAGGTGCAGTTGGTCTCGACCTCGCCGGCGCGGATGGCGGTGACGCCGCGGTTGAGGCGGATGTCGACGCCGAGATCGTCGAGGCGGACATGGATCGCGCCCTGTTCCAGCGTGTTGCGCGTCCAGTCGGAGACGTAAGCCGAGGGCGTGACGAGGATGACCTTGGCGCCGGCCTTGGCCATCACCTCGGCCATGACGCCACCCATATAGTAGTGGTCGTCGTCATAGACCACGACGGTCTTGCCGGCGAGGTTTTCCGGGTGGAGCTTGCCCATCACGTCGTCGGGCGTCCAGACGGTCATGCCGGCATCGATCGGCATCGGCACGACATGCTGGCGGGCCACACCGTCGCGGCGCCAGTGCGAGCCGGTGGCGATGGCGACATGCTCGAAGCCGAAGCCGAGCACGTCGTCGGCCGTGAGCCGGCTGTCGAAATAGGTCTCGACATTGGTGCGCTGGGAAATCTGGTACTGGCGGTAATCGACCACGCGGCCCCAGGCGGAGAGACCGGGCAGCAGCCGTTCGCGGGCGACGCGGCCGCCGAGCGTTGTCGTGGCTTCCGCCAGCGTCACGTCATAGCCGCGCATCGAAAGCGCGCGGGTGGCTTCCAGCCCGGCGGGACCGGCGCCGACGACGAGCACGGTCTGGCTGTCGCCCTTCTCGTTCATACGCTCCGGGTGCCAGCCCTTGCGCCATTCCTCCATGAAGGTCGGGTTCTGCGTGCAGCGGCTGATCGACATGGTCATGTCGCCGGTGATGCACATGTTGCAGCCGATGCATTCGCGGATGTCCTCGATGCGGCCTTCCTCGATCTTCTTGGGCAGGAAGGGATCGGCGATCGACGGGCGGGCGCAGCCGATGAAATCGAGCACACCCTGGCGGATCATGCGCGCCATCACATCCGGCGAGGTGAAGCGGCCGACGCCGACGACGGGCTTCGTCGAGAGTTCGCGGATGCCCTTGACGAGCAGCTCCTGCGCGCCCTCTTCCTTGAAGCGCGAGGGGCCGGAACAGTCTTCCCAGGCGCCGTGCGCGAGGTCCCAGAGATCGGGCAGATCGGCGTTCATCTCGACGAATTCGCGCACTTCGGCATTGGAGAAACCAAGTTCGCCGATCGTCTCGTCGAGGCTGACGCGCAGCGTGATGGCCGTCGTATCGCCGACGGCGTCACGGATATCGGCGATGACCTCGCGGGCGAAGCGCGAGCGGTTTTCGAGGCTGCCGCCATATTCGTCGGTGCGCTGGTTGGTGGCGCGCGACAGGAAGTGCTGGAAGATACCGAAGCCGTGCGCGCCGTAAAGACAGATCAGGTCGAAACCGGCGATCTTGGAGCGCTTGGCGGCGTTGACGAACCAGCGGCGCAGATCCTTGATCTCGGTCTTGTCGAGCGCGCGGGCCTGCACCGGATCGTTGGTGAAGGTGCGGATCGGCAGGGCCGACGGAGCGAGCGGCACTTCCTTCGTATAGAAATTCGGGCCGTTGATGCCGGAATAGGCAAGCTGGATGCCGGCGAGCGCGCCGTGCACCTTCATGGCGTCGGACATGCGGCGAAGGCCGGGAATGTCCTTGTCCTCCCACAGGCGCAGCTCGATGAAAGGCGTGATTTCCGAGGTGTGATGCATCTCGGTCTGCTCGGTGAAGATGACGCCCCAGCCGCCTTCCGACTTGATGCCGCGCATCGCCGCGGCCGCGGACGGGTCACGGTAGCCGCCGCCGTTGCAATGCGGCACCTGGTAGAACCGGTTCTTCGCGATGTGCGGGCCGATCGCGAGAGGTTCGAACAGAATATCGTATTTGGCGTCGCGCATGGCAGTCCTCGGGGTTTCCTGGCTCTATTGGATTGGGCAACGGGCTTCCGGTAAATGACGCGTTCCGGAAACATGGATTAGGTTCAGGCTAATCAGAGTTCGGCGTGTGGAGATGGCTTTATTTCAATCTGCGCGCGAAGGCGCGGCCCTGCCTCAAGGACTGATGAATTCTCTTTTATTTTCAGCGAGTTGTGAAGAAAGAAGTGGCAGGTCTCCGATCCCGCAGACCTGCGGGATCAAAAGATGTCGCCATCGATGTTCGAAAACCGGGCGGCGTACTGCCGCCCGGGCAGGCAGGTGCCTAGTATTTCACCCACACGGTTTTGAGCGCGCAGTACTTGTCGAAGCTGTGGATCGAGAGGTCGCGGCCGAAACCGGATTGCTTCATGCCGCCGAAGGGCGTCATGGCCGAGAGCGCATCGACGGTGTTGACCGAGACCGTGCCGGCATTGAGGCGGTCGGAAACGGAGAGCGCGCGCGACAGGTCCTTCGTCCAGACGGAGGCGGCGAGGCCGTATTCGCTGTCGTTTGCCATGCGCAGCGCCTCCTCGTCCTGGTCGAAGGGCGTGATGGCGAGCACGGGGCCGAAAATCTCTTCCCGCGCGATACGGGCATCGGGGGCGACGTCGTTGAAGATGGTCGGCTGGATATAGCAATCCGAGCCATCGCGGGTCTCGCGCGCGCCGCCATGGGCAAGGCGGGCTTCCTTGCGGCCGATGTCGATATAATCAGCCACGCGGTCGGCATGGGCCTTCTCCACCAGCGGCCCCATGCGGGTGGCAAGATCGAGCGGATCGCCGAGCGGCCAGGCGGATGTGGCGGCAATGACCTTCTGCGTGAATTCCTCCTGCACAGAGCGGTGCACGAGGAGGCGGGAATTGGCCGAGCAGACTTCGCCGGAATTGAACAGGATGCCGAAGGCGGCCATTTCTGCCGCCTTGTCGAGATCGGCATCGGCGAAGACGAGGTTCGGCGATTTGCCGCCGGTCTCCAGCCACACCTGCTTCATGTTGCTCTGGCCGGCATAGGTCATGAAAAGCTTGCCGACCTTGGTCGAGCCGGTGAAGACCAGCGCGTCGACATCCGGATGCAGGCCAAGGGCCCGGCCGGCATCCTCGCCGAAGCCCGGCACGACATTGAGCACGCCGTCCGGCAGGCCGGCCTCGGAGGCGAGTTCGGCGAGCATCAGGGCGGAGAGCGGCGATTGCTCGGCCGGCTTCAGCACCACGGAATTACCGGTGGCGAGCGCCGGCGCGAGCTTCCACGTCGCCATGTCGAGCGGGAAATTCCACGGCACGACGGCGCCGATGACGCCGAGCGGCACGCGGCGGATGAGGGCGAGGTCACCGCGTCCGGTCGGCGCGATCTCGTCATAGAGCTTGTCGATAGCCTCGGCATGCCACTGGAAGAAATGCGCCGAGCCGGGCGCGTCGATGGTCGAACTGTCGCCGATCGGCTTGCCGACATCCAGCGTTTCCAGGAGCGCCAGTTCCGGGATGTTCTCGCGGATGAGGGCGGCAAGCCGCAGCAGCACCTCCTTGCGCTCGGCCGGCGATTTGCCCGACCAGCGGCCGTCCTCGAAGGCGCGGCGGGCGGAGGCTACGGCGGCGTCGATATCCTCGGCGGTGCCGCGCGCGACGGCCGTCAGGACCTGCGCATTGGCCGGATTGATGGTCTCGAACCGGCCACCCTTCGCCGCATCGCGGAACTTGCCGTCGATATAGACGCCGTTGCGGAATTTCAGGCTTTGGGCGCGGCTGCGCCAGTCGATCGTCGTGGTCATGAGCTGCCTTTCTGGTCTTTGGGGCGAGCGGCGGAAACCGGCAGGTCCATGACCATGTCGCCGATCTTCTCGCCGCAGAAATCGATGAAGCGCCGCACCGTCAGCGCCGGGCTCGCGCCGCCCATGGAGAGGATGCCCATGCGCATGGGGCGCAGGTTGCCGGTGAGCGGCACGAAGGAGAGCTTGCCGCCATCGAGCGCATAGGTGGAGACGGGGCGGATATTGGCGATGGAATAGCCGAAACGATTGGCGACCATGGCGCGCATCACCGACATGTCGCGCGTGCGCTCGACGATCTGCGGCGTCAGGCCCGCCTCGCGGAAGAGCGAGAGGAAATAGGCGGAGCTATGCGGCAGGTCGAGCAGGATCATCGGATGGGGTGCGAGATCCGCGATCGTCACCGCGCTGCGGCCGGCGAGCGGATGATCCTCATGCAGCACCGCATAGGGCGGCAGCACGGCCAGCTCGTGGAAGGCGATATCGGCGGGGATGTCGAGATCGTAGGACAGCGCGATGTCGAAGCGCGCCATGCGCAGCCCCTCCAGGATGCGCGCCTGGTCGCGCTCGTACTGGAAGAAATCGACATCCGGATATTCGTCAGAAAAGGCGCGGCGCAGCGCCGGGATGACGGCCTGCGCGAAGGTGACGAGACAGGCGACATGCAGCGGCCCGCGGATCTGCCCGGTCAGTTCGTTGGAGAGCGCATTGAGCTTGGCCGCCTCGGCGAGGATCTGGCGTGCCTGATCTACGAAGGTATGGCCGGCCTGCGTCAGTGACAGGCCGTGGGCATGGCGGCGCACGAACAGCGTGATGCCGAATTCCTTCTCGAGCTGCGAGATCGCCGCCGAGACGGAGGGGGCGGAAACGTTCACCCGCTCGGCCGCCTCGGTGACGGAGCCGTATTCCCCGACCGCGACGAGATATTCCAGTTGCCGGAGCGTGAAGCGCAACACCATGTCTGTTCCTCTGTTGAGACCCCAATTAAGGAACAGATTCTTGTGCGCGGGAAGGGCACGATTTCCCGGGCTGTGGATGAGGCGGCCCGCGCCGGGGTTCTGGTCGCGCATCATCGCATGCTCAGCCTCCTCCAGCCGCCGCGTCCAACACCCTCAGGAGGCCGCGGCTGCGGCCCCGGTTTTCTCGCTGCTGCGGTGTTCGGCAATGTAGCCGGCGAGATAATCCGCGTCGTGCCAGCAGCCCCAGATGAAGGAGGAGGCGCGGCGCGACAGCCAGGGAAGGCCGACGAAGAACAGGCCCGGCACTTTCGACACGCCGCGCTCATGCACCGGCCGGCCCTTGTCGTCGAGGGCGTCGAGCTTCAGCCAGCTGTAGTCGACCGCATAGCCCGTCGCCCAGATGATGGAGGTGATGCCGGCTTCCTTGAGGTTCAGCGCAAGGATCGGATCGGTCACGCAGGCCGGGTCCGGCTCCTTGTGGCGGGCTTCCGGTTCTTCGGGCAGGTCGAGATTGTTTTCAGCGGCATAGGCGTCGGCGCGGTCGAGCAGCGACAGCTGGTTGGCGTCGCCGCGGGCGATGTTGTCGGCAAGGTCGGGGGCGATCTGCAGCACGCCGTCCTTGAAGCTTTCGGCCCGGCCGAGCAGGGTCATGCCGCGATTGCCGAGGCGGCGGAAATCGACGGTGTTGCCGCCATAGGCGCCGCTGACGGCGATGGTGACGTGTTCGGTGTTCGGTGCGGGCACCTTGAGGTCCCAGATGCCGAGCACGCCGAGCCACCAGCAGAAATCCTTGCCACGATAGCGGCGCGGCGGCCGGTCATGCGGGCCGATGGAGAGATAGACACGTTTGCCCGCGCGCAACAATTCGTCGGCGATCTGTGTGCCGGAGGAACCGGCGCCGACCACCAGCACCGCGCCCTCGGGCATCTGGCCGGGATTGCGATAGGTGTTGGAATGGATCTGCGTGAGGCCTTCTTCTGCCGGAACGAGCGCCGGCATGATCGGCCGCTGGAAGGCGCCGGTGGCGGAGACGACGTTCTTCGCTTCGATCGTGCCGTCGGAGGTTTCGACGCGGAAAACGTCTCCCTCCCTGGACACGCTCTTCACTTCGATACCAGTGCGGATCGGGGCGTTGATCATCTGCGAATACGCGACGAAGTAGTCCGCGACCTGTTCCTTCGGCGCGAAGGCCTCGTCTTCCAGGCCGGGAAAGGTCATGCCGGGAAAGCGGTCGTGCCAGGCGGGACCGTTGGCGACGAGGCTGTCCCAGCGGGCAGTGCGCCAGCTTTCGGCGATGCGGTTCTTCTCGAGCACCAGATGGGGCACGCCGCGCTTGCCGAGATGTTCGCTCATGGCGACGCCGGCCTGGCCGGCGCCGATGACGAGCGTGTCCACTTTTTCCACTGACATGCCGGCTTCCCCTTGCTTTCCGGTGGCTCGGCCCTTGCGGCCGCGACATGCGAAAGGTGTAGAGGAAGCCTGTTTTGCCCGACATAAGAGTTTGGTTCAGCGCTGATTAGGTGGCCGCTAAGCCGGTTCTAGTCGAGAACCGCCATATCGAGTTCCGCCTTGCGGCCGAGCTTCGTCATCCACTCCACATATTGCGGCTGCTTGCGGATCTGCCGTCCGTAGTGGCGGCGAAGGGCTGCGGTGAGGTCGCCCTTGCGGCCCAGCTGTTCGTCGGCGAAGCCGATCATCTGCGAATTCGGCCAGGCCTGCGGGCGAATGACGGCGAGGCGGGTGAAGAGGTTTTCGGCCTCCTCGTCCGGATTGCCCTGCGCCATCAGGGTCAGCATGGCGGCCGTCGAGCGGGAGATGCCCATATGGCAATGGACGAGCAGATGGCTCGGCGCCGCCCGCTCCTGCCGGTTCAGGAAATCCTGTCCGAAGGCGAGGATCGACGCGATATGATCGGGCCGCGGCCGCACCCGTTCGGGCAGGTCGTCGATGATGTCGTGGAAACGCAGCGTCGTGCGCAGGTGCTTGCCGTAGCTCTGGAAGGCCTCGAGTTCGGGCAGTTCCGGATCGAGCAGCGAGAGCACGTGGGTTACGTTCCGGGCGCTCTGGTTAGGCAGCTCCTCGATGCCGCAGATGGTGAGCTCCGGAGAAAATACGACGTCCATTTCAAAATCCCTCATGCCAATTGATTTGCGCAGGATACAGGCGGCCTGTGGGGAAACGAAGGCGTTTTTCGGCCGACCTTGCCCCGCGCGCTTCGATCGTTATCCTGCGGCTCTGTCCTTTGAGAGAGGAGTAACGGGATGTCGTTTTTTTCCGCCGAAGAGCCCGAATTCTCCGCCTTCGTGCTGGGCAATGCGCCGCTGAAGAAACTGGCTAGCGGCTTCGATTGGGTCGAGGGACCGGTCTGGTTCGGCGATCACGATTGCCTGCTGTTTTCCGATATTCCTAACAACCGTATGCTGCGCTGGAGCCCGACATCAGGTATCAGCACCTTTCGCGAGCCGTCGAACTTTTCGAACGGCAACACCCGCGATCGGGAAGGGCGGCTGGTGACGTGCGAGCACTGCACGCGCAGTGTCACCCGCACGGAACATGACGGTACGATCACCGTCATTGCCGACCGTTTCGAAGGCAAGCGGCTGAATTCGCCGAATGATGTGATCGTCGCCTCCGATGGCGCGATCTGGTTCACCGATCCGCATTACGGCATCGCCTCCGACTACGAGGGCACGCGCGCGGAGCAGGAATTGCCATGCAACGTCTATCGCGTCGATGCGCTCTCGGGTGAAATCCGCGCCGTGCTCACCGATTTCAGTTGCCCGAACGGCCTTGCCTTCAGCCCGGATGAGAAGCGCCTCTATGTCGCCGATACCGGCCGGATGTTTCAGGATGATCCGCGCCATATCCGCGCCTTCGACGTCGGGGCGGACTGGGCGCTGACCGGCGGCAAGGTTTTTCACACGATCTCGCCCGGCTGCGCGGACGGCATGCGCGTCGATGCGGCGGGCAATCTCTGGTCTTCCGCCGGCGACGGCGTGCATTGTATTGCGCCCGACGGGCGACGTCTCGGTCGCATTCTGGTGCCGGAAACCGTGTCCAACATCTGCTTCGGCGGCCGGCGGGGCCATCGCCTCTTCATCACGGCGACGACCTCGCTATATGCCGTCTCGCTGGCCATTCGCGGTGCAACCCGGGCTGCTCGCTGACTCGCAAAACGCAAACATTACAAAAATATAACGAGGCACTGGCCTTTCCGTCCGCTATGGGTGGCTCCACATGAGATGGAAAGGGACGGACGAGGCGTGGCCTCGCCATGGGATTGCCGATGACCAGGAACGTGAAACCGCAGAAGGATGAGAAGCCCGCCGGTGAGGCCGGGCACACCAATGTCACCTTCATGCCCGGCGCCGTGCCGCCGGCCCGCCGCAAGCGCCGCTCGCGTGCCTGGATCTGGCTGCCGGTCATCGCCGTACTTGCGGGTGCCGGCTATTACGGCTGGCGCGCCTATGCACCGGCAGAGGCGACGACGGCCATCATTACCCAGGCGGTGGTGCGCGGCGATATCGAAAATGCCGTGACGGCGGTCGGCACGCTGGAGGCGGTGAAATCCGTCGATGCCGGCGCACAGGTGTCGGGCCAGTTGAAGACGCTGCATGTGGCGATCGGCGATGCCGTGACGAAGGACCAGCTGCTCGCCGAGATGGACCAGGCGACCATCGAAAACCGCATCGAGATCAACCGCGCGGAACTGGCGAACCTCCAGGCGCAACTGGAATCCAAGAAGGCGCAGCTTGCGCTGAAACAGGCCAATATTGCCCGTCAGCGCAACCTGGTGGCCGGCAATGCCGCCGCAAAGCAGGCGCTCGATCAGGCCGTCGCCGACCTTGCTGCCGCCGAAGCCGACGTAAACGCCACCGAGGCGCAGATCCGCAAGCAGCAGGCGACGCTGGCCGGCGACGAGGTGGATCTCGGCTATACCAAGATCTACGCGCCGATGGCGGGCACCGTCGTCTCCAACCCGGTCAAGGAAGGCCAGACGCTGAACGCCGTGCAGAGCGCGCCGACCATCGTCACCATCGCCGATCTCTCCACCATGACGGTTCGGGCCGAAGTTTCCGAGGCCGATGTCAGCCGGCTGAAGGTTGGCATGGAGGCCTATTTCACCCTGCTCGGCCAGCCGGGCAAACGCTTTACCGGAAAACTCCGGCAGATCGAGCCGACCCCGACGGTCGAGAACAATGTCGTGCTCTACAATGCGCTGTTCGACGTGCCGAACCCGGACGACGAGCTGATGATGTCGATGAGCGCGCAGGTCTTCTTCGTGCAGGCGGCCGCGCGCAACGTGCTGCTCGTGCCGGCCGGTGCCGTCAGCACCACGAAGGACGGGGCAGGGGTTACCGTCGTCACCGCTTCGGGTGCGAAAGAGGTACGCAAGGTTGAGCCCGGTATCCGCAACCGCGTGAGCGTCGAGGTGAAGAGCGGGCTTGCCGAGGGCGACAAGGTCGTCGTCACCGCCGGCTCGACGGGCGACGCGGCCACGCGCAACTCGCGGCGCAACAACCGCATGCCGCCGATGTTCTGAGGCTGCCATGACCGCGCTCATCTCGCTCAAGGACGTGACGAAGACCTTTTTCAACGACGGTTTTGCCGTCGAGGTTCTGCATGGCGTGTCGCTCGATATCGAGGCGGGCGAGTTCGTCGCGATCATCGGCCAGTCCGGCTCCGGCAAGTCGACGCTGATGAACATTCTCGGCTGCCTCGATCAGCCGACCGCGGGCGAATACCGTATCGACGGCGAGCCGGTCTCGGATTTCGAGACGGACGAGCTGGCGGCGCTGCGCCGCCGCACCTTCGGTTTCGTCTTCCAGAGCTACAATCTCATTCCGACGGCAAGTGCGCGGGAAAATGTCGAGGTCCCCGCGATCTATGCCGGCATTTCCGCACGCGAGCGGCAGGAGCGGGCGGACATGCTGCTGTCCTCGCTGAAGCTCGGCGACCGGCTCGATCATCGGCCGAACCAACTTTCCGGCGGCCAGCAGCAGCGTGTCTCCATTGCACGGGCGCTGATGAACGGCGGCCGTGTCATCCTCGCCGACGAGCCGACCGGCGCGCTCGACAGCCAGAGCGGCGAGGAGGTGATGGCGCTCTTGCGGCGGATGCATGAGGACGGCCACACGATCATCCTCATCACCCATTCGCGCGAGGTGGCGGAGGCCGCCGACCGGCTGATCGAGATCCGCGATGGCCGCATCATTTCCGATCGCGCCAAGAAGGCGCGTCCCTCGTCCGAAGCCGCTGCCGGCTTGCAGAAGGCGGTGAAGGAGGGATCGGCGGCCATTGCCGATGTTTCCGAGGCCGTGAAGATGGCGATCCGCGCGCTGCATGCCAACCTGTTCCGCACCGTGTTGACGCTGCTCGGTATCGTCATCGGCGTCGGCTCCGTGGTGGCCATGCTGGCGATCGGCACGGGCGCGCAGAATTCTGTGCTGGACCGCATTTCCGCGATGGGCTCGAATGTTCTCCTGGTGCGCCCGAGCATGGCGAATTTCCGTGGCGGCGGCAGCGCCCCGGTGACGCTCATTCCATCCGATGCCGATGCGATCCTCGAATTGCCAAACGTCTCCTTCGCCGTGCCGGAAATGACCAGCTCCGTGACGCTGCGCTACGGCAATATCGACTATCAGACGACCGCGAACGGCACGGTGCCGGCCTTCACGCAGGCGAAGAACTGGAAGGTCGGCGAAGGCGAATTCCTCAATGCCGACGACATGGACACCTATGCGCCCGTCGCCGTGCTCGGCCAGACCGTGGCGAAAACCCTGTTTCCCGATGGCGCCAGTCCGCTCGGGCAATATGTGCTGGTCAACAAGATCCCCTTCCAGGTCATCGGCGTGATGGCGGAGATGGGTGCGAGCGCCGGCGGCAACGACCAGGACGACACGATCCTCGTGCCGCTCTCGACCGGCAGCATGCGGCTCTTCGGCCAGCGCAACGTGCGCACGATCACCGTGCAGGTCGAGGATTCCGCGGCGATCGACCTGACGCAGGATGCCATCCAGACCCTGCTCGATACGCGTCACAAGGCCGAGGACACGCAGATCACCAACATGTCCTCCGTGCGCGAGGCCTTCACCGAGACCTCCAACACGATGAAGCTTTTCCTCGGCTCCGTCGCCGCGATCTCGCTTCTCGTCGGCGGCATCGGGGTGATGAACATCATGCTGGTTTCCGTGCGCGAGCGAACCCGCGAGATCGGCGTGCGCATGGCGACGGGTGCGCGGCGGCGCGATATCCTGCTGCAATTCCTCATCGAGGCACTGGTGGTCTCGGCGATCGGCGGCGCCATCGGCGTGGGGCTCGGCCTTTCCATCGGCGCGCTGGCCAAGGTCTTCGGCATGCCGGTCAGCTTCACCCTCGGCCCGGTCGCGCTCGCCTTCGCCTGCTCGTTCCTGACCGGCCTCGTCTTCGGCTACCTGCCGGCTCGAAACGCCTCACATCTCCAGCCGGCGGTGGCGCTTGGCGCGGATTGAGCCGCAGAGGTCGGCGGTCCGTTCGTCGTGCCGGTAGGGCGGGGTGCGGCCAAACCTGCTTTTTACAAGATTTCCCTTTGACATGCTGGCGTGGTTGCTTGATTTCAGCCGACATTGCCGGACATGGTGTGCGAGCCGATGCCGCGAGACAGGGACCATTGAAAAGTACGAAGAAAGACAAGGTGCCGCGGCCGCGCAAGCCGAAAACCCTGCTGCAACAGCTTGCCGCCAAGCCGGAGAAGCTGTTTTCCGGGGCGTTTCGCCAGCAATATGCCGCCCTGTGCTTTCGTTTCCTTCCTGAGGACGCCGGCATCGAAATCCTCGTGGTGACCTCGCGGGACAGCGGGCGCTGGATCATTCCCAAGGGTTGGCCGATGAAGGGCAGGAAACCCTACGAGGCCGCCGCGATCGAAGCCGTCCAGGAGGCCGGCGTTTCCGGGAAAATCCGCAAGAAACCCGTCGGCAGCTACACCTACCTGAAGCTGCTCGACGATGGCGACGTCGTGCCCTGCATCGTCGATGTCTTCCAGATCGAAGTCACCGAGACCGCCGGTAAATTCAAGGAGAAGGGCGAGCGCATCCTCGCCTGGGTCAGCCCGGACGAGGCGGCGCGGCGCGTGCGCGAGATCGAGCTGAAATCGCTGCTGGTGGAATTCGTGCCGCGGTAACTTTATCCGGGCGCACCGAATTTTTTGATGCCGCGGACCTGCATCGAGGATATCTGAAACGTTCTGAGTGTGTGGGGCCGGGGCCTCACGATCGAGTTGCGACCGGAGATGCGCGCCATTTTTTCCATCCGCATAGCAGGAACGGGGCACGTGGTGCCGGCGAAGGTGGTTCTGTCCGAGGAACTCGACCGATGGCTGGGATTTCCTGCCGGCCATCTGGAAAGGCTTTCGGGGGTGCGCAGCCGGCATGTCTGCGAGGCGGAAGACCAGATCGACCTTGCCGTTGGCGCCGCCCGCCTTGCCATGGAACGGGCGGAGGTTGTTGCAGCGGATATCGATCTCGTGCTCGGCGCCTGCGCCATTCCTTACCAGACCCTGCCGGCGACCGCGCCGCTCGTCATGCGCCGGCTCGGTATTCCCCATGGCGCGGCCGCGGCTTTCGACGTCAATGCCACCTGTCTGAGCTTCCTGTCGGCCCTCGAACTGGCCGCCGGTCGCATCGCCGCCAGACAATCCCGCATGGCGCTCGTCTTCTCCTCGGAAATCGCCTCGCGGGCGCTGCCGTGGAAAGAGCAGCCCGATGTCGCATCCCTGTTCGGCGATGGCGCTGCCGCCGTCGTGCTGACGGCGGCGCCGGATGGGGCGGGCACGATCCGCGCGAGCCTCATGCGCACCTATCCCTCGGCTTATGAGGCCTGCGAGATCGGCGCCGGCGGCACGCGCTTCGATTTCGCGCGGGAGTCGACGGCATTTACCGCCCACGCCGTCTTCCGCATGGACGGCAAGGAACTTTTCCGCATCACGCACCGGTATTTTCCGCGCTTTGTCGACGATCTCCTGGCCGCCGCCGGATGGACGCCCGCCGATGTCGATCTCGTCGTGCCGCATCAGGCAAGCCCGCTGGCGCTGGAGCATATGATCGCGCAGACGGGCATGTCCGGCGCGCGCGTGGTCAACATCGCGGCACGGTTCGGCAACCAGATCGCCGCGTCCATCCCGACCGCGCTCGACATCGCCTGGACCGAGGGGCGGATCACCAGGGGAACGCGGCTTCTGCTGCTCGGTACCTCTGCCGGCGTTTCCTTCGGCGGCATGGCCATCGAGGTCTGACCGCGATGCGCGTCTTGGTCACCGGAGCGACGGGGTTTCTGGGCGGTGCGCTGATCCGGCATCTTGCCGCCTGCGGGCTCGATACCATCGGCCTCGGTCGGAACGAAGCCCGATGCCGCGCGCTTCAGGATGCGGGTTTGACGACTGTCAGCGCCGATCTCTCCCATTCCGCCCTGCATCTGGCGGGTATCATCGGCCGGGTGGATGCCGTCGTTCATTGCGCCGCGCTCTCCGCCCCCTGGGGTCGTCTTGCAGCCTTCCACGCCGCCAATGTGGAGGGCACGCGAAACGCGCTCGATCTGGCCGAGGCGCTCGGCGTTCGCCGGTTCGTCAACATCTCCTCGCCGACGGTCTATTTCGAGATGAAGGACAAGATCGCCGTCACGGAGACCGCCTCCCTGCCGCGCCCGATCAATGCCTATGCCCGGACCAAGGCTGAGGCCGAGCAACTGGTTCTTGCGCGCCCAAAACTCGGCCCGGTCAACCTGCGGCCCCGGGGTATCTATGGTGCAGGAGAGGAGACGCTGCTGCCGCGCCTCATCGCCGCCGCCCGTCGCGGGCCTTTGCCGCTGCTGCGTTCCGGCGCTGCGGCCATCGACCTTACCCATGTGAATGACGTGGTGGCCGCTATCGAGACGGCGCTGAACGCCGGTCCTGCGGTTGAAGGGGAGACCTTCAACATTTCGGGCGGCGAAATGGTGCTCGTACGCGATCTCGTTGAGCGCGTCTGCTCGGCGCTTGCCGTGCCGCTGCGCTGGAAGCCGGTGCCGTTCTATCCGGCGCTTCTGCTGGCGCTTCTCGCAGAAATCACAAGTCTTGCACGCCCAGTTCCGAAGGAACCGGCGGTCACCCCCTACATGCTTGGCCTCTTCGCGTTCCGGCAAAGTCTCGATATTTCCAAGGCCCATCGCATGCTCGGCTGGCAACCCCGGATTTCGCTCGAGGCAGGTCTGGCCATGACCCTGGACGGAAAGCGCGCGCCATGAAGCCGGTCTTCGCCAACAGTGCTTTCGTCACGGCGCCGGAGCGTTTGTTCCTGCGCGGCGGCGCATGGCGGCGCGTGCCGTTGAAGGTGCGCTACGGCTTCTTTCGGCACCCGACAGCCGGCCCCGTGATGATCGACACAGGGTATGGTCCAAGGGTGACAGAGGGGCCGCGCAGTCTGGCGTTGCGTCTCTACAATGCGATTCTTGGTCCCAATCTGGCAGCGGAGGGCCAACCGGAACCCGTTCTGCGACGGCTCGGCTTGAAGCCTGAGGATATGGGCACCATCATCGTCACGCATTTCCACGCCGATCATGTCGCTGGTCTTAATCTTTTCCCGAAGGCGCGGATCATCGCAAAGGCTGACGTGCTCGGGAAAATCCTGAAGCAGCCCACGCGCAAGAACCTGCGCCACGGCATTTTCCGCGACCTTCTGCCGGCCGATCTCGCTTCGCGGGTGGATGACGTCGATGGCGTTGCTGTGCGTGAGGCTCCGCTCGGGCTCGGATTGGGCCGCGATCTCTTCGGCGACGGCAGCGTGCTCGCCATCGATCTCCCCGGCCATGCCGAAGGCCATTTCGGTCTCTGTTTTACTAGCCTGCCAGTGCCGCTTCTCTATGCCGTGGACGTCCAATGGTGCACTGAGGCGTTGGAGGAGGACCGCCGCCCCGGTTTCCCGGCCAGCCTGATTGCCGACGATCCCCATGCGCTTGCCGAAAGCACCCGCCGTGTCCTGGCGTTCCGCCAGGCGGGTGGTGGCGTCTTGCTGTGCCATGACCCGGCCGAGAGTCGCTACGACCTTGCCGCGGAGGCGCCATGACCGGCCGGCTCCGCATCGCCTCGGCCTTCGCGCAAACGCTATGGGCTTGCCGCGCCGGCCGTTCGCGCGCCGCTTTCGAGCGGGGACAGGCCGCTGCCCTTCGCCGCTGGCTTGAGCGCGACCTGCGCGGCGTCGATTTCTACCGCGGCGCGTTGCCTCGGCTGGAGGCGCTGCCTATCATCGACAAGGCCGTCGTCATGGCGGATTTCGCGGCTTTCAACCGGGGGCGTATCACGGCGGAAGCGGGCTGGCGTGCGTTCGAAACGACCGGCCGCTGCGGTGATATCAGTATCGGCGCCAGCACAGGCACCAGCGGCAACCGCGCGCTCTACGCCATTACATCAGCCGAACAGGACCGCTGGCTCGGCACGATCCTCGCCAAGGCGGTGCCACGGTTTCTGGTCGAACCCGAGCGTGTCGCCGTCATACTGCCGCAGAATTCCGCACTCTACGACGGCGCCCGCCAATCGCGCCTGCTGCGGCTGGAATTCTTCGACCTGCGGCAAGGCCTCGAAAGTTGGCTGCCCGCGCTGGAGACTTTCGTGCCGACCACCATCGTCGCGCCGCCCCGGGTGCTGCGCCATCTAGCGGAAAATTCCGAAAGGCTGAAGCCGCGGCGGCTTTTCGCCGGCGCTGAAACTTTGGATCCGGTGGACCGCACCGTCATCGAGGCGCGTTTTGGTGGAAGGCTCGGGCAGATCTATATGGCGACGGAGGGGCTTTTCGCCGTCTCCTGCGCCGAGGGCCGGCTGCATCTGGCGGAGGACGCCAATGTCTTCGAGTTCGAGCCTGTCGCGGACGGGCTGGTCGCGCCGGTGGTGACGGGCTTCTGCCGCCGCTTCCAGATCATGGCGCGCTACCGCATGAACGATCTCCTGCGCCTCTCGGACTGCACCTGCGCCTGTGGCTCCCCATTGAGGGTGGTGGACGAGATCGTCGGCCGGCTGGACGATGCCTTCGTTTTCGAGTGCGGCGATGGCGCGCGGCTTCTGGTGACACCCGACGTGATGCGCAACGCCGTGCTCGATGCCGCCCGCGCGATCACCGATTTCCGTATCATCAGAGAGGCGCATGGCGGCATCACCCTTATGTTAGAGCCGGGACTCGCAGACGAAAGCGCCAAGGCGGCGCGGGACGCGCTCGGCCGTGTGTTTTCGCAGCGCGGGCTCAGCCCGGAGATTGACGTGCGGCGCGAGGCGATGGCGTTCGAGGTGCATCGCAAGCTCCGGCGTGTGGAAAACCGCTACCGGTCGGAGGGCGGGGTATGATCGCGCTGCCGCGGGAGGACGAGCGGGTGCGCAATGCGCCGGAAGCGGTTCGCCGCTTCGTTGCGCTTTTCAACGCTCATCCCGTATCCAATCTTATCGGCAACCTCGTAACGGCGGTCGATTCCATCGCGGTCGAAGGGCGGCATTTCCCGATCACCCTCAACGACAAGCAGGACGCGCCGACCTGCTATATCTGCTGCCCGAGCAGCGCCTATGTCGACTATGCCATCGACGAAACACGCAATTTTGCGGCTGCCCCCATGGTGCGCGGCACGGCGCGCGCCCTCATCCGCGCCTGCCATCCGCTGGTGGCGGCAAGCGGGCTCGACCAGCAGGTGCAGGTCAACAACTGGCTGCTGTCCACCAACCCGGTACCGGCCATCTCTCCCTCGGCAGCCTCCCTGCTCGTAGCGCAATTGCGCGAAAAATGTCCCGACAGGGCGATCGTCATCCGCTCGCTCAACGAGACGGCGGACGGTCCCTCCATCGCCAGTCTCAGGGCGGCAGGGTTTCGCTTTCTCGCGGCGCGGCGCGTCTATCTGTTTTCCGGTGAAGGGCCGCGCAAAACGCAGAACCAGGGATATGACCGCGCGCTGCTCTCCCGCACACCCTATCGCTTCGCGTCCGGCGAGAGCTTTACGCAAGCGGATTACGAGCGCGCCGCCGAACTCTACAAGCTGCTTTATCTCGACAAATACACGCCGCTCAACCCTCACTACACCGCCCTCTATATCCGCGAGATGCACCGGAACGGTCTGTTCGACCTCATCGGCTTCCGGGATGGTGACGGGCGGCTCGTGGCGGTGTCGGGTTTCTTCGCCAATGGCCGTACGCTGACGCAGCCCATCGTCGGATATGACACGCGCCTTCCGCTGAAGGATGGGCTCTACCGGCTGGTGATGGCGACGGGGCAGGATATTGCGGCCGAACGTGGCCTATTCTTCAACATGAGTGCCGGTGCCGGCCGATTTAAAAGCCTGCGCGGCGCCGAACCCGTTATCGAGTACAACGCCGTCTATGTCGCCCATCTTCCGCTGAAACAGCGCCTCGCGGTGCGGTTCATGGAGGGGCTGTTGCGGCGTATCGGCATTCCGCTTCTGGAGGCATTCGATCTATGAGCTTTTTCCCCGATGAATGGCAGGCGGTCGCCATCGCGTCCGGGATCGGCAAGACGCCGAGGCGCATCCTGCTGTCCGGTCTGCCGGTCGTGCTGTTTCGCAGCGGAGCGGAGATCGCCGCCCTGCACGATCGCTGCCCGCATCGGCATGTGGAATTGTCGAAGGGCAAGGTCGAAAATGGCGAGATCGAATGTCCCTATCACGGCTGGCGCTTCAACGCGGCCGGCGCCTGCACGGCCATTCCGGGGCTGACGGGTGCGGTGCCGGGGTATCGGGTGCCAAGGCTGAGGACGGTGGTGAAGGAGGGCGTCGTCTTCGTCGCGCGCGGCGAGCCGGAAGGGGAGCCGTATCTGCATTGCGCGGAGGGGCAGGAGATCATCCTGAAGCTCGTGGAGAGCAGCACGCGCTCGACGCTGGTCGATACCGCCGAAAACATTCTCGACGCCACGCACACGCATTTCACCCACAAGGGTCTTTTGCGCGGCCTGAGCAGCGAGCGCCAGCGCGTTCGCGTCGATATATCGGGCGGTCCGGGCTGGGTCGAAGCGTGTTACACCGGCGAGGAGCGCCAGCATGGCCTGATCAGCCGGCTCTTGGAGGGTGATCGGGTCAAGACGATCGGGCGTTTCCGCGCGCCCGGCATTGCGGAACTGGAATATTGGGGGGCGAAGGGACTGGTGCTTGCCACGACCTTTCACCTGCGGCAGGCGGCGGAAAACCAGGTGGACGGCATCGGCTGCCTGATCGGCCCGCGCGGCGGGCTGCTCGATCACCTCAAATCCCTTGCCTTCCGGCCGATGTTCCGCATCGCGCTGGAACAGGATCGCCGGGTGCTGACATCGGCGAGCCTCAACGCAGCCCACTGGCCGGAGGCCTCTCCCATCGTCGGGCCACTCGATTTTCTGCGCCGAAGCATCGAGGCCATCATGGCCGGTGCGCTGCCGCCCGCTGCGGAACGGCCGAAAACCTTCTACATCGAGCTTTGATCCGGCCCATCCCATTCGATGTCGCGGGTGGAGGCGCGCTGCAGGGAAATCCGGTGGCGCAGCGCCAGCGCCGCGATCTCGCCGAGCGCCCGCCACTGCGCCCGTTTCGGGGCCGGGTCGTCCGGCCAGTCGAGAAGCTCGTCGGCGCCCTTGAGGTTGCGCAGGAAGCCGCCGATCGCACCCGAGCGCAACGCGGCCGGCAGGCCGTAGAGCCAGAGCGCGAGGCGGACCGTTTGCGGGCGTACGACATCCGGTTCGACGGTTCCTTCGCCAGCGGCAATGACCGCTGCGAAAGCCTGCGGATCTCTGAAGAAATGCAGGCCGCTCGTCGCACGCGGGTTGCATTCCAGCGGCAGCACGCTGCCGTCGGGCCGTCGGATCAGGTCGAAGGAGAGCTGGCCCGTCCAGCCGGTGCCGGCGGCGAAGCGGCTGACGAAAGCCTTGGCGGCTCCATTCTCGACCGGCACGAAATAGATGCCGGCCCCCTTGCCGGCCCGATAGACCGAACGATAGAGCGAAAAAGCTTGCAGGCGGCCTTCATTCGCAATGGCGTAGGCGCTGAATTCCTCGCCTTCGAGGAACTCCTGGGCGACCCATGGCGCCTGCGGCGTCGGGGCAAGCGCGTCGAGTTCTTCCGGCCTCGGGCGAAGGAGGACGCGGCTTGCGAAACGCGACCAGGCCGGCTTGAAGACCAGCCTTGACGTTGACCCGCTGATGGCGGCGAGGCCGGTCCTATCCCTGATGAGGGTCGTTTCCGGCGCGGCAAGGCCGAGGTCTTTGCAGAGTTCGATGAAATCGAACTTGTTGTGCGCGCGGGCAAGGAGATCGCTGTCCGGGGCGAAGAGGCGTGCCGCTGGGTTTCGCTCGCGCCAGACGGCGGCGAGGTAAAACACCTCCTCGCAGGTCGGCAGGACCAGCGAGATGTCTTCCCGTTTCACCAAGGCCGCGACGGCATCGCCATAGCCTTGCCGCTCGAAGCGCGGCGGCGGCAGGCGGACATAGCGGGCGCAGGCAAGGCTGGCGGCGGAGAGCGGCGAGGCCGGCGTATCGGCCAGCACGACGCGCCAGCCCGCGCCGTGGAACAGCCGCGCCAGATGCAGCGCGACGGGTGCGCGTGCGCCGGTGATCAGGACGGATTTGGACGGGGTGGTGGCTGGCATCGGGTCCGGTTTTCGTGGGTCCTGGTTCTATAGACGATTCTGCTGTGCCGGATCACTCCACCGCCGCTCGCAAGGCTCGCGTGATCTCGTCGGCGAACATGGAGGCGGCGAGCGCCCGGCCGCGCTTTTCGCGCTGGACGAGGGAGAGTACGTTCTTGCCGAAGGTGCGGTCGCGGATCTGCACATAGGTGAGCAGGCCGTTGCGATGCTCCTCGGCGATGTCGAACTTGCTGAGGAAGGCGATGCCGTCGCCGCTGGCGGCGAGGCACTTCATCGCCTCGATGGAATTGGTCAGGAAGGCCGGCTCCACGGCAAGTCCCGCCTCCAAAAAGGCATCGGCGACGATGCCGTGGATGAGCATCGATTTGTCGGCGAAGATCAGCGGATAGGGTTCGCAGAACGAGAGCGGCAGGGTCTCCATGCCGGCGAGCGGATGTTCCGGCGAGACGACGGCGCCAAGCCGCGTGTCCATCTTCCAGAGCGTTTCGAGCTGCGGCATGGCCGGCAGGTTGAAGGCGAGGCCGAGATCCGCCTCGCCGTCGATGACCGCCTGCACGATATCGCGCACGAACATCACGCGGATCGAGATTTTCAGCCGCGGATGGCGGGCGCAGAAGCTCGCGGCCGCCTTCGGCACGATGCCGCCGGCAAGGCCGTTCATGGTGGCGATGATCACCTCGCCGCTCTGCAAGGTCTTGATATCGCGGATCTCCGCCTCGACCTGGCTGTATTCCTTGATCGTGCGGCGAACATGGGCAAGCAGGATTTCGCCCGCCGGCGTCAGCCGCAGGCCGCGCGGCAGGCGCTCGAACAGCGGCTCGCCGATCGCCTCCTCCAATTGCAGCACGTGCTTGTTGATGGCCGACGGCGCGACGTTCAGCCGTTCGCCGGCCGCGCGGATCGAACCCAGCCGCGCCACCTCGTCGATATAGCGCAGCACGCGGGAGTGCAGCATGGTCGCCTCCTTCAACTGTTCTCGAAAAGCGTACGCTTTGCGCGTAAAATACTGCTTTTCGGGAGCGGTTCAATGGCGTCTTATGGTTTTCGAGAGGCGCGGAGGCAGGAGCCGCGCTGGCGGGGGAAACCCCGAACGAATGCCGGCCCGGCGACGGGCCGAAGAGACCGGAGGACCATCATGAACCAGCATGTCGCCATCGCGGAGGCCGCCCACTACGACACGGTGCGGGCGATCTTCGCCATCCTGAACGGCGAGCGGGAGGCAGACCTGCTCCTGAAGAACCTGAACATCCTCGATGTTCACGGCGAGACCGTCTATCACGGCTCGATCCTCGTCTATGACAAGCGCATCATCGCGCTCAATCCGGACGAGAGCATCCTGAAGGTGAAGGAGGTCTTCGACGGCAAGGGGCTCTATGCCATTCCAGGCCTCATCGACGCCCATATCCATTTCGAATCCCAGCTCGCCCATCCGACCGCGCTTGCCGAAGCGATGGTGCCTTGCGGGACGACGACGATCTATTCCGAATGCCTCGATCTGCTGAGTGCGGCCGGCGAAGAGGGCGTCGAGGCGGCGCAGAAGCTGTTCAAGGACTATGACAAGCTGCCCTATCGCCTCTATGCCTTCGCGCCGGGCAAGAAGACGGCGGCCAATGTCACCGAGGCAGTGCTGAAGATGGAACCGGTGATCGGTCTCGGCGAGTTCGAGCATTTCACCTATTCCTCGGGCAATGACGACGACTTCCGCAAGGCCGCCTGGGTGCGTGCGCAGGGCGGCTTCATGAACGGCCACTGGGGCGTCACGGCGCTCTCCGACATGATCCTCAACTACCTGCCGGCCATCGGCTGCTCGAACAACCACGACGTTTGGAACGAGAAGGACCTCGAAAAGAGCGTCCGTTACGGTTTCCCGACCCATATCAAGTTCGGCGTCGGCAGCGCCGAGGTGATCAAGGTGCTGCTGCGCGCCATTGTCGACCGCAAATGGCCGACCGACAATTTCATGCTCTGCACGGATAACATCTCCATCGAGCGCCTGCTGACCATGGGCCATATGGACTGGATCATCTCGCTCTGCGCCGAGATGGGCATCAACCCGATCCATGCGATCAAGATGGCGACGCTCAACACGGCGCGCTCCTTCCACATGGAAGACAAGCTCGGCTCGCTGACGCCAGGCCGCTTCGCCGATATCGTGCTGACAGACAGCCTGTCGAAGATCAACCCGCTCTATGTCTTCAAGGACGGCGAACTGGTCGCCAAGGACCGCAAGCTTTTGACGAATGCCGAGATCGACTATTCCGGCATGTGCAAGAAGGGCGTTCCGGGTCTGGCCGACCTCACCGCCGACCAGCTCGATATCGTGCCCCTCGAAATCTCCGAGGATGGTAGCAAGGCGAAGGTCTATCTGTTCGACGTCTATGGCCGCGGCCATGCGAAATTCTACCAGGAGGTCTGGGTGCCGCTGCGCGACGGCAAGGTGGTGCCGGAGGTCGATGGTATCAAATATTCGCGCCTTTCGGTCATCCAGCGCTATGCCGATGGCAAGCGCCACATCGTCAACGGCCTGTTCAAGGGCGTGTCGATCGATCGCGGCGCGGTCGCGACCTTCTGGCCGGCGCCGAAGCCGTATTTCGTCGTGGTGGGCGAGGAGAGCGCGGAAATGTGCCACTGCGTCAAGCAGGTCGACACCTATGCCGGTGCCTGCATCGTGACGGACAACAAGGTGGAGAAGGCGGTGATGCCGCTCGAAATCTACGGCGTCATGGCGAACATGACCGTTTCCGAGCTGACGGCGGCGGCGAGCTCCATCGATGCGGCGCTCGCGGCGATGGGCAACCGCAACGAGGGCGAGCCCGTGGTCAACAAGCTGCTCAGCCTGTTCATCTCGCTGCACCGCTTCCGATTGATGCACTGACGCAGAGAACCGTACCGGCGGGCGCCTCGTGCGCCTGCCGGTACCCAAAAGTTACGGATTGACCGGGAGAAGGAGTTCCGGGACATCCGCGAAAACGTTTTTGAGCGCGGCAGGCCGGGAGTGACGGGAGGCTCCGCGCAACGCCTTTGGGAGGAAACCATGGCACACAATGCGGCGGAAGCCGAAATCGTCGATACCGGCAGCCTCACCCGCCGCTGGATCCTGTATGTCCTCGGCATCTACATACTGACCTTCGGCGTCAGTCTGGCGATCCGCGCCGGCGTCGGCATCTCGCCGCAGAGCAGCCTGACGCGCACCATGACGCTGGTCTATCCGCCGCTGAGCCAGGGCACCTACAATTTCATGCTCGAGCTGATCATGCTCGCGCTGACCTATTTCGTGCTGCCGAAGGATTTCAAGCTCAAGAATTTCGCCTCGCTCATCCCGGCCTTCGTGCTGGCGGTGTTCCTCGATCTCAACCTAAAGCTCACCGAATTCATCGTGCTGGAGGAGTATTCCTACCGCGTGGCACTGCTGGTCTTTGCCGATGCGGCCCTCGCCTTCGGCCTCTTCCTGATGATCCGCGCCAATCTCGTGTTGATGCCGATCGACATGTTCGTCAACACAATCTTCAAGCGCACCGGCTGGAAGTGGGGTAACATCAAGACCGGCTTCGACTGCACGCTGCTCGTGACCTCGGCACTGATCGGCCTCGGTTTCCTCGGCGAAATCCAGTTCATCCGCGAGGGCACGATCATCAATGCGATCCTCATCGGCCAGTACATCAGGCTCTATTTCTTCCTCTATAAGAAGATGAGCGCCGGGAAGAGCGCGCCTGCGACTGGCACTCTCGAACCGGCATCGAAGTAACGCCAGAGCCTTCAGAATTCCAAGGCAGGGCACCCCGAACGGGTGCCCTGCCGCTTTTGCGGGATAACCAGCCAATTCGCTGGCCACGCGGCCGATTCCCGCTTATGCCGGATGATTGAAAGCGCTTGCGGGCGCGCATGCATCCGGTGAAACTATCCCCATCATGAAGGCCATTTCCGGCACCAATCTCGAACAGGCGAAAGCGCACAACCGACGGGTCGTGATCGAGGCGATCCGCACCAACGGTCCGCTGTCGCGCGCCGCGATCGCTCGCCTGACGGCGCTGACAGCGCAGACCGTGTCGAACATCGTCGAGGAGCTGGAAGGCTCGCAACTCCTGAAGGCCGACAGCCCGCAGAAGCTGGCGCGCGGCCAGCCCTTCACGCCCTATTCGATCAATCCCGACGGCGCCTATTCGATCGGCCTGGAGCTGGAGCGCGACCATGCGGCCGGCGTGCTGACCGACCTTTCCGGCACGATCCGCGCCCGCATTGTCAGGCCCATCGACCCGCCGACGCCGGAGCAGGCGATCCCGATCCTCGCCGCGATCAGCGCGGAATTGCAGACGGTCTTTGCCTTTGATCGCAACCGCCTGCTCGGCGTTGGCATCGCCATGCCCGGCCGCTATGCGGCGGAGGGCGTGACCTCGCTGACGCCGATCGCGCTGCCGGGCTGGCAGCATTTCGAGGTCGGACCGGCGCTGCAACGGCTCGTCGGCGTGCCGGTTCTGGTAGAGAACGATGCAACGGCGGCGGCGATCGGCGAACGGCTCTACGGCGTCGCCCGTGGCTTGAGCAGCTTCGTCTATCTCTTCCTCGGCGGCGGCATCGGTGCCGGCATGTTCCTCGATGGGCATCTCTATCGCGGCAGCCGGGCCAATGCAGGCGAGATCGGCCATATCGTCGTCGAGCCCAATGGTTTGCCCTGCATCTGCGGCAAGCGCGGATGCCTTGACCGCTATGTCTCGCTCGGTGCGGCTTACGAGCACCTGAAAATATCAGATCCCGGTGCCTACACGGCGGATGAACTGGATGCGATGGTGGAGGGAGCGGGACCCGCGCTCGACGGCTGGCTCGATGCGGCGGCCGAGCCGATGCGCCGGACCATCGATTTCCTCGAATTGGCCTTCGATCCCCAGACCATCGTGCTCGGCGGGCCGATGCCTGCGGGGCTGCTGGCGCGGCTCGCCGCGCGCATGGAGCCGCTCTACCCGCCGGTCGATCCGGCGGAAGAGCGGCGCATTGCCCGCATTATGATCGCGGCGACCGGCAAGGACACGTCCATTCTGGGCGCTGCCGCCTTGCCGGTCTTTTCGGAAACGAATCCGCAATTCGCGGTGTTGCAGAAGCCCGTCGCGTAAGCAATTGCTTACGCGATCGGGAAGCCGTAAAGCACCGGCATCAGGCCCGCGGCGGCCTTGAAGCGCTCCCAGGATTTGCGCTCCGGCATCGTCCAGCCGGTTTCGGCGATGGCCGAAAGGCGCGGGAAGACGAGGCGGTCGAAGGCGGCGCGGTCCTTCATCGGTTCGGACCAGATGCAGGCCTGCACGCCGCGGAGGTTCGCCTTCTGCGCTTCGCTCCAGCCGGCGACGGGATCGAACTGGTAGGTCATTTCCGGTGCCGACCAGCCGGCCCAGCTGGCGCCCGGCTCGTCCCAGTCGGGGCTGTTGGCCATGTCGAGGTAATAGGCCTGGCCGGGGCAGACGACCATGGAATAGCCCTCGCCGGCGAGCGCTGCCGAGACGTCCATGTCGCGCCAGCCGCAGAGATAGGTTGCGGCCTTGTCGATGACATTGCCATGCGCCGCCTCTTCCCAGCCGCCGGTGACACAGCCCTGCGAGGCGAGGAACGTCTGGATCCGCTTGAGGAAGATCGCCTGCAAGACGGCGGCCCCCGAGCCGTCGATGGCATCGGCGCCGTGCGTGTTGGTGATGACGTTCAGCCGGCGGGCATGGGCCTCGGCCATGGCCGCGCCGCTAATGTCGCGCAGTTTCGCCAGCGCTTCCGGCGAGCCCGACCAGGCGCCGATCGGCACCTCGTCGGCGCCGACATGGATCGTCTTGAAGGGGAAGAGCTCGATCAGTTCCTTGAAGATCGTCTCCAGCACTTCATAGGTCTTTTCGCGCGCCGGGTTGAGGCAATTGTCCGGGAAGCCCTGAACGGAATAGTAGCTGCCCTGTTCTTCCGGGTCGCGCAGTTCCGGAATGGCCATCTGCATGGCAAAGCAATGGCCGGGCACGTCGATCTCCGGCACGATCTCGATGCCGATGGACTTGGCATAGGCGACGATGCTGCGGATCGTCGCCTTCGTATAGAAGCCGCCGCTCCTTTCCGGCCCGGTGCCGAGCAGCGGCGGGACGGGGAGACCATGCCCGCGCCAGGCGCCGATCTCGGTCAGCGCCGGATAGGCGTCGATCTCGACGCGCCAGGATTCGTCGTCGGAGAGGTGCCAGTGGAAGCGGTTGAGCTTGCTCCAGGCGAGGATGGCCAGGAGCTTGCGGATCTCGGCCTCGCCGTAGAACTGGCGCGCGACATCGAGATGCAGGCCGCGCCAGTCCATGGAGGGGACATCGGTGATCGTTCCCGCAGCGGGGAAGCTGTAGGCATCAGGGAAATGCCGCGCGCCGCGCCAGATCTGGCCGAGCGTGATGAGGCCATAGAGCAGGCCGGTGTGCCCGGAGGCGGCAACCAAGAGGGCATCGGCGGCGAAAACAATCTCATATGCCTCGGCTGCAAGCCCCTCTTTCAGATGCAGGCGCACCGGGAGCCCGCCCTCGGAAGCGGAGCGGACGATGCCTTCCACGGCAAACAGGTCTTCCGTGAGCGTTGTGAAGGCTTCCGCGGCGGCCTTCGCATCGGTGACGTCGGCGATCAGCGTGAAGCCGGGGGGTGTCGCGCGCCGGCCGGAAACGGCGACCTCTTTCGGCCACGGGATCACCGAAACGGGGACGGGAGGACTCATGGGAACGGGGAAGGCGGCGACGCCGCGCTTCGGCGGCGCATTGCCGCCGACCTTGAGCGTCGGCCCGGTGCTGATGGAAAGCGTGCTCCCATCGTCCAGCACGAGATAGGCGCCGCGCGCGCCGTCCGTCCAGTGCTTGAAGGCCCAGCTGAGGCCGTGCACGGCGACGGTCCATGTGGCCTCCGGTTCCAGTACGAAACCTTCCGGCGGCAGAAGTTCGGTGAAATTGGAAAGCCGCGTGCCGAGCGAGCCGCCATCGATGCTTGCGGCCGGGTCGACCCGGCCCGGTCCGCTGACGCAGAGGCGGAAGCCGGTAAGGGAGGATTTCGAATGGTTGGTCAGCTTGAGGATATAGGCGAGCGGCTGGTCGTCGGTGGCGGGCGCCCAGGAGGTTTCGAGGGCGAATGTAGCGCGGGCGGATGTCGGCATGAAAGTCTCTGCGGTCTGGAGCATGTCCAGCCGAAGCGAGATCGCTTCGGCGTCGGATGATGCGGTTAAAACGGAACCCCTGGAGCATTTCCGGTGAACCGGATGCTCTGGGAGGATCAGGTAACGTCGAGCAATCCGGCATAGACGCCGGGGGCGGAATTGGGGATCGGCATGGCGCCGACCGTCTTTTCGTAGAAGGC
>NZ_JBLZPK010000025.1:0-205 GCF_049199905.1 Shinella sp. M27
GTCAAACCGTCCCAATCTCGTCAGAAGCAGCAAAAACATCCTGAACCAAATCAGGCCCTATTCTCACCAGCTCCATCAGGAAACCTTAGAGCGAGTTCGTCGGCCGCCAGAAGCGCCGCCGCTCTCGTTCGATGGCCGGGTTATAGGCCCCCCTTACCCAATCCGTCAACACCCCTTTTCATAAAAATAGCAAAAATCGACAAGT
>NZ_JBLZPK010000026.1:0-27129 GCF_049199905.1 Shinella sp. M27
GGGTGCGATCCAGCATCTGGCGGGCATGAAGGACAGTAAGGTGATCGTGGCGATCAACAAGGACGAGGAGGCGCCGATCTTCCAGGTTGCCGACTACGGTCTCGTCGCAGACCTCTTCGAAGCCCTGCCGGAATTGCAGAAGGCGCTCTGAGCAGCATGGCGTCGATGGAGGAACACCCCGAACGCGAGTCGATGGAATTCGACGTTGTGATCGTCGGTGCCGGCCCGGCCGGCCTGTCGGCGGCGATCCGGCTGAAGCAGGTCAATCCGGATTTGACGGTTGTCGTGCTGGAAAAGGGTTCGGAAGTCGGCGCGCATATCCTCTCCGGCGCGGTCGTCGATCCCATAGGCATCGACCGCCTGCTGCCCGACTGGCGCGAGGATGGCGATCATCCCTTCAAGACCGAGGTGAAAGACGACCACTTCCTGCTGCTCGGCCCGGCCGGCTCCGTGCGCCTGCCGAACTTCGCCATGCCGCCCTTAATGAACAACCACGGCAACTACATCGTCTCGCTCGGCAATGTCTGTCGCTGGCTGGCGACCAAGGCGGAAGAGCTTGGCGTCGAGATTTATCCGGGCTTTGCCGCGACCGAAGTGCTCTACAATGACGAAGGCGCCGTCATCGGCGTGGCCACCGGCGACATGGGTATCGAGCGCAACGGCGAGCCCGGCCCGAACTATACGCGCGGCATGGCGCTGCTCGGCAAATACACGCTGATCTCCGAGGGCGTGCGCGGCTCGCTCGCCAAGCAGCTCATCCAGAAATTCGATCTCCAGAAGGATCGCGAGCCCCAGAAATTCGGCATCGGCCTCAAGGAACTCTGGCAGGTCAAGCCGGAGAACCACAAGCTCGGTCTCGTACAGCACTCCTTCGGCTGGCCGCTTGGCATGAAGACCGGCGGCGGGTCGTTCCTGTATCACCTGGAGGATAACCTCGTCGCCGTCGGCTTCGTCGTGCACCTCAACTACAAGAACCCCTATCTCGTCCCCTTCGAGGAGTTCCAGCGCTTCAAGACGCATCCTGCGATCAGGGGCACCTTCGAGGGCGGCAAGCGTCTGTCCTATGGTGCCCGCGCTATCACCGAGGGCGGCTACCAGTCGGTGCCGAAACTGTCCTTCCCCGGCGGCGCGCTGATCGGCTGCTCGGCCGGCTTCGTCAACGTGCCGCGTATCAAGGGCAGCCACAATGCGGTGCTGTCCGGCATCCTCGCCGCCGAAAAGCTGGCGGATGCGATTGCCAATGGCCGCGCCAATGACGAGCCAATCGAGATCGAACAGGGCTGGCGCGACAGCGCCATCGGCTCGGACCTCAGGAAGGTGCGCAACGTCAAGCCGCTGTGGTCGAAGTTCGGCACGGCAATCGGTGTCGCCCTTGGCGGCCTCGACATGTGGACGAACACGCTGTTCGGCTTCTCGTTCTTCGGCACGCTGAAGCACGGCAAGACGGATGCGCAGTCGCTCGAACCGGCGGCAAAACACCAACGCATCGACTATCCGAAGCCGGATGGCGTGCTCACCTTCGACCGTCTCTCGTCGGTGTTCCTGTCCAACACCAATCACGAGGAAGACCAGCCGATCCACCTGCAGGTGAAGAACCCGGAGCTGCAGAAGACCTCGGAACTCGACGTCTATGCCGGCCCATCGACGCGCTACTGTCCCGCGGGTGTCTATGAATGGGTGGAGAAGGACGGCAAGGACGTCTTCGTCATCAACGCGCAGAACTGCGTGCACTGCAAGACCTGCGACATCAAGGATCCCAACCAGAACATCAACTGGGTGCCGCCGCAGGGCGGCGAGGGGCCGGTTTATCCGAATATGTGATGGCTTGAATACCGTTCAATGTCATGGACGGCCGATCAATACTGCCGAGCCGGGGGCATTCGCTATAAATCAAGGCGCGCGATAGCTTTGATGAGCACTTCTGCCGATACGGCGCCGGGATCGGGATGGCCGAGCGAGCGTTCGCGCAGACGAGCGGCGCGGCCTTTGGTTGCGATCATGGTGGCCGTGGCCGTCGCGCCGTTTTCCGCAGCGATCTCGACGGCCTTCCAGAAATCCGACTTTGAAAGATTGTTGGTAACTGCCGCGGTCGCTACTTCGGCAACCGGCAACCAGACGTCGAGCATCGTCTTGTCGCCGCGCTGCGCCTTGCCGCGGTCGCGAATTCCCTCGGAGATCGCAACCAGCATATCGCGGAAGGCGGCAAGGTCGAGTACGTCGCGGCCAGCAAGCATCTGGGCGGCACGGCGAAAACCCGTTGCATAGAGTGGGCCGGTGGATGCGCCGACGGCATCGAGAAAACCGCTTGCCGCCGTCGAGAACACTTCGGAGGGGCTAGCAGTTTCAAGGTCCAATTTAGCGAGCGCAGCTGTTACGGCCTTGAAGCCGATCGACATGGTGATGCCGTGATCGCCATCGCCGATGGCGCCATCGAGTTCGCTAAGATGGTCCTTCTCGGCTTCAATCACCTTTGACATCCGTTCGAACATTCGGGCAAGCACCCGTGCCGCAGTTTCCGACATGTCTTCCTCCCCTTGGGCGCTGGCGGCCTCAACCCTTTGCCGCTTCGTCCGTCTTCGGCGCATTGATGGTCAGGATCGCCGTCCGGCATGGATGGTGCAGTAGATCCGTCAGCTGGCGGTCGAGATGCAGGATCGAGATCGAGGCGCCCACCATGTCGAGCGATGTGCAATAATGGCCCACCCAGTTCGCCTCGATTTCGATGTTCTTGGCGGAAAGCCGCTGTTCGACCCGGCGATAGAGGATGTAAAGCTCCATGAGCGGCGTCGCGCCGAAGGAGTTGACGAGAACCGCCACCTTGTCGCCGGGCTCGGCCTTCATCTCCTTGAAGATGTTGTCCATGATCGCATCGACGATCTCGTCTGCGGTACGCACGCGCTCACGCGACACGCCGGGCTCGCCATGGATGCCCATGCCCAGTTCCATGTCGTCGGGACCGATCTCGAAATTGTGCCGCCGCGTCTGCGGCATGGAGCAAGATTCGAGCGCAACCCCGACCGTATAGGTGCGATCGTTCGCCTTGCGGGTAACGGCCTCGCATTCGCCGAGCGTCATGCCGAGGTCGCAGGCCGCCCCTGCCACCTTGAAGACGAAGAAATTGCCGGCGACGCCGCGCCGCCCTTCCTTGTCCTCGACGGGCGAGGAGGCGATGTCGTCGGTCGTCAGCACCGTGCGGATCGGGATGCTCTGCTCTTCGGCGAGCTCGGCGGCCATTTCGAAATTCATGACGTCACCGGCGTAGTTGCCATAGACGAACAGCACGCCCGCGCCGCCCGAGGCCGCCATGGCGCATTTGACGATGGGGTCTGGCGGGGGTGAGGAGAAGATGTTGCCGATCGCCACAGCATCGGCAAGCCCCTTGCCGACATAGCCGGCGAAGCAGGGCTCATGCCCCGTGCCGCCGCCGATGACGAGGCCGACCTTGCCGGTGCGCGGGCCGTTGTGTGCAACAAGCGCGCGACGGGAATTGCCGATCGGTTTGAGATACGGCCTATACGAGGCGATCAAGCCGTCCAGCATCTCCTCGACCACGTCATTGGGGTTGTTGAGGAACTTCTTGACGTGCGTGCGGTAGCTGTTGGCGACCGGTGTACTTTTCTGCCGCTGCGAGAGTTTACCGTCGAAGCTTGTCACGCCATCGGCGCGCAGGATGCCGGCACCCGTCGCCGCATCCGTGACCAGCACATTGGCATAGCCGCCGCGCAAGGCGGCGAGAAGGGCAGGGACCTTGTCGAAGCCACCGGCCACGGCGACGCGAGTGCCTATGCCACGCAGCATTTCGAGCGAGATGCCGATGGTGCGGTCGTCGAGAGGGCCTGCGACGGGCCGGCCGCGCTCGTCGATGAAGCGGCCGGCGAGCACGCCGGCTGCTCCCTTTGCGAGGTAGTGCTGCAGGGGCACGGATTCGAAGAAACCGCTGGTGTGGATCGTCGAATTGGGGCGCAGCGAGGAGATGCCGAAGACGATACGATTGGCGCGGGCGAGCGTGTCGAACTGTTCACGGATCAGCGGCTCGGCAAGCAGCATGTCGTGCATCTGCGCAGAGGTGACGACGGCGGGGGCGGTGATATTAACGCAGCGCGCGGAGATCGCGCGCGCAACGGCGGCAGTGGTCAGCTCCGGTGTATAGGCGAAGCTCGCGGTGGTGCCGCCTGTCGCCTGCACGACGGTGACATCCTGCAAAGCGCCCGTTTCCAGATGTTCGCCGACCGACAGGATCGTGCGGCCCCAGGCGACGGCAAGCGTGTCGCCGGACTTGATCATCTTGGAGAGCGCCTGCGCGCCGGCGGCCCCCAGCCGGCCGATCAGCGGGCGCGAATCGTCGTCGTTCGGCACAACGAGGCAATCGGCGAGGCCGAAATGGCGCTTCAGTTCCTGCGCGATAGTGAGAGAGGCGAGGCGGGCGGGCTCGATGGAGATGTTAACGATGCCCTTCTCGCGGGCGTCGGCGAGGTAGCTGTTGACGGTGGCGCGCGACACGCCCATCGCCTCGGCGATCTCGCCTTGCGTCATGCCGTCTTCGTAATAGAGCCAGCAGGCCCAGACATAGGGGTCGTCGCCATAGCGCAGCGGAATCGTCTCGAGGCCCTCCGGTCCATTGCCCCGGCCGGGGCCGCCCTTGCGCGGTGCGGAAGTCTTCAATGCCATCGGTTTCGCCGGTCCCCCATCAGGCGGCGACCATGAAAGCAACGCCGCCGGTTTGCAACATGCCTCGGCAAAAAAGCGGTGCGCGACCCGTCACGAAGGACAGGCCGCGCATCCCGGGAGGAACTTTGCGCCTGTCTCAGGCCAACCGGACGCGTGCGCCGTCCGACAATTCCTTCAGAATGATGGCGCAGGAGGTGGCGCCGGCATCCAGGACGCCAAGCGACCGTTCGCCCAGGCGGCTGGCCCGGCCGATCTTGGCCACGAGATGGATGGTCGAGTCGCGGCCGGCCTCGGCTGCGGCGACGAGCGCCTCAAGCGCCTCGCCGAACGACTTGCCGTCCGCCGTCGCCGCGTCGAAGGCTTCGACTGCGGGCACCAGGGTGTCGAGCAGCGTCTTGTCGCCGACCTTGGCCGATCCGATGGACTGGATGCCCGCGAGGCCGGCATGCAGCATCCTGCTGTAGGCGGCCGCGTCGATCTTTTCGACGCTCTCGATGGTCTCGGCGAATTCCGTGAACATGACGCCGTAGAGCGGCCCCATCGAGCCGCCGATCTCCGTCATCAGAACGGTGCCGAGCGTATCGAGAGACTGGGCAAGCGAGGCGTCCTTGCCCTTCAGGCGCTCGGCAGCCATGCCGAAGCCCTTGGCCATGTTCACGCCGTGGTCGCCGTCGCCGATCTTGCCATCGATCTCGCTGAGATAGGCGCGGTTCTCAACGATCCGTTCAGCCATCGACAGCACAATGGCGCCAGAGGAGGCATTGTCGAAAATCTGCATCTTGTCTTCCTCCGTTACAGGATCATCGTGCACCGCGTCTCGACCTCGAGCAGCGTCTTCAGTTCGTCGTCGAGCGCCATGACGGTCAGCGTCGCGCCGACCATTTCCAGCGAGGTGAAGTAGTTGCCGATCCATGTCTTCACGATCTTCAGGCCCCGAGCGGAAATCTCGCTCTCGATCGTGTCGTTGAGGATGTAGAGTTCGTTGAGCGGCGTCGCGCCCAGGCCTGAGACGAGCACGGCGACTTCGGTGCCCTCGGGCAGGTTGTGATCGTCGAGCACGATCTTTGCCATGTCCTTGGCTACCTCTTCGGCCGTCTTCAGTTTTTCGACGCGCACGCCCGGCTCACCATGGTGGCCGATGCCGACCTCCATCGTGCCGGGCTCGATCTGGAAGTTCGGATGGCCGACGGCCGGCAGTGTGCAGGGGCCGAGGCCGACGCCGATCGAGCGGCAATTGTCGATCGCCTTCTGCGCGGTGGCGCGGACCTCTTCGAGGCTGGCGCCGGTCGCGGCCTTGGCACCGCCCATCTTCCACATGAAGATTTCGCCGGCAACGCCGCGGCGCTTTTCGCGCTCGTGCGGCGGGGCGGAGCAGACATCGTCATTGGCGACGACGGTCGCGATCTCGATCCCGTCCTTGGCGGCAAGCTTGGTCGCCATCTTTACGTTCATGTTGTCGCCGGCATAGTTGCCGTAGAGCACGACGACGCCCTTGCCACCATTGGCTGCGCGGATCGCATCGTGAAAACTTTTCGCAGTGGGCGAGGAGAACAGTTCGCCGACGGCGACCGCATCCAGCATGTTCCTGCCGGTGTAGCCGATGAAGGCCGGCTCGTGGCCGGAGCCGCCGCCCGTCACCACGCCGACCTTGCCGGCAAATGGGGCATTCTTTGCGACGACGACGCGCGGGTTCTCCGCAAGGCGCACGATGTCCGAATGCGCCTTGACGAAGCCTTTGACCGTATCCTCGACCACGAGGTCAGGATCGTTGATGAAACGCTGCATGGAAACTCCTTGAACTTCGCGGGTTTATAGAACCCGAACATCTGCCAACCTTGAACGCTCGCGCGACCGGGTGCGAACCCTCTCTTCATGTTTGCTGCTCGTATGCGCCGTGACGGACATCCGTCCGGCGGTGTGGCACTGCGTCGCCGACAAGACGTGACGAAGGGGTCCGGTGGGAATTGTCCTGCAGTGCCATGGCAACCCACTCCTCCTCGGTGCCCGACGAAACTTTCTGATTTCGGGTTTACAAATAACATAAGTTGTTAGACAAATGTCAACATAGGAGAGCGACAGATGACGAAATTCGGTTGTCATATGTAGAGAGTTAGGCATGTGGCTCGACAGCTTGAGGCGTCGCTTCCCTCCGAAAAGCTGAGTTTTCAGCATCGTTGAGTGGTTTTGGCGGGACTTCGGCAGCGGTTTTATCGAGCCATTGACAAGCGCCACTACTATCTGACAAATGTCAGAGCATGATGATCTGTCGGCACGCGGAAGACCATGGAGGCATGGCAACTCGGGCTGGAAGCTCATGGAGGAGGATTGATAATGAGTTTGCGACTGGATCGGCAGACGCTTTTTCTGGCAGCCATCAATGGCCTCGTCCTGGTCGCCGGTGCATTCCTGGCCGGGCGCGGTTTCCTTGACAGCTATAACTTGCAGTCGATGGCGGCTCAGGTTCCGGAGCTCGGTTTGCTTGCCCTTGGCGTGATGCTGGCCATGGTGTCCGGAAACGGTGGTATCGACCTCTCTGGCATCGCGCTTGCCAATCTCGCTGGCATCGTCGCGTTCGGCATTGCCAAAACGCTTGTCCCCGTAGCCGACGATCCGCTGCTCTTTTCCTGGACATTCGCCGCTCTGGCGCTGGTGATCGGCCTCGCTGGTGGTTTCCTGAACGGGATGATCATTGCTTATGCTCGCCTGACGCCGTTGATCGCCACGCTCGGCACGCAGCTTCTGTTCACGGGGCTTGCGATCTATCTGACCAATGGCTCCGCCGTCGGCATGGGCTATATCGAACCGCTCGATGACTTTGGGAATCTGCCCGTCTTCGGCATTCCGCTCTGCTTCGCCCTGTTCCTGGTCATCGCGGCAGCGCTTGGATTCAGCCTCATATACACCCGCTTCGGCGTGCAGCTGATGCTGCTCGGCAGCAATGCGAAAGCGGCCCGCTACGGCGGCATCAATGAGCGGCGCATGCTGCTGGTGACTTACACGATCTGCGGTGTTCTGGCGTCGGTTGCCGGTATCATCATTGCCGCGCGCAATTCATCGGTGAAGTGGGACTACGGCAGCTCCTACGTCCTGATCGCTATCCTCATCGCTGTTCTCGGTGGAGTTAAGCCCGAGGGCGGTCACGGTAAGGTCATCTGCGTGCTTTTGGCGTCGACCGCCCTCCAGATCCTCTCCAGCCTGTTCAACTTCATGAACATCTCGAACTTCTTCCGGGATCTGGCCTGGGGCCTGCTGCTGCTCATGCTTCTGGCATCGGCGCGCGTCAATCTCGGCGTCTGGCTCAAACCCAGTCGCTAGCCGGTTTCCGGCGGCGATCGCCCTCGGGCGCTCGCGATACCAAATCCCGCAACCGCATCTGCCATTCGGCGAGACGGGGAGGGGAGACGTGAATTTGCTCACTTAAACGGAGGAGACGTATGAGCATGATCTCGAAACTCGCAGCCGGCACCGTGCTGGCAGGCCTCATGGCAATCGGCGCGGCGCATGCCGAAGACAGGCCGACGATCGTGACGGTGGTGAAGGTGACCGGTGAAAACTGGTTCATTCGCATGAATGAGGGGGTCGATGCCTATGGCAAGGACAATCCGGGCGTCGACGCCAGCCAGATCGGCCCGGCAAAGGCGGACGCTGCCCAGCAGACCCGCATCATCGAAGACCTGGTGGCCAAGAACGTCTCGGCAATCGCCGTCGTTCCGATGGACCCTTCGGCCCTCGAAGGTGTTCTGCGTCGTGCTTCCCAGCGCGGTATCAAGGTCATCACCCACGAAGGCGACAGCCTCGTGAACACCGACGTCGACATCGAAGCCTTCGACAACAAGGCGTTCGGTGCCCGCATCAACGAAAAGCTTGCCGAATGCATGGGCAAGTCCGGCAAATGGTCGAGCTTCGTCGGCTCGCTCGGCAGCCTCACGCACAACCAGTGGGTCGATGCCGGTGCTGAGAATGCCAAGCAGTACCCGGAAATGGAGCTGGTTGCCGAGAAGAACGAATCCTTCAACGACGCCAACCGCGCCTATGAAAAGGCGAAGGAAATTCTGCGCAAATACCCTGACATCAAGGGTTTCCAGGGTTCTTCCGCCATCGACGTCATCGGCATCGGCCGTGCGGTCGAGGAAGCCGGTCTTCAGGACAAGACCTGCGTCTACGGCCTGGGCCTGCCGAAAGACACCGGTCCGTATCTCGAAACCGGTGCCGTCGACCAGATCTTCTTCTGGGATCCGAAGGATGCCGGCTATGTCATGAACAAGGTCGCCGATCTCGTCCTGAAGGGCGAAGAGATCAAGGACGGCATGGATCTCGGCGTGACCGGTTACAACAAGATGACTGTCACCAAGGGTCCGGGCAAGGGCATCATCATCCAGGGCCAGGCCTGGGTCGATGTCGATAAGTCCAACTACAAGAACTACCCATTCTAAGATCGTGTACGGACGCGGCGGCTTCAGTCGCCGCGTCCGCATTGCCGCGCCTTTCAGTCTTAAGCCGTTCAGGATTTCTCGATGAATGCCGTCCCGCCATCAGCATCGGCCGAAAAACCGCCCTTCCTCGAGATCAGGAACGTCAAAAAATCCTTTGGCGGCGTGCGCGCCCTCAAGGACGTCAGCCTGACCATCGAGGCCGGCAAAATCTACCATCTGATGGGCGAGAACGGCTGCGGAAAGAGCACGCTGATCAAAATCCTCTCGGGCGCGCAGAAGGCCGACGAGGGGGAAATCCTGATAGACGGACAGCAGACTGGTGCCGTTGCCGGCGACCTCGGCGCGATCGGCGCCTTGGGCGCCGGTATCGAGACGGTCTATCAGGATCTCTCGCTGCTTCCCAATCTTTCGGTTGCCGAAAACGTGGCCTTCACGGAGCAGCTTGTGGCGTCTTCCGGGCGCCTTGCCCGGCGTCTCGATCTCGCTACGCTGCATGCGACGGCGCGCCGGGCGCTGGCAGACGTGCACTTGCCGACAGACCGCAGTTTTCTGACACGGCGAACGGACACGCTGCCGCTCGCCACCCGGCAGCTCGTCGCCATCGCGCGTGCGATCGCATCCGATGCACGATTGGTCATCATGGACGAACCGACCACCTCGCTGACCCGGCAGGAAGTCGAGAACTTGATCAAGGTCGTCGCCCGCCTTCAGGAGCGCGGCGTCGCCGTGCTTTTCGTCACGCACAAGCTCGATGAATGCAAACAGATCGGCGGGCGAGCCGTCATCATGCGCGATGGTATGAAGGTTACCGAGCTGGACGTCGCCACGCACAGCAAGGCCGAGTTCAGCCATTGGATGACGGGCCGCGAGATCAGCGAAACGCGTTACCGCACCGACCCGAAACTGGGGGACGTGCTGCTCAAGGTCGAAGGCCTTTCCAAGGGCGTCGCCTTCGCGAATGCGAGCTTCGAAGTCCGTCGTGGCGAAATTCTCGGCATTACCGGCCTGCTCGATTCCGGCCGGAACGAGCTTGCTCTTGCACTAGCCGGTATTTCACCCGCTTCTCATGGCACGATCCGGCTGGACGGCAAGACGATTGCCCCGCAATCGGCTGCCGAGGCGATCGGCCACGGCATCGGTTACGTGCCGGAGGACCGACTGACCGAAGGTCTGTTCCTGGAGAAGCCGATCCAGGACAACATCACGCTGCCGATCCTGGATCGCCTGAAGAATGCTTTCGGCATTATCAGTGCCGGCAGGGCACGCCGCACCGCCGAGGAAAGTGTACGTGATCTCCAGATCGTCGCGCCTGACGTCTCCGCGCCGGTGCAATCCCTTTCGGGCGGTAACCAGCAGCGCGTTCTCATCGGTCGTTGGCTGACCATCGATCCGCGGCTTCTGATCCTGCATGGCCCGACGGTGGGCGTAGATGTCGGATCGAAGGACACGATCTTCCGAATTATCCAGCGGCTCGCCGATGGCGGCATGTCGGTCATCATCATCAGCGACGACCTGCCGGAACTGCTGCAGAACTGCGACCGCATTCTCATCATGCGCCAGGGCCGGATCATTTCCGACGACAGTGCCGTGTCCCTCAATGAGGACAGCATCTATCGCGCCATGGCCGGACATACGAAGGAAACCATCTGATGAGTGACGCGATTTCCGTCTCCGATGCGGTCGATCAGCAACGGAGCCTCGGTCGGCGATTGTGGGACGTTCTGGGTGCACGCCCGGAACTGTTCACGCTCATGCTCGTGGTGGCGACATGCGTTGTCGTCATTATTGCCAATCCCGATTTTCTGCAGATGAGCAATCTGGTGGATATCCTGCGCGCCTCCGTCGTGCGTGGTCTGTTCGCGATGGGCGTGCTTGTGGTTCTGGCAGCCGGTGGTATCGACGTCTCGTTCACCGCCATTGCGGCATTCGTCATGTATGCGCTGACGATGCTCGTCATCAATGTCGCGCCGGGCATGCCGCTGGTGGCCATTCTCGTCATCGCCGCAGCCGGTGGTGGCGGGCTCGGCGCACTGAATGGCCTTCTGGTACACAAGCTCAGCGCGCCATCGCTCATCGTCACGATCGGCACACAATACGTTTATCGCAGCTTCCTACTGACCTTCGTCGGCACTGCGCTGTTCATGAACATTCCGGCGGCGATGGACAGCCTGGGCAAGGCGTCGCTCTACACCCATGTCTCGTCGAATGGGGTCGCGTCGGCCTTGCCGGCGACGGTGCTGGTGCTTGCCGTCGCCGCCCTCGTGACGTGGTTCATCCTCGAGCGGACCCTGATGGGGCGCGCCATCTTCGCGGTCGGCGGCAATCCACAGATCGCCGAGCGGCTCGGCATCAAGCTGTTCACCGTGCGCGTCTTCGTTTTCGCCTATGCGGGCCTGCTGGCGGGCGTCGCCGGTGTCGTTCATGTCGCGAGCAACCGGCTGGCGAACCCCTTCGATCTCGCCGGTATGGAGCTCGAAATCATTGCAGCCGTGGTTCTGGGCGGGGCGCGCATCACGGGCGGATCCGGCTCGGTGATCGGGACGCTCCTTGGCGTTCTGCTCATCACCCTCGTCAGCAACGTCCTGATCTTTGTCGGCATTCCCAGCACGTTGCAGCTCTTTATCGTCGGACTGTTCATCCTGATCGCCGGCACGATCTTCACGCTGCGCAATCGCGGGTGAATATATTTGAAAATAGGAGGTTTTCGTGGCTCATGATGTTTCCGTCGTCGGGCTTTACATTCTGGACGTGCTCGGTCGGCCGGTCGATGCGATACCGGAAGGCGGCAATGTCGATTTCATCGACGAGATCCGTCTGACGGTTGCAGGCACGGCGGGTGGAACGGTTGTCGATCTGGCGAAGCTCGGACTGAACTGCCTGGCGGTCGGCGCCGTCGGCGAGGATGAAAAAGCCGATTTCGTTCTGGCCACCTTGCAGCGCTTCGGGGTCGATACCACGGAAATGCAGCGCCTCAAGGGCGTGCCGACGTCAGCCACCATCCTGAACATTCGCCGCAACGGCGATCGTCCCGCGCTGCACGCCCGCGGCGCATCGGATCATTTCGACGTTCCTGCCGACCGCCTCGATGCGGTGCTGGCCGCGCCCATCGTGCATCTCGGCGGTACGGGGCTTCTCGCAAAACTCGACGGCGAACCGAGCCGCAGGCTACTGGCCGCAGCCAAGCAGCGTGGCCGAATCACGACGTTCGACCTGCTTGGCGCCAATGATGGCACGCTCGGCCTCATCGAGCCGCTGTTTCCGCATATCGATTATTTCATGCCGTCCATCGAGGAGGCCAAGCAGATTTCCGGCGCGGCCGATGTCGAGAGCGCGGGACGGTTCTTCCTAGATCGCGGCGTAAAGCATTGCGTCTTCACACTCGGGGGAGATGGCGTCTGCTTCATGGACGCAGCAGGCGCCGTCGTGCGCGAGCGGGCATTCGAGATCGAGGTTGTTGACACGACCGGCTGTGGCGATGCCTTTGATGCCGGTTACATCACGGCGCTTCACCACAAGATGGATCTGACGACAGCGCTGAATTTTGCACAGGCGAGTGCCGCGCTCGTCGCCACCGGTTTGGGTTCGGATGCAGGCATCCGCTCGTTCGATGAAACGCTGGCCTTCATGAACAGCGCGCCGCGCAAGGCTGCATGACATCGGCTCATAGGGCGGCGCCTTCCGTCGCCCTAGTCCTGAAGCAGTCGCTCGGCGGACGACATATCAGTGACGAGATGGGTGGCATAACCACCCTTCAGGACGGCGCGGATCGCATCCGTCTTGTTGGCGCCGCCGGCTATGCACAGGCGGCGTGGTAGTCTGCGCAACTCGTCAAGCTCGATACCGATGACCCGACTGTCGAAATCGCGGGTGATCTGCTGGCCCGTTTTGTCAAGGAACCGGCATATGAGCACCGCGACTGCGCCTTCTGCGGCATATTCATCGATCTCGGTATTGTCGGTGACATCGGCGATGCGCATCGTGCTGTCGGACCCCAGCGCGCCGACACCGAACACGATCAGATCGGCTTGGCCTATGCGTTCGAACTGACGACGCAGCACCGGTTCGGCCATCAGCGCATCACGCAATCCTGCCGAACTCAACACCGCCGGAGCGACCATGTTGACGCTGACGGCTCCCAGATTGCGCGCCATGATGGCGGTGCAGAATTCAGCCGAGAATGCCTTGTTGCCGGTCGATGCGCCGGTGACCTGCACCACGCTTAGCCCTTCGAGCGGGCGCGGCAATTCGAGGGCTTCTGCGACGGCGAGAACCGTTTGTCCCCAGGAAACACAGATCGTATCGCCGGGCTTCGTCAGGCGTTCGATCAGGCGGGCGCCGCCGGCGCCGAGCGCCTTGAGCATCGCCGTCTGGCTTTTATCCTCCGTACCTGGAAGCACCATGACCTGTTCGAGGCCGTATCGTTCTGCGAGCCTGCGGGAAATGTCCGTGCGGGTGGCCACTTCCGCATTCATCAGAATGCGCACGATCCCGCGTTTTCGCGCTTCCTGGAGGTAATTGACGATGGTCGCACGCGACACGCCCAGAAGTTTTGCAATCTCGTTCTGGGTGAGTTGATCCTCATAGTAGAGCCACGTCGCCCACACGACGGCATCGTCGAATTCCGCCGGAGTTGGTTGCGCAGTCGGCGCGAGGTCGTCCCGTTTCATGAAGCGTTTCCAGTGAGGTCTCCGCGATTGACTGACACGAATTGCGGAGTTGATCAACCATCCGACACAGTCCATTGACTAATGTCATAACATGATGGCAATTGTAATGCGAGCTGATTTGGGGATGGCGCGTTGCGACTTTGCCCCGCTGATAGGGCGCGCACGTCGTCCGCAAGGGAGTTCTTATGCAGTCGAAATGGTCGCAAGCAGAGTTTGATGCAGTCGTCGGTGCTTATGAGCAGGCAGGCGTGAATCGTGATGTTGCAATCCGAACCTATACGACACGCCTTCTCGGCTCGGTGCCGCAACTGGTGCTGCATGGCGGCGGCAATACGTCGGTGAAGACCACGCTGATCGACCATGACGGCACGCCGGTCGAGGTTCTTTGCGTCAAGGGAAGCGGGTGGGACATGGGCAAGATCGAGCCCGCCGGCCTGCCGGCCCTTCGCCTGGCGGAGCTGAAAGCGATGGTGGAATACGAGACGCTGAGCGATGATGACATGGTCATGCTTCAGCGCAGGCTTCTGCTTGATCCGGCTGCGCCCAATCCGTCGGTGGAAGCCATCCTTCACGCTATCCTGCCATTCAAGCATGTCGATCACACCCACGCCAATGCGATCGTCGCCCTGACGAACCAGCCGAAAGGGGAGGCAATCATCCGGGACCTGTTCCCGGAAATGATCGTCGTGCCCTATGTCATGCCGGGATTCGATCTCTCCAAGGCCTGCCTCAAGGCGTTTTCCAGCCGGCCCGATGCGCCGGGCATGATCCTACTTAAACACGGCATCTTCACTTGGTCGGAGGATCCGCGCGAGGCCTACGAGAACATGATCGCGGCCATCGACAGGGCCGAGAAGCGCATTGCCGAGGGGCAGGCCGCCCCCTTCGGCCGCTTCATCGCGAAGGCAGAGCCGCTCGCAGCCGTTAGCGACATCGCGCCGATCCTGCGCGGCGCACTCGCACTGCCAGAGCAGGAGGAAGGGCGTTTCCGACGCTTCATCCTCGAGCACCGCGTGAATGACAATATCCTTGATTTTTGCGGCGCACCCAATGTCGCCAACCTCGTACGGCGCGGGAACGCGACGCCTGAGCACGTTATCCACATCAAGCGCTACGGCATCGCCCTTCCTGCACCGCAGGCCTGCGATCTCCGCGCTTGGGGCGAGACAGTCGCTGTGGCGGTCGCTGACTATGCCGCTGGTTACAAAGCCTATTTCGAGCGCAACAATGCCCGCAGCGGCGGTGGCAAGACAATGCTCGATCCGATGCCGAGGGTCTTCTATATCGAAGGCATCGGCCTGTTTGCTGCCGGCCCGACGCAGAAGGCGGCCCGGATATGTGCCGATGTTGCCGAGGCGACCATCGAGGTCATCCGCGGCGCCGAAGGTATCACTACGTTCGAGGCGCTATCCGAGGAAGACCTGTTCGATATTGAATACTGGTCGCTCGAACAGGTGAAGCTGAGCAAGCAGGTTGAAAAGCCGTTGACGCGCCAGGTCGCTGTGGTGACCGGCGGTGCCGGTGGTCTTGGCCTTGCTGTGGCGGAAGTTCTGCGCGCGCAGGGCGCCGAGGTTGCCCTGATCGACGTCGATGCGGAGGGCGTCGGGATCGCAGCCAAGCGTTTGGGCGGACTTGCGATCGCCTGCGACCTGACGGACGAAGCGGCGTCAGCCGCGGCGATCGCGAAGGTGGCCGATGTCTATGGCGGGATCGATATTCTCGTTTCCAATGCCGGTGCGGCCTTCCAGGGCGCTTTGCTCGATGTGGATGACAGCACTTTCAAGGCGGCGTTCGACCTGAATTTCTGGAGCCATCATTACATCGCACGCGCTGCGGTCAAGATCATGCGCAAGCAGAAGACCGGCGGTTCGATCGTCTTCAACGTCAGCAAGCAGGCGGTCAATCCCGGTGCGGACTTTGGGCCCTATGGTACGTCCAAGGCTGCGTTGATGGCTCTGATGCGCCAATATGCGCTTGAACATGCTGCCGATGGCATTGCCGTGAATGCGGTAAATCCCGACCGGGTCAGGACGCGGCTCATGACCGATGCGATGGTCGAGGAACGTGCTCGGGCGCGCGGCGTGACATCCGAGGTCTACATGCGTGGCAACCTGCTTCAACGTGAGGTCAGTGCCTTGGATGTCGCCCAGGCGGTGCTGCATCTTGCAACGGCACGCACATCGACCGGGGCCGTCATCACGGTCGATGGCGGCAATGTCTCCGCAATGATGCGGTAAGCCGATCGTAACTTCGCCTCGGCGTGTTCGATACGGGTGTGCGTCTGGAAGCATATTGCTTTGGGAAGAAGTGGAGCGAATCAGGCGATTGGCCCACTCGCGGGGGCAGCAGGAGGAGGCCTGAAAAGTAGGGTGGCAGAAGCCGAGGGGTCGAACCAATCGACCGATTGTGCCGTTCGGCCTGCGGAGGTCGTAGCGTCACCTCGCGTTCGTCGGCATGCGTTCCATGGCTGCCTCCATCTGACAACGCCCCTGCTACTGCTGTTCGTGTAGTGTTTCAGCCGCCGTTTTGATCGACTAACGAATCGTGACGGCACTCGTCGGCTGATTGATTTTCTCGCGAGCGAGCGCTTTGGTAGAATTGCCGGGACACGCTAACTTGTGATCATCGGCACATCTTACGTCGTGGCCTATCCCTCACTGAGACAACAATTCGAATTCTTCGCATCCTTCACGGCGGCAGGAACGGCCAGGCTCATTACCGAAAAGGGTATATCGCTCCCACCAGCGGGTTGATGGTTCGAATCCCATCAAGGCGACGACGCTGGCAAGGCATCTTGATCGAGCCAACTGCGGTTCACTCGCAACGTCGGCTTTACGCCGTCATTCCGGATGTTCGGCGTTGCTACGCTCGATCCCGAAAGCTGTCGTTCATTTTCTGGCTTCGAGGTGACGTCCAAAACAAGTGCCTCATCGCGAGGCCAAAGACTGACGCCCAGTTCAATGTTTCACCGCAGCTTCGCGCGCAGCGTGCCGAGGAGGACAAAGACTTATCGTGGCTGGCCGGTGGTCTCGGGCGCTGGAGCGGCTAGGACTGGGTTCTCGTTCATCGCGTTATTGCCAACACATCCGTGCCGTCTGCGAAGGCCTGCAGGCGCTCCGGTTCTGCCAGCCAGTCGGGAGGAAGCCGGAATAACCGCCTTGTGCGGTCGATCAGAAACAGCTCACGTGCGTGTGCGTTGAGTGTCGCGGCCCCATAGCCGGCTCGCAACTCAAACCTGTCGCGCAATGCCGACCAATCGCCCGTGCAGCGAACCAAGCTCGCGTTCGACCCGAATGCGACCTTCCGCGTGCCCCCATAGCCGAGCAAGCGATGCGGCGTGTCGAATGCCGGATCATAGGTCAACCCAGCAAACGCCAGATCGCGCAGCTGCGACGCGGCCAACCCGAGGCGCGCGATCGCGAGCGAGCATTTGAGTGGGTCCATACACCGCGTGTAGAAGAGGACCAGAACGAGCGGCTTGCCATTAGCCAGCGTCGCGAGGTCGGTCGGCATGCCGGACTGATTCTCGAGCTTCGTTGTGACGAGCCCTGCCTCAAGAGTACTCAAACCCTCGGCTTCGTTGCTCGCCACACCAGCACTCGCGCCGGAATCCGGCGCGAGTGCTGCGCGCGCGGCTTCCAGCTCGGCAAGGCATGTGAGCGCCGGCCGGCAACAACTAGAGGTGGGGTCGAAGCGGAACTCAGGGTAAATATCCTTGAAGCGTATCCGATGCGCTGCGGCATCGAGATCGGCAAGCCACTCAATACCGGCGTTCATCGCGCGAAGGGCGCGGGCGATCCCGGCAAGGACAACTGGACTGATGGTCGTGCGCAGATCTTCGCGCGCAGGTTCGGCCACTAGCACCGGATCAAGAGACAAGGCGGCTGCTGCGTAGAGATGACCGCGAAGCCAGTCAGCCTCGTCGGCCGATAAACCCGAGAAATGGCGCTGGTCCTCAGCGAGCATGGCGGCAATAACTTCGGAGCCGTCCGGCTGAAGCGCCAGAGAAAGCAGGCGATCGATCACCGCGTCAAGCCGCGCGCGCAAACACCATGAGCCGGCTACTTCGCGAGGGTGCGAAACCGCCCGATCGACGCCTTCAAAGCGCGCGAGCTGGTACGATGCGACACCTTCTCGAGCTCTTTTTTGAACTTGTCGCTCGATGCGAGCTGGCGGGCCTCGGCATTGTGCGCAAGCGCGGAGACGGCGGTGGCGCGGAGGCGATCCTCCTCGCGATTGTCGAGCGCGAGCTTCTTGGCCAGTTTGACGAAGCGTTTTGGAGACGCGACCTTGAGGCTGAGTGCGGCGGTCTCCCGCACGGGTGTACTCTCAGCCGAATCCGCGGCAATTCTTTCGAGCAGCGCCGCCGAGCTGCTGTCCGCCGCCAGCCCGCGTAGCGCGGTCCGTCTGGTGGATGCTTCCGATCGTTCGGCCGCAACACGAAGTGCTGCCCTCGATGACGCATGGTCGTCGAGGCCGAGCAGGGTAATGGCGGTCTTCTCCGAGACGAGCGGCGACGCATCGCCGGAGAGGCCCTTTTGCAGCAACGCGCGGGTGTCTTGGTCGAGCGATAGCGCAAGCCGCTGGAAGGCGGCGCTGCGTACCTTGCTGCTGGCATCGGTGCGAAGCATCTTCAGCAGGCGGGTATACTCGGCGTTGTACTCCCGAAAGGCTTGAAGATCGAAGGCGAACCGATTTATTGCATCGATGGCTTCGAGCCTCGTTTCGACTAAAGTTTTTGGATCGCATGCAACCGCCATCAGCCGGTGGATGCCGGTTCCGGGGCCTGGTTCGCTCGCCGCCAGCTCTACGCCCCGGTCCGCCACGCCGTCGCGGGGTTGGCCGCGTGGCGCATTCTCCATCTTTGCGAGATAGTCCTTGCGATAGGCTTCCGGATCTATGGCCAGCCTCTTGTCTCCATCATATCACAGTTCGAACGGCACGTCGTCATAGGCGAAGCCGAGAGGGTCGCCGCCATGCGCGCCAAGATAGTCGATCACTAAGCTCACCATCGGCTTGAGGCCGGGCGCGCGGGTCATCGAGGAGTCGGCCATACCGCCACCGGGCGCGGTCGGCGGCCTGGTGGGAACGCCCTCGTGCCGAAAACAAAGTGACAGGCCGGCGAGGGCTAGCTGAAATTCTGAGCCGAACGCGACTAGTGTCACGCCCGGGGGGGGGACGGCGCGCTCGACGTGACCAAATTCACTCTCCTCTTCGCCCGCCGCATGTTCGCCAAAACGGCCGGCCCACGCCATGGGTGAAACTAGGTTGAATGATTGAGCTTAATTGCCTTCGGAAATAAGATCAAATACCAACCTCCAGTTGCACGATAGTTCCCAATAGTACGAGAAGTTCCGTCTGGTTTACGCTAGAGGATTAAAATAAGACTATGGGCGGTATCGGCATCGCGTTATCGGCTACGCCGAACGATACCGGGCTGACACGCAAAGTCCTCGATCATCCCGAGCATTCATGGCTGCTCTGAACCAAATTCGCGAAGGTGCGGGAGAACCGCAACAGCGTCAATATATGGCGACAATCGCGGCAGCACTCAGCGGTTCGCCGCTTCGTGGCATACTCGTTGTGCTTGCCGTGGGCGTGCTAGTGGTTATTCTTGCCACTGCTTACGGGCAGATAGTTCTCAATCGCTGGAACCGGCCCTTCTATGATGCGCTCCAGGAGCGCAATATGGCTGCCTTGCTGGCCCAATTGCTGGTCTTCTTCGAGATCGCCGGCGGGCTGCTCATTCTCAATGTTGTGCAACTATGGCTCAACCAGATGCTGCACCTGAAGCTCAGAGAGGCGTTAACGCGGGACATGATTGACGAATGGCTTCGTCCCGGGCGCGCCTTTCACCTGGCGCGGCGGGGGCAGATCGGCGTCAATCCCGACCAGCGGTTGCATGAGGACGCGCACCATCTGTGCGATTTGTCGGTGGATCTCGGCGTCGGCCTGCTGCAGGCGGGGGTTCTCCTTGCAAGCTTCGTCGGCGTCCTGTGGGCACTGTCCTCCGGTTTCGTCTTTCATCTGTGGGGGGCCGCCTTCCAGATACCGGGCTACATGGTCTGGGCGGCAATCCTCTATTCCGGCACGGCCTCCTGGCTAAGTTGGATGGTCGGCCGCCCGCTGGTCGCCCTTAACGGAGACCGTTACGCGCGGGAGGCGGATTTGCGCTATTCTCTGGTGCGTGTGAACGAGCAGATCGATGCGATCTCCGTTTCATCCGGCGAAACCGACGAGGCCCAACGGCTTCAGGGCGACCTCAGCGCCGTCATCGCCGCGACGCGCCGGATCGTTTCAGCGACGGTACGCCTTGCCTGGGTTACCTCCGGCTACGGCTGGGTGACCATTGTCGCGCCGATAATCATCGCCGCGCCGGTTTATTTCGGTGGAGAAATGACGTTTGGCGGGCTGATGATGGCAGTAGGCGCCTTTAACCAGCTCCACGCCTCGCTGCGATGGTTCGTCGACAATATCGGCTCCATCGCCGACTGGCGCGCGACCTTGCTTCGTGTTGCCGCGTTTCGGATCGCGCTCCTCGACGCTGAGGTTGCCGACGGTGGGGTCGATCGCATCGTCTTCGTCCGATCGTCAGAACCTGTCATCGTGCTTGACGGGCTGGAAATGGACGTGCCGTCCGGGACGGTGCGGCTCTCGGAGCCGCAGGTGATGGTCAACGCCGGCGAGCGCGTGTTGGTTACTGGTTTGATGGGAGCCGGCAAGACACTTCTGACACACACTATTGCCGGGCTGTGGAGCCGGGGCAGGGGCAGCGTCCGCTTGCCACGCGACGGCAGCGTCGCTTTTTTGGTGCGAGAGCCTTACCTGCCTTCCGGCACGCTACGCGCGGCTCTGTGCTATCCGCGCAACGCCGATGCCTATTCGACCGGGGAGATCGAAGACTGCCTGCGGCGGACGGGACTGCAGCGCCTGTCCCTGTCGCTGGACCGCAGCGCGCGCTGGGAACATGAATTTGGCAACGACCAGCGCCGGATGCTGAGCGTTGTTCAGGTGCTACTCCACCGCCCCGGCTGGATCGTGATAGACGATATCGAAGACCTGACGGTCGGCGATGATGGCGAAAGGGTCGTTTCCTTGTTGCAGAACGAACTGGCAGACGCGGCCGTCCTCGCGATGGGAACAGGGGAAGGGCAAGGCAGCCTCTTCACGCATATCCTTCGCCTGCTGCCAGGGCTCGATCAAGCCGATGGCTTGCGCTGAACCGTTCCATCGACATCGCGCCTGTAGGCTTGCGCAGCGTGCATGAGCGCACCGGACTGGGCCGGGTAGGTGTGGACCACCTCGGCCAGCGCCGCCATGCCGATGCCTGTACTCATGACGACGGCCATTTCATTGATCAATTCGCTCGCCCGCGAGGCGACGATGGTTGCGCCGAGAATTCTATCGCTGCCTTCGGCGACGTGGATTTTCACGAAGCCGGTCTCCTGCCCATCCGTAATGGCGCGATCGACGTCGCTCAGCATCACGGTATAGCTCTTGATCGGAATGGATTGCCGACGAGCCTGCCAGACCTGAAGGCCGATATGGGCTATCTCTGGATCGCAGAAGGTGCACCAGGGGATGACCGAACCGTCGTACCGCTGTCCGGCCTGCTGCAGCGCGTTGCGCACCGCCGTGCGGGCCGAGAATTGCGCCGCGTTGGTGAATTTCAGCGCCAAGCATACGTCGCCAGCGGCATAGATGTCGGGATTCGTACTGCACAGCAAATCGTCAACCTGGATGCCCCGTCCCGGTTTGAAGACGATGCCCGCTGCTGCCGGATCGAGTTCTTCGACGTTGGGGACCCGGCCTGTGCAGACGAGAATTTCATCAGCTTCGATCTCGCCCCGCACTTCGTTGTTGAGAGTCTCCAGAACCTTGACGTCCCCCTCACGCCGCGCCCCGACGACGGCGGTGTTCAGGCGAATCTCCATGCCATCGCGGGCCATCGACCAAGACAGGATTTCGGCGGCGTCGCGCTCCTCTCGAGGGAGAAATTGGGGATCGTTCTGCACGATCGTTACATGCACACCAAGCCGGCATAAAGCCTGTGCCAGTTCGCAGCCGAGCGGTCCTCCCCCCATGACCGCAAGGCGCTTCGGCAGGGTCGTGATGTCGAAGATGCTGGCGCTCGTAAGGTAGCCGGTCTGTTCAAGGCCAGGGACAACAGGGATCCGCGGCCGGGCACCCGTCGCGATGAGAGCTTTCCTGAAGGCAAGCTGCGTTTCGTTGAAGACAAGCGTATGCGGGCCTGTAAAACGAGCGACACCGAAAAAGATGTCGGCGCCAAGTGCGGCAAGCTCATGAACCGAGTGATAGACCGCGACACGCGTTCGGATACGGCGCATGCGTGCAATCGCCTCGCCGAAATCGAGCGGGAGATCGTTCGGCAGTGGTGCGCCGAAGGCGTCGGCCTCGCGCATCCCGTCCTGGACCTGAGCCGTTCGGATGATCGCCTTCGATGGCACGGACCCGGCATTCAGCGAGTTTCCCCCCAAATGGGCACGCTCGACGAGCGCAACGGAAAAGCCGCGCCGCGCCGCCCATTCCGCCGCCTCGAGCCCCGCCGGCCCCGCGCCGACGATCACCAGATCATAGATGGCCTTCGGCTCCGGATCGCGCCAGTCCGGCGGCCGCACGCGCCGTAGGAAGAGAGCGTCATCATCGGGCCAAGCCCGCGGTTTAATCGGTTGCATGTCTATAACCATCCGCCTTCGAACCCGGCTCGCGTAAGACCGTCGCGTATGTATCCACAACCGCGCATGATCTCCCAGATCAGGCCGGTCCGGTGATTTTCGAGCGACATGGCAAGAAGACCCTGGTCGAGCCCGTACCAACCCTCTGACAACCATCCACCCGCATCCCTGCTCAGCGTCGGGTTGAAGCCGCTGGAGAACCTGTCCTTGGAGCAAACCTGCGGATAGCATTCGAGAAGGCGGCGCGTGCCGGAAAGCGCCGCCTCCGGCGAAAAGGGCAGAGTCGCGAGCATCGCCCACGGAGAGATCGTGCCGTCGTCTGGGCCGTAGGGTACGCCACGCGACATGTAGCCAAAGAACCGGCGGTCCCACCCGCTCTGACGCAATGCTGCGACCGATGGTCCGTCTCCTGCCGTCACGCCCCAGAAATCGCGGCTATAGCCCGCGAAAGCGTAAGGATTGCGCTCGCAGTATTCACGCTGGATAGCGATCGCGCTTTTGGTATTCTCGAAATAATCGCTGTTCTTCTCGCGCATGAAAGCGTCGCGGATACCGCGGAAGTCGATCCACGCATGCGAAAACAGATGCGTGAAGAGCGGGCCGGAATAGAGCACGTTCCGGTCCATGAGGTTCTCCCACTGATAGGTGAGGCTCCATGTCTCATAGCAGCGGGCCGCCAGCGGAAAGGTCGGCGACCCGAGCCCGAGGACATAAAGGATCAGCGCCTCGTTGTAGCCCTCCCAGCCATAGTGGAGAAACCCGCATTCGGGTTTCCACCCTTGCGAAAGGCCGGAAGTACCATTTTGCGCCCAGTGCCAATCAACACGACGATAGAGCGCATCGGCATGATCGCGGATTTCATTTTCCTCGCCGCCGCGGTCGAAATAGCCGGCCGCCACCAGCACACCGGCCATGAGCAGCGCGGTATCGATGAGCGACAGTTCGCACTGCCAGACGCGCCTACCGGTCTTCATATCGAGAAAATGATAGAAGAAACCCTTGTAACCCGTGGCGTCGGGCGCCTCGCTTTGGGAGGCATCATGCAGGAACCGCAGCACCCGCAGCGTCCGGTCGACGGCCTGCGCGCGCGACAGCCAGCCGTTTTGCACCGCGACGGGATAGGCCGACAAGGCAAGGCCGACCACCGCAATGCTGCAGGGTGAGCCGGGACGCGACGTATCCGCGACAAGGCCTGTGTGCTCGTCGGCATAGTCTATCAGATAAGAGAAGGCCGCCCGTTGGAGCCGAAGGACCAGCGCAGCGTCCGAAAGTCTCCGAAAGCCGCTCATCAAGCCTTTCCCGTAGTGGAATGGAAACGGCCGATCACGGGGCGTGAGGCCTCGAAGTTCGCCATATCAACAATGCTTCTGGACGCAACCTAGCCTGCCTCAACCTGTTTTCAAGCCATTCGTTCTCGATGAAACGACCTCGGAGCGGTCCCGCTTTTGTCCCAAAGGCGAACGCACTCTATCTCTTTTTGCTGACGCAATCCTAGGCGCTGTACTGTTTCGCACTTTGCTGGAATTGCACTAGGCAAAGACAATCTTGTCCTGCCAGAGTCGGAAGCCGCCTTCGAAGGCGTGGAGGTTGCCGCCGCGCCGACAGCTCTTCGGCAACTCGTCCAGCATTTCGATGTTGCCGCCGCCGATGACGATATAGTCGGGGAGCATGGCGGCTTGCAGCTTTTCGACGACGTCGAATACGCTTGCGCGCCATTTTTTCTTGCCGCGACGCCTGAGACCGGCCTCGCCGACATAGTCTTCGAAGCTGCGGCTCTTGCGATAGGGCATATGGGCGAGTTCCAGCGGATGCGCGACGTTCTCCAGAACCAAGGCTGCTCCGAGCCCCGTGCCGAGCCCAAGGAACAACATGCGTCCGCCGCTATAACTGCCGATGGCCTGCATCAGCGCATCGTTGACGAGTTTTGCGGGTTTGCCGAAGCTGGCCGCGAAATCGGCGTCAAGCCAGCCCTTTCCAAGATGCACCGGTTCCAGAAGCGCCCTGTTGGTACGGGTCGGCCCCGGAAAACCGATCGACACAACGTCGTAGTAAAGCCCTGATGCGAGGGTCTTCACGGCATCGACCATCTGGTTTGCCGTCATCTTCGGCCCGGAATCCATCCGCAAGGGCTTTGCATCCGGTGCGCTCGTCAGGATTTTCACGTGCGAGCCGCCAATGTCCACGGCCAGAACGATCGTCTGGTTTTCCGGCGGAACGTTTGGACATTGTTTTGACATTGGTTCTCCATCGCTCATTTGTACGGCCCCGACCTAGGCGTTTACAGGTGCGAACTTCGCCGTCGCCCCGGTCGGCCCCCAGGTGCGCGGCCGGTAGATGTGCGATGCGGAGGTATCGTCAAGGACGCGAACGAGAAAGCACCAGGCGATTCCGCTGGCATCTTGCGCGCTGTCGGATCTGGTTTCGGTCACGTTCGCTTCCTCGGTTCAAGAACGCTCATTTGCCGGTTTTCGGCTTCTCATGGTGACCACCGAAGGCGAAGCGCATGGCTGACAGGAGCTTGTCGGCGTAGAGTGATTCGCCCTGCGAATTGAACCGCTGGAACAGCGCTGACGACAGGACCGGCACGGGAATGCCTGTATCGATCGCCGCCTTTAGCGTCCAGCGTCCTTCGCCGGAATCGGAAACCCTGCCGCCGTAGGCCGAAAGCTCCGGGTCCTGTTTCAGGGCATCGGCCGTCAGGTCGAGCAGCCAGGAACTGATGACACTGCCATGCCGCCAGACTTCCGATACCGCCGCCAGGTCGATGTCGAACTTATAATATTGCGGGGTTGGCAGTGGGCTGGTTTCGGCATCGGCATCACGCAACCTGTTGCCCGCATTGGCGGCCTTCAGGATGCTCATGCCCTCGGCATAGGCCGCCATCATGCCGTATTCAATGCCGTTATGGACCATCTTGACGAAATGGCCGGAACCGCTCGGGCCGCAGTGGAGATAACCCTGGTGCGCCGTGCGCATGCCTTCGCTGACAACCGGCGCCGCGGCCGCATTGCCCGGAGCCAAGGTCGCAAACACCGGATCGAGATGATGTACGGCCGCGTCCGGACCGCCGATCATCAGGCAATAACCACGCTCCAGGCCCCACACGCCGCCGCTCGTACCGACATCGACATAGTCGATACCCTTGGCTCGCAGCTGTTCGGCCTTGTCAACATCGTCGTGATAGTGGGAATTGCCGCCGTCGATGATGATGTCGCCAGCCTCCATCAAGGCGGCGAGCTTGTCGACATTTGCACCGGTGATCGCCGCAGGCAACATCAGCCAGGCGCAGGCCGGCTTCCTGAGCTTGGCGACGAATTCCTCCATCGAGGCGGTGCCGGTGGCACCTTCGGCGACGAGAGCCGCGACGCTCGCAGGGTTGATGTCATAGACGACGCACTCATGGCCGTCCTGCAAAAGGCGCCGCACCATATTCGCGCCCATCCTGCCAAGTCCCATCATTCCGATCTGCATAACGTGTCCTTTCGACGAAGCTGAGTTTCTTCAAGGCATGTCCGGCGGGACGACCGCGACGGAAAAGTCGATATTTTCCCAATTGCCACCGTCCGGCCAGAAGAAGGTGAACATGATGGTCTGTCCAGATTTCAGATCCCCGACCGGCAGGTCGAGCAGGTGGACGGCGAAGTCGTTTGCGCGGGTGGCATCGTCATGGCTGTTGGCCCAGCCGTCCGTGCTCCAGTGCACTATGGCGTGCGCCGGCAACTCCAGCCGCAGCGTCTTTCCCGCCGGCATGGACCGGATCTTATTGTTGAAGCGCCAGGTCCGCAGCGTTGAACCGGTCTTGTCGGCGATATAACGCTTCGGCCCTTGCGGCGGCATGTCGAAAACGGCGTCGTCGCGCAGCGAGCGCAGCAGCTTGATATATTCCGCATGCGCCCACACGAGCGGCATGGCGCTTCCCGTCGGGCCGCCACGCAGAAGTTCCAGATCCGTCAGGTCGTCACCATCCCAAACCTGCTCCGGCAACAGGCCGCCGTGTCCCGCACAGGCCTCGAAGGTGGCGAGCAGGCTTTCGGCGCTTTGTCTGCGCCCCGCCGCCAGTTCGTAGTGGGCGCGCTCACCCACCAGCAGCGGCCACGGCCGGCCCTTTCCTGTGCCGTCGAAGGGGGCGCCGTTTTCGTGCTCGCCGTAGCCGTCCTCAGTGTAGCGGTACCAGACCGGGCCTTGCGGCAGGTCGCAGCGCAGATGCGCATCGATGACCTTGACCGTATTGACGATGCGCGGGTCGTCCGCCGATCTCAGACCGAAGCGGACGAGCGCGAGCGCATCGGGGCTGACGATCTGTTCAACAAACCGGTCCGTATCGCCAGGCGGCCGGTTCTTGATCGGCACGTATCCGCGGGAGGCGGACGAGGCTTCGGCGATATCCCGAGGTGCGATACGCACGTAGTAGCCGTCGATGCCGAGAGCGGTCGCGATATCCGTGCCGTTCACATAGGTCCAGCGCTCGACTTGGTCGTTCCAGGCGTCGGCGGTCTCGCGCAGATACGTCGCCATGGCGGGTTTGCCGCAATCCTCCAGAAAATCGGCAGCGGCGAGCAGCGCGGCAATCTCTACCGCCAGCGTGAAGGGCGAATATCCCGCATCCTCCTCCCACCGGTCCTCGCCGGTAATCGGGCCGTTGCGGGCGATGTAGCCGGCCGCGCC
>NZ_JBLZPK010000027.1:0-69340 GCF_049199905.1 Shinella sp. M27
ACGATGTCCCCTTCTCCCACATTGCCATGCGCGAATGCTTCGGCTACCATCGAAGTATGAAAGAAGGACCGGACATTTCCCAGATCGGCGCGCTGATCGGCGATCCCGCCCGCGCCAACATGCTGACCGCGCTGATGGGCGGGCAGGCGCTGACGGCGACCGAGCTTGCGGGCGCGGCCGGCATTACGCTGCAGACCGCCAGTTCCCACCTGTCGAAGCTCGAGACCGGCGGCCTCGTTGCCCAGCGCAAGCAGGGACGGCACCGCTATTTCGCGCTGGCCGATGACGAGGTGGGCCTGCTTCTCGAAAACATCATGGGCTTTGCCGCCAATCGCGGCCTCATGCGCACCCGCCCCGGCCCGAAGGACCCGGCGCTGCGCAAGGCGCGCATCTGCTACAACCACCTTGCCGGCGATTTCGGCGTGCGCATGCTGGACCGGCTGGTGGCCGATGGCGACGTGATGCTCGACGGCGACGATGCGGACCTGACGCAAAGCGGCGAGGCCCGCATCGCCGCGCTTGGCATCGACGTGCCGTCGCTCAAAGCCCAGCGCCGCCCGGTCTGCCGCACCTGCCTCGACTGGAGCGAGCGGCGCTCGCATCTTGCCGGCTCGCTCGGCGAAGCGCTGCTTACCCGCTTCATCGCCGATGGCTGGGCAAGGCGCGAGACGGATAGCCGCGCCATCCGCTTCACGCCCGAGGGCGAGCGGCGGTTCACGGCGCTGTTTCCATAAAAGACGAAGGGCGGCCCGAAAGCCGCCCCTCAAATCCTCCTGTAACGCGAGACCTGGCTACAGGATGAAATCGCCCTTCAGCAGGGTCACGGCGTCGTCGAGGCGGATGGCGAAATCCGCCGTCCTGTCGCCATTCACATCGCCGTAGACAAAGGTATCCGAGGCCGTCTTGTCGTAGATCAGCTGCCCGGCCTTTCCGGTGAAACCGCCCTCGTTGGCGACGAAGCTGAAAGCCTGGTTGCCGTCGGATTTTGAATTGGCATCGATGACCGAGAGATCGATGCGATCGCCCTTCACGAAGTCGAAGATCGTGTCGCGCCCCGTGGAGGCAACGGTCGTCTCCTTGATCGACTTGAAGACGAAGGTATCGTTGCCCGCCCCGCCGGTGAGGCTATCCGCGCCCAGCCCGCCATAGATCTTGTCCTGGCCCGCACCACCGGCAATGGCGTCGTTGCCGCCCTTGCCGCTCAGCACATTGGCGGCATCGTTGCCACGCATGATGTTGCGCGTGTCGTTCCCGACGCCGGAGATCGCGCCGGTACCGGTCAGCGTCAGGTTTTCCTGATACTGGCCGAGTGTCCAGCTGACCGAAGATCGGACCGTATCGATGCCGGAATCGGCATAGTCGAAACGGAAGGCATCGCTCCTGTTGTCGATGACATAGGTATCATTGCCGGATCCGCAGACGAAGGTATCGGCACCGGTGCCGCCATCGAGATAGTCGTTGCCGACGCCGCCATCCATATAGTCGTTGCCCGAGCCGCCGGAGAGAGTGTCATTGCCGGCACCGCCCTTCATGTCGTCATTGCCGGCCTCGCCATAGAGGCGGTCGGCGCCGTCGGCCTTGGCGTCGAGATCGGCGCCGTTCATCATGTCGTTGCCCGCGCCGCCATAGAGAATGTCGTTGCCGTCGCCGCCTTCCATGTCGTCGTCGCCGGCACCGCCACGGAGCGTATCGGTTCCGGCTTCGCCGTAGAGTTCATCGACACCGGACCCGCCGTGCAGCGTATCGTTGCCGGTGCCGCCGAACAGGCGGTTCATCGACTGCGCGCTGTAGGTCTTGCCCTCGATATCGGCCCAGAGAATGTCGTCGCCCGCATCGCCATGCAGGGAATCGCCGCCGATGCCCCCGACCAGCAGGTCGTTGCCCGTGCCGCCATAAAGCTGGTCATGGCCGCCCTGCCCGTAGATCCTGTCATTGCCGGCGTCACCGTAAAGCGTGTCTGAGCCGCCGCGGGCGTTGTATTGCCAATCAGGCTCGTCGGTGCCGGTATCGCCGAAGATACGGTCGTCGCCATCACCGCCATAGGCGACGTCGCCCTCGGTATTCTCAAGGGGATTCTGATAGATGTCGCCGAAGATGGTGTCGTTGCCGCCGTAACCGCGGATCGCCCCTTTGACGAAGGCGCTGTCGGCGTCCGAGTAGTTGTCGTAAGTCCCGTCGCCCAGAACACGCGCCGTGCCCCAAAGGAGGTCATTACCGCTGGTGCCTGTGATCTTGCCATTCGGATCTCTTGCCATTTCGATCTCCTGGTAGAACTGGTGCTGACAATGGCTGCACTATAGGGCGCGCCCACGACATCCGTGTTCCCCTGGGAACAGCGCGCGAGAAGAAAACAGCGCTCCCTCGCAAAACCCCGACATAGGGCCGAAGCACAACAGCCCTGCCAATCTGGCAATTGTCGCCTCCGGCCCTTTGGTGTAGGGAAGCCGCGCTTGCCGGGCGTATCGGTGCTCCCAAAGGAAAGACGACGACATGGACGGTTTCGACCTCATCATTTTCGACTGCGACGGTGTTCTGGTCGATTCGGAAATCATCGCGGCGGAGGTCGAGTCCCGGCTTCTGACGGAGGCCGGCTATCCGATCGGCGCCGAAGAAATGGGCGAACGCTTTGCCGGCATGACCTGGCAGAACATCCTGCTGACGATCGAGCGTGAAGCCGCCATCCCGCTCTCGGCCTCGCTGCTCGACAAGTCCGAAAAGCTGCTCGATGCACGCCTTGCCGCCGAGGTGAAGGTCATCGACGGCGTCAAGTCGATGCTGTCGCGCATCCGCAAGCCCTATTGCATCTGCTCGAACTCCGCCTCGCACCGCCTCGACATGATGCTCTCGAAGGTCGGCCTCAAGCAGGTCTTCGCCCCGCATATCTATTCGGCCAAGGATCTCGGCCCGGATCGCGTCAAGCCGAAGCCGGATATCTTCCTGCATGGCGCAAAGCAGTTCAAAGCCGATCCGGCCCGCACGCTGGTCGTCGAGGATTCGGTGCACGGCATTGCCGGTGCCCGCGCTGCCGGCATGCGCGTCGTCGGCTTCACCGGCGCCTCGCACACCTATCCCTCGCACGCCGACCGGCTCACGGAGGCCGGCGCCGAGACCGTGATCTCGCGCATGACCGACCTGCCGGACGTCATCGCCGCGCTTGCGGAATGGCAGGACGCGATCTGATCTTTTTCAAGCGCTGAAAACGAAAAGGCCGCGGAAGCATCTTCCGCGGCCTTTTTGCTGGATGGCCTTCAGGCCGTTATTTCGTGTTGTACGGGCCTTCGTCGAAGCCGACGAAAGCGCGCACGAAACCGCCCGAGCCGCCGGGAACGGTGACGTTGTCCTTGGTGAACACGAACTGCGCCGTGCCTTCGGCCGGAATGTTGACCGGGAACTGCACGAGATCGGAATAGAGCGTGTTGTCGCCATCGGCGGCGGCCACGCGGATCGGCACGTTGACGGAAGTGCCGGCGCTGCCTGCCGGGCCGGTGACGATGCGGCCCTGGACCATGACCGTCATGACGAGCTGGCTCTCGTTGATCACGCAACGGCGCGTCGTTTCGGCGAGCGTGACCTGATAGAGCAGCTTCGACGGATCGTCCTTGGCGCCCTTGGCGTAGCGGCGCAGCACGGACGTGCCGTCGCGCAGATAGACCTGCGGGCAGGCGCCCTGGATCACGGCAGCGCCCTGCGTCTGCTGCGCATTGGCGGTGGCTTGCGTGCCGGCACCCGCCGTATCGCTGGAAACGCCGAGGTCGGCGGGCTTGTCCGTCTGGTTGCAGCCGGCCACGATGGCGAGAAGGGAGATGCCGAGAAAGCGGCGGATCGTCATTGCAAACACGTTACTTTTACCCCTGCGATCAGGCCCCGCCCCCGGCGACCAAGCCTTTCGGAACTCGTTTCACGGGCCTTTTCACGACCCCAGGCGATGGTCTATAGCAGCGACGCGGCGAAAAATCGATTGCTCGAATGAAACCGCCCGCAGAATTTCGGAAAGGCCCGTTTCGACGGGCCGCATGCAACGGCATTGCCACGATCTGCCGCAAAGAGACCTGCAGCAGGCGTGGCCTTTCGGGTAAGGTCGGAAGGACGATGGCAGCACAGCGACCGAACGACCGGTGGACGATCCCGTCCGCGCCCCCCAACCATTCCAAGGACCTGTGAACGTGGATTATGTTTCGACGCGGGGCGAGGCCCCTTCCCTCGGCTTCTCCGATGCGCTTCTCGCCGGGCTTGCCCGCGATGGCGGCCTCTATGTGCCGCGCGAATGGCCGACCTTCTCCAAGAAGGAGATCCGGGCGCTGCGCGGCAAATCCTATGAGGAGATCGCCTTCACGGTTCTCTCGCCCTTCGTCGAAGGCGATATTCCCGCCGACAAATTCCGCGCGATGATCGACGAGGCCTATGCCACATTCCGCCATCCGGCGATTGCGCCGCTCGTGCAGACCGGCCCGAACTCCTTCGTCATGGAGCTGTTCCACGGCACGACGCTCGCCTTCAAGGACGTGGCAATGCAGCTGCTCGCCCGCCTGATGGACCATGCGCTTTCCGTGCGCGGCGAGCGCGCCACCATCGTCGGCGCGACCTCGGGCGACACCGGGGGTGCCGCCATCGACGCCTTTGCCGGCCGCGAGCGCACCGATATCTTCATCCTCTTCCCGGAGGGCAAGGTCTCGCCGGTGCAGCAGCGCCAGATGACGACCTCGAAGGAAAAGAACGTCCACGCGCTGGCCATCAAGGGCAATTTCGACGACTGCCAGAACCTCGTGAAGGCGATGTTCAACGACACGAAGTTCCGTGACGGCATGAAGCTCTCGGGCGTCAACTCGATCAACTGGGCACGTATCATGGCCCAGATCGTCTATTACTTCACGACGGCGGTGGCCCTCGGCGCGCCGGACCGCAAAGTCTCCTTTACCGTGCCGACAGGCAATTTCGGCGATATCTTCGCCGGCTACGGCGCCAAGCGCATGGGTCTGCCGATCGACAAGCTGGTTATCGCCACCAACGAGAACGACATTCTCGCCCGCACGATGAAAACAGGCCGCTACGAGATGAAGGGCGTCAAGGCCACCACCTCGCCGTCGATGGACATCCAAATCTCCTCCAATTTCGAACGCCTGCTGTTCGAGGCCCATGGCCGCGATGCCGGTGCGGTGCGCCGCGCGATGGACAGCCTCAAGCAATCCGGTGCCTTCGAGATCGAGGAAAAGGCGCTGAAGGCTATCCGCAAGGAATTCCGCGCCGGCCGCGCCTCGGAGAAAGACGTCGCCAAGACCATCAAGACGACGCTTGCCGAGACCGGTTACCTGCTCGATCCGCATTCGGCGATCGGCGTCTTCGTCGCCGCAAAACACGAGAAGCCGGGCGCTCCCATGGTGACGCTCGCCACCGCGCATCCGGCAAAATTCCCCGCCGCAGTAAAATCGGCCTGCGGTATTGACCCGGCGCTTCCATCGTGGCTTGCTGACCTGATGCAAAGGGAGGAGCGTTTTGACGTGCTGAGCGCTGAGCTCGACGTCGTGGAAGCCTTCATCGGCAACCATTCGCGAATCCGGGGCTAGGGCGAGGCCGGGAGCGGCTGCACCCGGCATTGCGTGTTTTATAGGGAGGGCCTTTCCGATTTCCCGCGGGCGGCGGAAAGGCTAAAAACGCAGAAAGTGCGCATGATGAAAGTTGAGTGCACCCGGCTTCAATCCGGGTTGACCGTGGTGACCGAAAACATGCCCCATCTCGAGAGCGTCGCTCTCGGCGTATGGATCAAGTCGGGGTCGCGAAACGAAACCGCGGACGAGCACGGCATCGCCCACCTTCTCGAACACATGGCCTTCAAGGGCACCGAGCGCCGCTCCGCCCGCCAGATCGCCGAGGAAATCGAAAATGTCGGCGGCGAAGTCAACGCCGCCACCTCGACGGAAACCACCTCCTACTATGCCCGCGTTTTGAAGGACCATGTGCCGCTCGCCGTCGATATCCTCGCCGACATCCTGACGGAATCCGTCTTCGACGAGGAAGAGCTTCGCCGCGAAAAGCACGTCATCCTGCAGGAGATCGGCGCGGCCAACGATACGCCCGACGACGTCGTCTTCGACAAGTTCTCCGAGGTCGCCTATCGCGACCAGATCATCGGCCGCGCCATTCTCGGCACGCCGGACACCGTGCTCTCCTTCTCGCCCGGTGAAATCCGCAGCTATCTCGACCGCAACTACACGACGGACCGCATGTTCGTCGTCGCGGCCGGTGCGGTGAAGCATGACGAATTCGTCCGCCAGGTCGAGGAGCGCTTCTCCAGCCTGCCGACCGCGCCGAAAATCTCGCCGGTCTTCGAGCCCGCCCGCTATACCGGCGGCGACGTGCGCGAGACGCGCGATCTGATGGACGCGCAGGTGTTGCTCGGCTTCGAGGGTAAGGCCTACCACGCGCGCGATTTCTACTGTTCGCAAATCCTCGCCAACATCCTCGGCGGCGGCATGTCCTCGCGCCTCTTCCAGGAAGTGCGCGAACATCGCGGCCTGTGCTACTCGATCTACGCCTTCCATTGGGGCTTTTCCGATACCGGCATCTTCGGCATCCATGCCGCGACCGGCGGCGAGAACCTGCCCGAGCTGATGCCGGTCATCTTCGACGAACTGAAGAAGTCGTCGGAAACGATCCACCAGCAGGAAATCGAGCGCGCGCGCGCCCAGATCCGCGCCCAGCTTCTGATGGGCCAGGAAAGCCCGGCCGCCCGCGCCGGCCAGATCGCCCGCCAGATGATGCTCTACGGCCGCCCGATCCCCAACGAGGAACTGATGGAACGCCTCGAGGGCATCACCGTCGAGCGCCTGACCGACCTCGCCGGCCGCCTGTTCTTCGACACGGTCCCGACGATCTCCGCCATCGGCCCGCTGGAACACCTCGTTCCGACCGGCGACATCGCACGCTCGCTGTCGCGCGGCACGATCGATCGCGCGGCGAGCTGATCCAACGCATGCGCATGCGCCGTCGGCGCATGCCATCCCGACGGATCGAAGAGAGCCCCAAAAACAAAACCCGCCTTGCGGCGGGTTGCTTGGTCGGGACCTGGGAGGAGAAATCCCGATCGGGTATCAAGGATGACCGGGCCGGCGCTGCCGCATCGGGCGCGCCGATGTCATCCCTCCTGGCGCGGGGCATCTGCCCCGGAGCCATATCAGCCGAAAACGACCATGCCTTTGACGGCAGCCTGGATGTTCGAGCGGGTGATGCCGAGATCCTGCAGGGCGCGGTCATCGAGGGCGCCGAGTTCACGGACGGCGCGGCGTTCGGCAACATTCTTCTTGAGCTTTGCGAAGATGTTCATTTGTTTGATCCTTTGGGTTTGTTTCGTGTTTGTCTCTTGCGTTGATCAATAGATAGTCGATCCCCTGCTTAGAGAAAATGCATATGCTTACACCGCAGGCATGCGGCTTTTGCATAGCACCAAAACAAGACCATTTTCCCGCGATGGTGGCCGCCTGCCGGCCTATTCCAGATCCTCCTGCACGAAGACCTCCGTGAGATGGATGTCCGTCGTTTCCAGCCGGCCAGGGCCGAGATTGACGAATTTATGCGGCACATTGGCCGGCCCGAACACGACCTGCCCCGCCGCGGCCTCCAGCTGCGTCTCGCCCACCGTGAAGAGCGCCCGCCCCTGTCGGACGATGAAGACCTCGTCATAGGGGTGGCGGTGCAGCGGCGGCCCGCGGCCGATCTCGTCCGTCGTGTAGAACATCACGGAGGCGTTCGTGCCGAAGAGCTTGCCCTCGAATTCGCCATGCCACACGTCGGGCCGCTTCTCCCATTGCGCCCGGTCGAGCACGGTGACGGTTTTCTGCACGGCGGTTCCTTTCGATTTCTCTTGTATCTCACAACATAAGCGGCAGGCCTGACCGCGCAAGCCATGCCGGCCATTTGACGGCGGCAAGCCTCTCGGCATACTCTTGGCTCGAAAGGCTTGCCAAAGGGGCGGCGCGCGGAGTGGGCTGAATGACACGATCGGTTTTTCGGTTTCTGTCCCGGCAGTCCGACACCGTGGAACTTGCCGACGACCGGCATCTGCTTCGCCTTCCGCGCTTCCACGATTACCGGCAATGGTACCAGCTTCGCTCCGAAAGCCGTCGCTTTCTCGAGCCGTGGGAGCCGACCTGGCGTGGCGACGAGCTGACGGAAAGTTCGTTTCGGGCGCGCGTTCTCAGAAATGAACAGGAATTTTCGTCCGGCCAGGCCGTGCCGCTCTTCGTCTTTACGCGGGCGGAAAAGACGCTGCTGGGCGGCCTCACCGTCGGCTATATCAGGCGGGGTGCTGCGCAATGCTGCATGATCGGCTACTGGATGGGCGAACGCCATGCCGGCCAGGGGCACATGTTCGGTGCCTTGAAACTGGTCATACCCTATATCTTTTCCAGCCTTCAGTTGCACCGTATCGAGGCAGCCTGTATTCCAGACAATACAAGAAGCATCCGTCTCCTTGAAAAGGCCGGCTTTCAGCAGGAAGGCTACCTTCGGGAGTATCTGAAGATAAACGGGGAGTGGCGCGACCACGTGATGTTTTCGCTTCTGGCGGCCGACAGGCCGTCGTGAGCGACATGAGGGCGCGGCAGGACTGGGCAGTTACCTAAGGACAATGCGCTTTCAATGACATCTTCCTCCGTGCCGCAAACGCTGCGTGCCAGCCGGTTGCTCGCCCTAATCCTTCTGACAACAATGCTCTTCGCCGGCATGCTGACCGGTCGCGCCTTCGCTGTCGAGCCGGTCAAGATTTCCCGTGACGACACGGCGCTGGATCTGACGGCCACCACCGAGATCTATACCGGCCGCGGCGAGGCCTTCCAGGTGTCCACCGCGCCCGGCACCGACGGCATCGTGCGCCGCATCGAGGTGCGCGCCACCTCCGACGAACATCAGGGCGACTGGGCGGTCTTCGCGCTCGCCAATGTCTCGGAAGAGCAGATCGACCGCCTGATCGTCGCGCCCCACTTCCGCCTCGTGCAGTCGAAACTGTTCTGGCCGGATCTCGGCGCCAAGCGCATCATCTCGATCACCCCGAGCGAAGGTTTTGCGCTCGACCGCCAGCAGAGCGAGGAAGCCGACGTTTTCCGCATCACGCTCAATCCCGGCACGGTCGTCACCTTCGTGGCGGAACTCGCTACGCCCGATCTGCCGCAGATCTATCTCTGGGAACCGGACGCCTACAAGGACACGGTCAACGCCTTCACGCTCTATCGCGGCATCGTGCTCGGCATTGCCGGCCTGCTTGCGGTGTTCCTCACCATCCTCTTCGTGGTGAAGGGCACCTCGATGCTGCCGGCGACGGCCGCACTCGCCTGGGCGGTGCTCGGCTATATCTGCGTGGATTTCGGCTTCCTGTCGAAACTCATCAGCATCACGGCCGGCGACGAGCGAATATGGCGCGCGGGAACGGAAGTGTTCCTGGCGGCGGGCCTCGTGGTCTTCCTCTTCACCTATCTCAACCTCAACCGCTGGCACGCGCATCTGTCCTATGCGACGCTCGCCTGGATTCTGGGCCTCGGCCTGCTCTTCGGCGTGGCGATCTATGATCCGCCGATCGCGGCGGGCATTGCCCGTCTCTCGTTTGCACTGACCGGCACGGTCGGCATCATCCTGATCGCCTATCTCGGCTTCAACCGCTACGACCGCGCCATCCTGCTGGTGCCCGCCTGGGCGCTGATCCTCGTCTGGCTGTTCGGCGCCTGGCTGACGGTGACGGGCCAGCTCAACAACGATATCATCCAGCCGGCACTCGGCGGCGGCCTCGTGCTGATCGTGCTGCTCATCGGCTTCACGGTGATGCAGCACGCCTTTGCCGGCGGCGCCTATAGCCAGGGCCTGTTTTCCGATCTGGAGCGCCAGTCGCTGGCGCTGACCGGCTCGGGCGATACGGTCTGGGATTGGGACGTGGCGCGCGACCGCGTCGTCACCATTCCCGACATCTCCATCCAGCTCGGCCTTGCGCCCGGCGTCATGCATGGCCCCGCGCGCAACTGGCTGCCGCGCCTGCACCCCGACGACCGCGACCGGTTCCGCGCGACGCTCGACGTGCTCCTGGAACACCGCAAGGGCCGGCTCAACCATCAGTTCCGCGTGCGCGCCGAGGATGGCCACTATCACTGGCTCTCCATCCGCGCGCGGCCCGTGCTCGGCGCCAATGGCGAGATCATCCGCTGCGTCGGCACGATCATCGACATCACCGAGCAGCGCAACTCCGTCGACCGCCTCTTGCAGGACGCCCTGCACGACAACCTGACGGGCCTGCCGAACCGCCAGGTCTTCCTCGACCGCCTCCAGTCGATCCTGTCGCTGACCGGCAGCTCCGACAATGTGCGCCCGACCGTGCTGACCATCGACATCGACCGCTACAAGCAGGTCAACGATGCGCTGGGTATCGCTGCCGGCGACAATATCCTGATCGCGCTGACCCGCCGCCTGCGCCGCCTCCTGAAGCCGCAGGACACTTTGGCGCGCCTCTCCGGCGACCAGTTCGGCCTCATCCTGATGTCGGAGCGCGATCCGGCCAAGGTCGCCGATTTCGCCGATGCCGTCAGCAAGGCGATCATGGTGCCGATCAATTTCGGTGGCCGCGAGATCATCCTCACGGCCTCCATCGGCCTTGTATCCTGGGTCGACCAGCAGGAGGACGCAGCGGGCCTGCTCAACGACGCCGAGCTTGCCATGTACCGGGCGAAAAAGGCCGGCGGCAACCGCGTCGAGCCGTTCCGCCCCGCCTTCCGCACCTTCGGCGCCGATCGCCTGCAGATCGAGACGGACCTGCGCCGCGCCATCGAGCGCAAGGAACTGTCGCTCGTCTATCAGCCCATCGTGCGTCTCAAGGATGCCGAGATCGCCGGCTTCGAGGCGCTGATGCGCTGGGATCACCCCAAGCGCGGCAACATCTCGCCGGCCGAATTCATCCCGATCGCGGAAACGTCGGACCTGATCAACCAGCTCGGCCTCTTCGCCTTCGACAAGGCGGCGAGCGACCTGATGGACTGGCAACTCCAGACCGGCGACCTGCCGATCTTCGTCTCGGTCAACCTGTCGAGCGCCCAGCTCCTCAACAACGAACTCTACAACGACGTGCGCGCCGCACTCGCCAAGACCCGTTGCGAGCCGCAGAAACTGAAGCTGGAACTCACCGAATCCATCGTCATGGAAAACCCGGAACAGGCCCGCCTCATCCTCGCCAAGCTGAAGGATATCGGGATTGGCCTTGCGCTCGACGATTTCGGCACGGGCCATTCCTCGCTCTCCTACCTCACCCGCTTCCCCTTCGACACGATCAAGATCGACAAGGCGCTGGTGCGCGACGGCTCGGACAAGCGCGGGGTGCTGTTGCGCTCCGTCATCTCGATGGCGCGGGAACTGGAGATGCAGGTGGTGGCGGAGGGCATCGAGTCCGAAGAGGACGCGATCGAACTCGGCAATATGGGCTGCGAATTCGGCCAGAGCTACCTCTTCGGCCCGCCGATCGGCTACGATTCGGTGCAGCGGCTGCTGAAGGAGCGATTTCCGCTGATGAAGCGGGCGTAGGCAGGCAATAGGGGTTAGGCAGTAGGCAATAGGGAATTTCCCTGCTGCCTAATTCCTGCTGCCTACCGCCTTCACCAGCCGGTTGATGAACTCCAGCTTTTCCACGACCGGCGGCGGCAGCACGAAGGGGTAACTGTCGGGCTGGCCCATGGAGCGCTGGATGGCGTTCAGCGCGACGGAGAGCGGGATCCAGCTTTCGACCAAACGGCCGGCGTTCGGGGCGCGGTAGGGATCGAAGGTGATTTCGGCTTCCAGCTCCTCGTGGCCCTTCGGATCGGTGTTGAGGCCGAAGGCGCGCGCCGTTTCCAGCGTATCGACGATGTGGAGGAAATGCGCCCAGCACTCGGCGAAATCCTCCGCCGGATGGGCGCTGGCATAGGTGCTGATGAAATTGAGCGACCAGTCGGCGGGCGGTCCCTGCTCGTAATTGCGCTGGAGGGCGGCAGCATAGTCCTCCCGCTCGTCGCCGAAGAGGCGGCGCGCCTCTTCCAGCGTCGCTTCGTCGCGCACCAACTGCGACCAGTAGAAATGGCCGATCTCGTGGCGGAAGTGGCCGAGCAGCGAGCGATAGGGCTCGCCCATCGCAACACGCACGCTTTCGCGCACCTCGTCGTCGGCCTCTGCGGCGCGAAGGCTGATGAGGCCCGCTTCGTGGCCGGTCATCGCGGCATTGACGACATTGCCATTGGCATCCAGCTCGTCCGCCAGGAAATCGAAGACGAGGCCGCTAACGGGGTCCTCCTCGCGGGTCGGATGCGGCAGGCGCCAGCGCAGGATGGAGTAAAAGAGATGGCGCTGCGCCAGGCCGATGCGCCGCCAGCGCTCCAGCCCGTGCGGGTCCGTCGTCGGCACGATGCGGTTGTGCCGGCAGGCCGGGCAAAAGGCGTGCGGACTATCGGCCGGCAGCAGCCAGTTGCAGACATCGAGCGCCGCATTGTCGCAGTAGCGGTAGAGGCCTTCGTTCGGCGCGATCTTCCACAACCCCTCACCTTCCGGCACCAGCGCATGCAGCGTTACGTCCTCGGCGAGGAAGCCGAGCGCGGAGCCGCAGCGCACGCAAAGGCTGTTATCGAAATGGATGGTCTGGCCGCAGCGGTTGCAGGTAAACAATTTCATGACGCCCCCGTTCAGGCAGGATGCCTCGTGCAAAATACCCGCACCGTCCAAGGACGATACGGGTATTGTTCAGTCAGTATAGCGGGATGGCGGAAAACCGTTCGGCCATCCCTCGCTTATCAGAGGCGGTCGACCGCGCCCTTGACGGCATCCTTGGCCTTGCCGACAGCCTTCTGGGTCTTGCCCTTGGCTTCCTGGCCCGCACCTTCGGCGCGCAGCTTGGGATTGTCGGTCGCCTTGCCGGCGGCCTGCTTGGCCTTGCCGGCCAGTTCGTTTGCCGTACCTTTGATCTTGTCGCTCGTGCTACCCACCGTCGTACTCCTGTTGTTCGAGGCGTGTTTCTTCACGCGGCGACACAACGGCGCAGAGCCGCACAAGTTCCGACGAAAAATGAATTGCCACCGATCTCAGGCGTGGCCGGCTTGTGCCGACAGCATGGCCGGCGAGATGCCCATGAGGCCCAGCGCCCGCTCGTATTTGCTGTCGAGATTGGTGTCGAAGATCAGCTCTTCCTGCGCCGGGCAACTCAGCCAGCCATTGTTGCCGATCTCGTTTTCAATCTGCCCCGCCCCCCAGCCGGCATAGCCGAGCATCATCAGGCCACGCTGCGGCCCGCGCCCGCGCGAAATGGCGCGCACGATATCGAGCGTCGCCGTCATGCAGATGTCGTCGCTGACGGGAATGGAGGATTCCGACAGATAGTCATCCGAATGCAGCACGAAGCCGCGGCCGCTCTCGACCGGGCCGCCGCAGCGAATTGGGAAATCGAGCGTCGAGCCCGGCAGGCGGATCACCTCGTCCTCGCCCACGAGATCGAGGTGCAGCAGCACGTCGGAAAAGCTCAGCTGCTGCGGCCGGTTGATGACGAAGCCCATGGCGCCGTCTTCGGAATGCGCACAGATATAGACGACGGTGCGGGCAAAATTGGCATCGGCCATCCCCGGCATGGCGATCAGGAACTGACCGTCAAGGAAGCCACGTTCTCGTTTGTTTTTTAGAACCGAGATAGCCATGATGCGGGATAGCCTATCAATTCGCCGCCAAATGAAAAGCATTCTTTTTGACTGGTGCGGCATGCCAGCCCTCACAAACAAGCTATGGCTCGTTCACGGCCGATCAAGCATTTATGATGACGTCCTCAGCGTTTGCCGCTGGAAAGCGGGCGCCGGCGGCGCTAGATATTTGTCCATGAAACGCTTGGAAACCGCTGCTTTCGCGCTGCTTTTCGCCTGTTCCCCCGCCGTCGCCGCGACCTCGTCTTGGGTCGAGACGCCGGGCGGCGACGTGCGCCTCGTCGCGCTGCCGGCCAATGCCGACGGCACGGTGCGCGCCATGCTCGACATCCGGCTGCATGACGGCTGGAAGACCTATTGGCGCGATCCCGGCGGCAGCGGTATTCCGCCTTCGGTCGCCATCAGCGGCGCGGAGTTGACCGCCGTCGGTTTCCCCGCGCCAAAACGCCTCGGCGACCAGACCAACCACTATATCGGCTATGACGCGCCCGTCCGCCTGCCGCTGACGCTCGCCAAGCCCGAGGGCGGCGCGATCACTGCAACCGTCTTTCTCGGCGTCTGCAAGGACATCTGCATCCCCGTGCAGGCGGAACTGACGGCGGATGCGAGCGCCGAGAGCTTCGCCAATCCGCTGGAGGAAATGGCGATCTCGGACGCCGATGCGACGCTGCCGCATGGTGCGGGCGATGGCTTCAAGCCGCTCTCGGGGCAATGGGCCGCCGACAGCAAGAGCATTACCGTGCGCTTCGAAGCGCCTGCGGAAGGCGCGCTGCCGGACGTGTTCCTCTCGGGTACATCGACCTTCGAATTCGGCGCGGCCGGCCCCGTGCGCCGCGATGGCGGTGTCTTCGTCGCCGACGTGCCCGTACTGCACAAGCCGAAGGTCTTCGACCTCTCCAAGAACCCGATCAAGCTCACGGTCAGGGCCGGCGAAAAGACGATGGAAAGCCCGCTTGCCATCGAGTGATCGTCGCCTATAGTCCCCTCCCCGGCCTTTTCCGGCCGCGCGCCCCAGATGATATCGACCTGACAGGAGACACGCCGTGACCATTGCCGTTGGAGACAAGCTGCCCGACCTCAAGATCAAGGAACGCACGCCGGATGGTCCCGCCGAGGTTTCGACCGAAGACCTCTTCAAGGGTAAGCGCGTCGTGCTCTTCGCCGTGCCCGGCGCGTTTACGCCCACCTGCTCGCTGAACCACCTGCCGGGCTACCTGGAAAATCGCGACGCCATTCTCGGCAAGGGCGTGGACGACATCGCCGTCGTCGCCGTCAACGACCATCACGTCATGGGCGCCTGGGCCAATTCCACCGGTGGTGCGGGCAAGCTGCGCTTCCTCGCCGACTGGGACGCCGCCTTCACCAAGGCGCTCGGCATGGATGTCGATCTCTCCGCCGGCACGCTCGGTGTGCGCTCCAAGCGTTATTCCATGCTCGTCGAGGACGGCGTGGTGAAGACGCTCAATGTCGAGGAAAGCCCGGGACAGGCGACCGTCTCGGGTGCTGCCGCGATGATTGAGCAGCTTTGAAGAGGCAGTAGGCAGTAGGGAGAATATCCCTTTTCCCTAATTCCTACTGCCTAACTCCTACTGCCTTTAAAAGGCGCCATGCCCTTGCGGGCGAGTTCGTCGGCGCGTTCGTTTTCCGGGTGGCCGGCGTGGCCCTTGACCCAGTGCCATTCGACCTTGTGCTTCAGCCGCGCCGCATCGAGCGCCTGCCAGAGATCGCCGTTCTTCACCGGCTTCTTGTCGGCGGTCTTCCAGCCGTTCTTCTTCCAGCCGAAGATCCATTTCGAAATGCCGTCCATGACGTATTTCGAGTCGGTATAGAGATCGACCTCGCAGGGCGTCTTCAGCGCCGTCAGCGCGGTCATCGCCGCCGTCAGCTCCATGCGGTTGTTGGTGGTGTCGGCCTCGCCGCCGGAGAGTTCCTTCTCGACGTCACCATAACGCAGCACCGCGCCCCAGCCGCCGGGGCCGGGATTGCCCGAGCAGGCGCCGTCGGTGAAAATATCGACATGCTTCATCGGGAAAGTCCGTATTCCGCGGGGTTTTGAACCTGCCGGTGGAAGCGCAGCTTGCGCAGATATTCCAGCGGATCCTTCTTGACGACCAGCGCGCCGGGCGGGGTCATCAGCCAGTCGTAGAGGCGCGTCAGGAAGAAGCGCAGGGCCGAGCCGCGCGCGAGCAGCGGCAGGGCGGCAGCCTCCTCCTCGGAAAGCGGGCGCACGCTTTCATAGCCGTCCAGCAGCGCCATGCCCTTGGTCAGATTGAACGCGCCGTCCTTCTCGAAGCACCAGGCATTCAGGCAAATGGCGACGTCATAGGCGAGCAGGTCGTTGCAGGCGAAATAGAAATCGATGAGGCCGGAGAGATCGTCGCCGAGGAAGAAGACGTTGTCAGGGAAGAGATCGGCATGGATGACGCCCGATGGCAGACCGTTGGGCCAGTTGGCTTCCAGGCTTGCAAGTTCATCGGCGATTTCGTCCTGAAGACCTTTCTCGACCTCATCGACGCGATCCACCGACTTCTCCCACAGCGGCCGCCAGCCGCCGACGGAAAGCGCGTTTTCGCGGGTGATTGCAAAACCTTCGCCGGCCACATGCATCTTGGCCAGCGCCCGGCCGACCTCGCGGCAATGTTTCGCCGCCGGCTTGCGCAGCCACATGCCTTCGAGGAAAGAGATCATGGCGGCGGGGCGGCCGGAGAGTTCGCCGAGCAGCGCGCCGTCGTTGCGCGGCAGCGGCAAGGGGCAGGACAGGCCGTTTTCCGCCAGATGGTGCATCAGGCCGAGGAAGAACGGCAGGTCGTTGCGATCCACGCGCTTTTCATAGAGCGTCAGGATGAAGGCGCCCTTGGTGGTGTGCAGCAGGAAATTGGTGTTCTCGACGCCCTCGGCAATGCCCTTGTAGGAGAGCAATGTGCCCGCGTCATAGGCGGTGAGGAAGCTGGAGAGATCGTCTTCGGTGATATCGGTATAGACGGCCACGGCGGGTCTCAGACTTGCGGGTTGGATAAGGGAAAGCGGTGGCTCGCGGCCTCACTCGCCATTGACGAAGGCCATGTCGGCGGAGGTGAGCTCGATGGCGCGCAGCTCGCGATTAACGAGGAAATGTTCGTTTTCCTCGACCGTATCAGCCAGTTCCACGACGGCGTTATAGCGCATGCGGAAAGCCTCGATGATCTCGTTGACGATCACCTCGGGCGCCGATGCGCCGGCCGACAGGCCGACGGTCCTGATATCGCCGATCGTCTCCCAGTCGATTTCCGACGCGCGCTGCACGAGCACCGACTTGGTCGCGCCGGCGCGCAGCGCCACTTCGACGAGGCGCTTGGAGTTCGACGAATTCGGCGCACCGACGATGAGGAAGAGATCGCAGCCCGGAGCGGCCTGCTTGACGGCCTCCTGCCGGTTGGTCGTGGCGTAGCAGATTGAATCGGCAGCGGGTGCCGTGAGGTTCGGGAAGCGCTCGTGCAGGCGCTTGATCACGCCGGCCGTGTCGTCCACCGACAGCGTCGTCTGCGTCACGAAGCCGAGATTGTCCGGATCCGGCGGCGTGTACCTGTCGGCATCCTCGACGGTTTCGATCAGCGAGACGGAACCCTCCGGCAGCTGGCCCATCGTGCCGATGACTTCCGGGTGGCCGGCATGGCCGATCAGCACGACATGGCGGCCGAGGCGCTGGTGGCGCATCGCCTGCTTGTGCACCTTGGAGACCAGCGGGCAGGTCGCGTCCAGATAGAACAGGTTGCGGTTTTCCGCATCGGCCGGAACCGACTTCGGCACGCCATGGGCGGAGAAGACGACGGGCTGCTTGCGGTGCTCCTCGGGGATCTCGTCGAGTTCCTCGACGAAGATCGCGCCCTTGGCCTCCAGCCCTTCCACGACATAGCGGTTGTGCACGATCTCGTGACGCACATAGACGGGCGCGCCATAGGCCTTCAGCGCCAGCACGACGATCTGGATGGCGCGGTCGACGCCGGCGCAGAAGCCGCGCGGGCCGCACAGCCTGATGGTCAAATCCGGTCGGTTCTCGTTCATGCGTCTCGGTTATCCGGCAATGAGGACGGCAACAAGGGCGATGGCTGCGGGAAGCGCCTGAATGACGAAAATTTTCCGCACGGCCGTTGCGCCCCCATATAGGCCGGCGACCAGCACACAGCCAAGGAAAAACAATTTGATCTGGAAGGCGAAGGCCGGATCGGGATGGACAAGCGACCAGAAGAGGCCGGCGGCGAGGAAGCCGTTATAGAGCCCCTGGTTGGCGGCGAGCACCTTCGTGGCTTGCGCCTGTGCCGGTGTCATGCCGAAGGCTTTTTGGCCGCGCGGTGTCGTCCAGAAAAACATTTCGAGGATGAGGATATAGACATGTTCGAGCGCGATGATCGCGACGAGTATGGCTGCGAGTGTCTGCATTGTCCCGTTCCTTCCTCTTCGGTTGCGAAAGCCCCTTCATCCGCCCTTCGGGCACCTTCTCCCCACCGGGGAGAAGGAGACAGACGAAACCTCGCATCCTTCCCTTCTCCCCGCGGGGAGAAGGTGCCGGCAGGCGGATGAGGGGGGTTGCTCGATCCTCGCCATTCCTACGGCATTTCAGGATCCCGGGCGATCGCCTTTTGCCCGGAACAGCGCGTAGAGGCCGACGCCGACGAGGGCGGCCGCGAGGCCATACCAGGTGACGGCATATTGCAGGTGGTTGTTCGGCAGGTCGAACTGCGTGACGCCGCCGATCGGCAGGCCCTTCGGGTTCAGGGCATCGCCGGCATCGACGAAGAACGGCACCAGCCTGTCGGCGGCAATGCCGGTGCTGGACGCCATCACGCCGAGGTCCTTCCAGTAGAAGATGTTCTTGGCGACATCATTGTCCGGCACGATGGAGGACGGCTTTTCGGCAAGGCGCGCACGGGCGAGGCCGGTCACGGTCTGCTCACCGGTGAGCTGGCCCTGCTTGCGCATTTCCGGCTCCTTCGCCTCGAAGGGCACGAAACCCCTGTTGATGAAGAGGAAGCGGCCGTCGGCGAGCTGGAGTGGCGTATAGATGTAATAGCCGGTCTGGCCGTTCCAGGTGGCGAAGAAGTGGCGTTCGCGGTTGTTGGCGAAGACGCCGGAGACGGTGACGGGACGATATTCGATATCCTCGCCCTTGGCGGCCATCGCCTCGATGTCGGCAAGGCTCACAGGTGCAGCGACCCGGCGCTCGGCAATGTCGGCGAGCAGCTTCTCCTTCCAGTGCAGACGCTGGACCTGCCAGGTGCCGAGCGACAGCAGGATGGCGAGCGCGATGAAGAAGGCGATGCCCGTCAGGATCACCTTTCCCCGGCCCGCAGTCGGCCGCGGACGATGGCTTGCCGGAACCTCAGCCACGGTCGATCTCGCCGGGGCGGGCGTTGTTGCGGTATTGCAGGGTGATGAGCAGGCCCTTGAGGACGCGCGTCAGCGCAAGGCCGAGCACGATGACCAGGGGTATCCACAGCATGAAATGCACCCAGAGCGGCGGATTGTAGTTCACCTCCATCCACAGCGCCGCGCCGACGACGATGAAGCCGACGATCAGGATCACGAAGACGACCGGGCCATCACCGGAATCGGCGAAGGAATAGTCGAGGCCGCAATTGGCGCAGGCCGGTTTCACCGTCAGCAGGCCATCGAACAGCTTGCCCTGACCGCAGCGCGGGCAGCAGGCGCGCAGCCCCGCGCTGATGGGATCGACCGGGGGATAGAGTGCCTTGTCCTCGTCCATTATGCCATTCCAGTCAAAGAGGTCGCTGGCCCTTGGGGCCGATGTCGATAGGTAACGCCGCCCTGCCCGCGCGTCCAACGCAAAAGCTGCGACAAAGCGGCCGGTCGCCTCAAACGCAAACGGCCGCATCGCTGCGGCCGTTCGAAACAGTTTTGCCGTAGCGGCTTACATGTGCGCGATCGGCGCGCCCCAGCCACCCCAGATGTAGATGGAGAAGAAGAGGAAGAGCCAGACGACGTCGACGAAGTGCCAGTACCAAGCGGCGGCTTCGAAACCGAAGTGCTGCTTGGGGGTGAAATCGCCACGCAGTGCGCGCACCAGGCAGACGATCAGGAAGATCGTGCCGACCAGAACGTGGAAGCCGTGGAAGCCGGTCGCCATGAAGAAGGTCGCGCCGTAGATCGAGTCCTTGAAGGCGAACGGAGCGTGCGCGTATTCATACCCCTGCACGAAGGAGAACAGCAGGCCGAGCAGAACAGTCAGCGTCAGGCCGTTGATGAGGCCCTTGCGGTCGTTGTGCAGCAGCGCGTGGTGCGCCCAGGTCACGCAGGTGCCCGAGAGCAGCAGAATGACGGTGTTGTAGAGCGGCAGGTGCCAAGGATCGAGAACCTCGATGCCCTTCGGCGGCCAGACGCCACCGGTATAGGCGGCGCGCGCGGCCTGGATGGGTTCGGCGGCAAACAGGCTGGCGTCGAAGAAGGCCCAGAACCAGGCAACGAAGAACATCACTTCCGAAGCGATGAACATGATCATGCCGTAGCGCAGGTGCAGCGAGACGACGCGGGTATGGTGGCCCTCATGGGCTTCCTTCACCGTGTCCGCCCACCAGGCATACATCGTGTAGAGCACGATCAAGAGGCCGATGAAGAAGATCCACGGCGTGGCGAGATTGACGCCGAACAGGTGGAAGGCGCCGCCCGAGATGTAACGCATATAGCCGATGCCGCCGAGCGCCATGACGAACGCGCCGATGGAGGCGAGAAGCGGCCACGGGCTGGGGTCGATGATGTGGTAGTCGTGTTTCTTCTGGTGCGCATCGGCCATGTGATTGTCCCCGAATGTATCGCGTTCTGTCTCCGGCATAGCCGGAAACGCATGTCTTTCAAAGCTTGTTTACGTCGCCCGCCTTGTTATCCGCAGCCGAAGCCACCGGCTTCGACGCCTCATGCGGATAGAAGGTGTAGGACAGCGTGATCGTATGGATGCCCTTCGTCTCCACCGCCTTGACGATCTCCGGATCGACGAAGAAGACGACGGGCATTTCCAGTTCTTCGCCGGGCTTCAGCGTCGTTTCGGTGAAGCAGAAGCACTGGACCTTGTTGAAATAGGCGCCGGTCTGTTCCGGGGTGACGTTGAACGTCGCCTGTCCGGTCGTCGCCTTGGACGAATTGTTGCGCGCCTTGTAGAGGATCTGCACGGTCTCGCCGATCTTCAGCTCGACTTCGCGCTGCACCGGCTCGAAGGTCCAGGGCAGGCCCGGGCCGGTATTGGCGTCGAAGCGCACCTTGATCGTTTGGTCGAGAATGACGTCGGAGGCCTGCTCGACGCGCTGCGTCGTGCCGCCGTAGCCGGTGGCCTTGCAGAACATCTCGTAGAGCGGCACGGCGGCGTAAGCCATGGCGCCCATGCCGATGACGAAGGAACAGCACATGGCGACAACGGCGCCGTTGCCCGTCTTTTTCTGTTCGGTCTGTTTCGTATCGCTCATCATCAGCCTGCCATTCCGCCGCCGAACTTGATCAGCGTCACGACATAGAACACGACGACGAGGCCCAGAAGCACCGCGCCGAGCGCGATGTTACGGCCACGGCGGGCCTTCTTCTGGTTTTCAGTGAGATTTACGGTTTCCATTACAGTACCCATCCGAATGACGCGATCAGGCGGTCGAACATCAGGCCGGAGAAGATCGCGAACAGATAGACGATGGAGAAGGCAAAGAGCTTCTTGGCCGGCACCATCGCGCGGTCGCCCTCCGGCATGCGCAACACGCCGATGGAATACCATACGAAGCCGAGGCCGAGCGCTGCGGCAAAGAGACCATAACCGATGCTGGCAAGGCCGAGCCAGGTCGGCACGACGGCGATGACGGCGGTCAGGACCGCATAGATGACGATCTGCACCTTCGTGGTGGCTTCGCCCGAAACGTTCGGCAGCATCGGCACGCCGACGGCCTCGTAATCGCGCATCTTGAACAGCGCCAGCGCCCAGAAATGCGCCGGGGTCCAAAGGAAGGTGATGAGGAAGAGCACGACGCTCTCGATGGAGACGCCGCCCGTTACGCAGGCCCAGCCGATCATCGGCGGGAAGGCGCCGGCGGCACCGCCGATGACGATGTTCTGCGGCGTCGAGCGCTTGAGCCACATCGTATAGACGACGGCATAAAAGAAGATGGTGAAGGCGAGCAGGCCAGCCGACAGCCAGTTGACCGCAAGGCCGAGGATACAGACCGAGAAGGCCGAGAGCGTCAGGCCGAAGGCGAGCGCCTCTTCCGGCCGGATGCGGCCCGAGGGGATCGGACGCTTGGCCGTGCGGGTCATGACCGCATCGATATCGGCGTCGTACCACATGTTGAGCGCCCCGGAGGCTCCGGCGCCCACGGCGATACAGAGAATGGCGATGGCGCCGATGAACGGGTTGATCGTGCCGGGCGCGACCACCAGGCCGGCAAAGGCCGTGAAGACGACGAGCGACATGACGCGCGGCTTCAGGAGTTCGAAGAAATCACGCGGCGACGCTTCGGAGAGGTAGACCTCGCCGCCGCCCGGAACCGTTTCGTGATGCTCGATGACCGCCATGTTCATTCCGTCGCGTTCGACCGGTTCATCCGGTCCTTGATTTATGAGGCCGCCGTAACCGGCGGCCTCGTGTTTACAGAGATCTTACTTGATCTTCGGGAGCTGTTCCCACTGGTGGAACGGCGGCGGCGAAGACAGCTGCCATTCCAGGGTGTTTGCACCTTCACCCCACGGGTTGTCGCCGGCGACGCGCTTCTTGGCGAAGGCTTCGAAGACGCCGAAGAGGAAGATCAGGACCGCGAAGGCCGAGATATACGAGCCGTAGGACGACACCGCGTTCCAGCCTGCGAAAGCATCCGGATAGTCGATGTAACGGCGCGGCATGCCGGCAAGGCCGAGGAAGTGCTGCGGGAAGAAGATCAGGTTCACGCCGATGAACATGACCCAGAAGTGCAGCTTGCCGATGAACTCGGAATACATGTAGCCGGTCATCTTCGGGAACCAGTAGTACCAGGCCGCGAAGATGGCGAAGACGGCGCCGAGCGACAGAACGTAGTGGAAGTGGGCAACCACGTAGTAGGTGTCGTGCAGGGCGCGGTCGAGGCCGGCGTTTGCGAGCTGGACGCCCGTGACGCCGCCGACGGTGAACAGGAAGATGAAGCCGATCGCCCAGACCATCGGGGTCGTGAAGCGGATGGAACCACCCCACATCGTCGCGATCCAGGAGAAGATCTTCACGCCCGTCGGAACCGCGATGACCATCGTGGCGAAGACGAAGTAGCGCTGCGTGTCGAGCGACATGCCGACCGTGTACATGTGATGCGCCCACACGATGAAGCCGACGGCGCCGATGGCGACCATGGCATAGGCCATGCCGAGATAGCCGAAGATCGGCTTGCGCGAGAAGGTCGACACAATATGGCTGACGATGCCGAAGCCGGGCAGGATCAGGATGTACACTTCCGGGTGACCGAAGAACCAGAACAGGTGCTGGAACAGGATCGGGTCACCGCCGTTTTCCGGCGCGAAGAAGGCCGTGCCGAAGTTGCGGTCGGTGAGCAGCATGGTGATGCCGCCTGCCAGAACCGGCAGCGAGAGCAGAAGCAGGAAGGCGGTGATCAGAACCGACCAGGCAAACAGCGGCATCTTGTGCAGCGTCATGCCCGGAGCGCGCATGTTCAGGATCGTGGTGATGAAGTTGATCGCACCGAGGATCGAGGATGCACCGGCAATGTGAAGGCCGAGGATCACGAAGTCCATCGCCGGACCGGGCTGGCCCGAGGTGGAGAACGGCGGATAGATCGTCCAGCCGCCACCCGCGCCATATGCGCCTGCCGGGCCTTCGACGAACATCGACAGCAGCACGAGCAGGAAGGCCGGGATGATCAACCAGAACGAGATGTTGTTCATACGCGGGAACGCCATATCAGGCGCGCCGATCATGATCGGAACCATCCAGTTGGCGAAGCCGCCGATGAGGGCGGGCATGACCATGAAGAAGATCATGATGAGCGCATGCGCCGTCGTGAAGACGTTGAACATGTGCTTGCCGCCGTCGATGGCGGCGTCACCTTCGAAGCCGTAGACCATCGCGGCCAGGCCGTGGAAGATCTGGATACCCGGCTCCTGCAGCTCCATGCGCATCACCACCGAGAGCGTACCCCCGATGATGCCCGCGCAGATCGCGAAGATCAGGTAAAGCGTGCCGATGTCCTTGTGGTTGGTCGAAAGAAACCAACGCTGAAAGAAGGTAAGCGGCTTGTGTTCGTGGTGATCGTGGTGATCGCCGTGGGCAGCGGATGTTCCGGCCATGGATCAGACTCCCTAGGTATTACTGCGCGGCGTTCTGGGCGACGTCTACGGCCTTCGCCGCACCGTCGACAGACGCCATCAGGGCCTTGTTTGCCTCGCCGACATTCGTCGCGGCGGCAGCAAGCCAGGTATCGTACTTCTCTTGCGAGACGACGCGGACGGCGATCGGCATGAACGCATGGTCCTTGCCGCAGAGCTCGGAACACTGACCGTAGAACAGGCCTTCACGGTCTGCCTTGAACCAGGTTTCGTTGAGACGGCCCGGCACGGCGTCGATCTTCACGCCGAAGGAGGGCATCGCGAAGGCGTGGATCACGTCCGCACCCGTGACGAGCAGGCGAACATGCTTGCCGACCGGAATGACGATTTCGTTGTCGACGGCGAGCAGGCGCGGATAGACGGCCTTGTCTTCCTTGCCGGCAGCGGCGCGATCGGCATCAGCCAAAAGAAGGCTGTCGAAGGAAACCGGCTTGTCGCCGACCTGGTATTCGTAGCCCCAGTACCACTGGTAGCCGGTGGCCTTGATCGTCAGTTCCGGCTCTTCCGTCGGCGCGAGCTGCTTGGTGAGAAGCTGGAAGGAGGGAACGGCCAGGAACAGCAGGATAACGACCGGGCCGAGCGTCCAGACGACTTCGATCAGCGTGTTGTGGCTGGTCTTCGACGGAACCGGGTTCGCGCTTTCGCGGAACTTCACGACGACGATGATAAGCAGGAGGAGGACGAACAGCGTGACCGGGACGATGAACCAGAGTGTGTAATGCTCGAACCAGCTGATCTCTTCCATGATCGAGGTCGCGGCGGGCTGGAGGCCCTTCTGCCACGGAAACGGCTGATCAGCGAAAGCGGTCGAAGCAAAGAGCAGACAGCCGATCGCGGCCAGAACTGCAAAAGCTTTGTTTTTCACAACGTATCTCCCCAAGGCGTTTGATTGGGATCAAACAGACGCGCAGAATCCCTGCTATACTGAGTGCTTAAAACCACAGTTTCATGCTCGCCGCAACAGCCATGGGGCTGCGTCTGTGCGGCATTTTTGCGCAAAAGCAAAAGCCTCCCGCCTATCCCCACAGTTTCCACACAATTCCCTATAGCATGAAAGGTTTGGCCGCCGCGACCCTCTCTCGGCGCACCCGCCTGCCGGCGGCGCGACCCATTTCGCGCATGGCGGGCCGGCATGGGCGCGAACCGCATGAACCCTGCCGGAAGCCCTCCCCTGCCGTATTCCATACCCGCCACCCAAAACCGCCTGCACGTCCGAACGGGCAAGGCTGCCTCCGGCCTCACCGTGCGGACTGCCCGCGACGCACAAACCGCGCCCTATTATAAAGCGCCGCCCCGAGCGTCCAATTTCCGCCTTCAATCAATCGGAAAGGAGCGCTCGGGGCTTTTCATTTCCATGCCGTCCCTTCAAAGATACCCCGACTGATTCGAGATTCCGAGGTTTTCATGGGTTTTGCTTCCCTTTCCCGGCTGTCCCGGGCGGCATTCGGCCTTGCCGTCTTCTCGCTCGGCGCCATGGCGCTTCCGTCGCTCGCAGCGGCCCAGCAGCCCGGCACCGTGAAATCGAACCATGGCGCCTGGTCCATCGTCTGCGACCAGCCGGCCGGCGCCTCGGGCGAACAATGTGCGCTGATGCAGAACGTGCTGGCCGAAGACCGCCCGGAACTCGGCCTGTCCGTCGTCGTGCTGAAGACCGCCGACCGCAAGGCGAAGATCCTCCGGGTGCTCGCGCCGCTCGGCGTGCTGCTGCCGAACGGGCTCGGCCTCAATGTCGACGGCAAGGATATCGGCCGCGCCTATTTCGTGCGCTGCTTTGCCGATGGCTGCTATGCCGAGGTCGTGCTCGAGGACGAGCTCCTGAAGACCTTCCGCTCCGGCGCGACCGCCACCTTCATCGTCTTCCAGTCGCCGGAAGAAGGCATCGGCATCCCCGTCGACCTCAAGGGTTTTGGTGAAGGTTACGACGCCCTGCCGTAAGCTTGGCGTCCGGCGGGCTTGCCGCCCGCCATCGGGGGACTTACATGAACCCGGTGATTTAAATGCTGCGGAGCCTGCCATGAACACCGACCTCCTCTCCCTTTTCGATGCCGACGAGGCATCCGTGCAGGCGGTGCTTCGGGAAACCTTGGAGAGCGCCGATGACGGAGAGCTGTTTCTCGAACATGCGCAGGCGGAATCGCTGTCCTTCGACAACGGCCGCCTGAAGGGCGGCAGCTTCAACACCGACCAGGGTTTTGGCCTGCGTGCGGTGGCGGGCGAGGCAGTGGGTTATGCGCATTCCGGCGAGATGACGCTGTCGGCGCTGAAGCGCGCGGCCGATTCGGCCGGCGCCGTCACGCGAGGCTATTCCGGCGACTATTCCGCCGCGCCCCAGGGCACCAACCGCCAGCTCTACAGCCCGGACAATCCGATCGGCTCGCCGACCTTCGAGCAGAAAGTGGCGCTCCTGACCGAGATCGACGCCTATCTGCGCGCAAAAGATCCAAAGGTGCGGCAGGTCACGGCCTCCGTTGCCGCCAGCTGGCAGGTCGTCAACATCCTGCGGGCCGATGGCCACCGCGTCACCGACATCAGGCCGATGACCCGTGTGAACATTTCCGTCGTCGTGGGCCAGGGCGACCGGCAGGAGACCGGCAGCTACGGCATCGGCGGGCGCACGACCTTCGATGCCTTCCTGACCGAAGAAAGCTGGCATGCCGGCGCAAACGAGGCGCTGCGTCAGGCGCTGGTCAATCTCGAAGCGATCGAGGCCCCGGCGGGGACCATGGATGTCGTGCTCTCCAACGGCTGGCCGGGCGTGATGCTGCACGAGGCGGTCGGCCACGGGCTGGAAGGCGATTTCAACCGCAAGAAGACCTCGGCCTTTGCCGGGCTGATGGGCGAGCAGGTGGCGGCCAAGGGCGTCACCGTCGTCGATGACGGCACGATCGACAACCGCCGCGGCTCGATCACCGTGGACGACGAGGGCACGCCCTCGGCCTACAATGTGCTGATCGAGGACGGCAAGCTGGTCGGCTATATGCAGGACCGGCAGAATGCCCGGCTGATGGGAATGAAGGCGACCGGCAACGGCCGCCGCCAGGGCTATGCCTATCGCCCGATGCCGCGCATGACCAACACCTACATGCTCTCGGGCGACAAGACGCCGGACGAGATCATCGCCTCCGTCAAGAACGGCATCTATGCCGTCTCCTTCGGCGGCGGCCAGGTCGATATCACCTCGGGCAAGTTCGTCTTCGGCTGCACGGAGGCCTACCTGATCGAGAACGGCAAGGTGACGGCCCCCGTCAAGGGCGCCATGCTGATCGGCAACGGCCCGGACGCCATGCGCCGCGTCTCGATGGTCGGCAACGACACCAAGCTCGACACCGGCATCGGCAATTGCGGGAAGGCCGGCCAATGGGTGCCGGTCGGGGTCGGCCAGCCGCATCTGCGCATGGACCAGATCACGGTCGGCGGCACGAAGACCTAATCGCCCCCTGCCCCTACATCCAGACGCCGCAACAGCCATTGCCGGAACGCTTGCGCTTCCGGCGAAAGGCGCTTGAAGCTGCGGGCCACGAGCCAATAGGCGCCGTGGCGGATCGAGAGATCGAAGGGCTGGACGAGACGGCCGGCGGCGATGTCCTCGGCGGCCAGGAAACGATCGACCAATGCCACGCCATGGCCGCGCAGCACTGCCTGAAGCACCAGATTTCCCTCGGCGAAAATCTGCGCGCGGCCGAGCGGTGCATCCGGCAGGCCGGCGGCCATGAACCAGCGTTCCCAGACGCTGCGGTTTTCCTCGTGCAGCAGCGTGTGGGCGAGAAGATCGGCCGGCGTTTCGAGTGGCGGACCGTTCGCCAGCAGGCCGGGCGCGATGACCGGCACCATATCGACATCGATCAGGTGATCGACCTCCGTGCGCGGCCAGGCCTTGGCGTCCATGCCGTGACGAATGGCGATTTCGGCCTCGTGGGTACGGAATTCGATGAGCCGCATGTCGGAATCGACGGCAACGTCGATCTCCGGATGGCCCGCGCGGAAATCGTCGAGATGGGAGACGAGCCAGCAGGCGGCGAAGGACGGTTCGGCGCTGATTTCCACGAGCCCGCCGCCGCGCCGGCCCCGGATGTCCGAAAGGCTCGCATCCATCGCATCGAAGCTGCGCGAGAGCACGCCGAGCAGCGCATGGCCTGACGGCGTGAGGCGCACAGCGCGGTGGCGCCGTTCGAAGAGCGGCTTGCCGAGCTCGGCCTCCAGCTCCTTCACCTGCCGGCTGACGGCGGCCTGCGAGACGGCAAGCTCATCGGCCGCCAGCGTGAAGCTGCCGAGCCGTCCCGCCGCCTCGAAACTCCGCAATGCCGTCAAAGGCAACCGTCCGCGCTTCATCGCATAACCTCAAGTCATCTGAAATCGACGATAAACTCGTTTGAGCGAAGGAGGCAAGCGGGCGGACAATAAGGGCAATTCAAGTTTGCCTGGAGGAGATGACATGCTCATCCCGATCATCACCATTTTCACGGACGTCGTCCGCCTGTTCACCTTCCAGCCGCAGCGGGTCGAGGGAGGCGTTCCGCGCCCCTGCCCCGAGGCAGAGGCGGAGTGCAGCTTTCCGTCCGCCATACGGCCGGCAGCGGCTCCCGCACGCACCGCGGAGCGGCACTCCGGCCTGCAAAACCAAGCCGTTTCCCAGCCGAAGCTTTTTCCGCACGCCGAAAGGTGCTGACAGGCGCATGAGCCCATTCCCGCCGGCAAGAATGCGCGGTGTTAACGCCTCGGATACCATGCAAGCCCCATAAAGGCGGCTGGTTCAACGATCAGGAGGCGGGAATGCCGATCCGCAGCGTCATGCGACAGGGGCTCAAACGCGCCGTCATCACCGGCGGGCTCGAAGTCGCGCATCTGGCGGAACGCGCCGGCCTGATGGCCTCGGCGCGCGGCATGGGCGCGATCTTCACCCTGCACCATGTGCGGCCGAAGACACCGCAGGTCTTCGACCCGAACGCCCATCTGGAGATCACGCCGGACTTTCTCGATGCCGCTCTCGGGCATCTGACGGAGGAAGGCTATCAGTTCGTGGCGCTGGCCGACATGCCGGCGCGACTTGCCATCGCCCGGCCCGGCGAACGCTTCGCCGCCTTCACGCTCGACGATGGCTATCGCAACAATGCGGTGCATGCACAGCCCGTCTTCACACGCCACAAGGTGCCGTTCACGGTGTTCGTGGCTCCCGGCTTTGCCTGCAAGACGCATGGCATCTGGTGGGAAACACTGACGGAGCTTCTGCGCGCCGCGCCGCATCTCGACTTCGATTTCGGTTCCGGCACCGTCACCCTGCCGCTCGCCACACCCTTCCAGAAGCAGACGGCCTACGAGCGCTTCGCCCATTTCATTCACATGCATGCCGAAGAAAACGCGGCCATCGAAAAGCTCGATGCGGCCGCCCGCGCCCATGGCATCGATCCGCTGATGCTCACCGAACGGCTGGTCATGCGCGAGCCGGAATTGAAGAGCCTCGTGCTCAATCCGCTCGCCTCGATCGGCGCGCATACAATGAGCCACCGGGCGCTGGCCCGCCTATCCGACGCGGAAGCCCGCCGCGAAATGGACGAATCCGCCGAGCGCATCGCCGCGATCACCGGCCGCCGCCCGGATACCTTCGCCTATCCCTACGGCGACCGCGCCGCCGTGTCGCCGCGCGAGCACCAGCTCGCCAAGGATCTCGGCTTCCGCGTGGCCGTCCTCACGGATCCCGGCACGCTCTCCGCGCGCTCCTTCGACACGCCGACGGCCCTACCCCGCATTTCGCTGAACGGGCTTTACCAGAAACCGAAATATGTCGGGGCACTCGCCTCCGGCATCCCTTTCCGGCTGATGCGGCGCTAAACCCGCCTCCTCACGGATACATCCTGACCTTCGTCCAGCCCTTGCCGTCGTCCACTCGGCGGAATTCCACACGGTCGTGCAGGCGGAAGGGGCGGTCGTGCCAGAACTCGATCGAGACGGGCTTCAGGCGGAAACCGGACCAGTGCGGCGGGCGGGGGATGTCGCCGATCGCGTAGCGGGCGGTGTATTCGGCGACGGCCTTTTCCAGCGCGAAGCGGCTTTCCAGCGGGCGGGACTGCTTCGAAGCCCACGCGCCGATGCGGCTGCCGCGCGGGCGCGAGGCGTAATATTCGTCGGCCTCGGCATTGCTGACGACCTCGATCTCGCCGCGGATGCGGATCTGGCGGCGCAGCGATTTCCAGTGGAAACACATGGCGGCCTTGCCGGCGGAGAGGATTTCCTGGCCCTTGCGGCTCTCGAAATTCGTGTAGAACACGAAGCCACGCTCGTCGAAACCCTTCAGGAGAACCATACGCACATTGGGCAGGCCCGTCTCGTCGACGGTGGCGAGCGCCAGCGCGTTGGCGTCGTTCGGCTCGCTCTTGCCGGCGTCCGCCAGCCAGCTTCCGAACAGGGCATAGGGTTCGTTTTCCTCGGTGAAGTCACCGCTTGTTAACGCATTTTCGCTCATATTCGATTCAAAGCCGATCTTTTTGGGCCGATTTTGGCCGCTCTTTTCGACTGCATGAGGCAGCTGGGGTGAACGTCATAGCAAAGTCGCGACCGGAGACAAAGCCATACTGGACGCGCTGCATCGTCCTCGCAGCAGTCACGACGTCGGCCGCGTTCCTGTCGGGCTGCATGAGCGGCCTCGATCTCTTCGAAGACAGCAAGGTCGACAGCACCATCCGCACCAGCACCGTGGCGAACGGCGAGCGTCTTTCCGACGAGACGACCGTGCGCAATGCCGTCTCCTCCGCCGATCTGGCGCAGGCCGCGGGCCAGCCCATTCCCTGGGCGAACTCCGCTTCGGGAAGTGCCGGCGTCATCAGCACGATTGCGGAAAACCAGGACGCCGCAGGGCGCACCTGCCGCGATTTCGTGACGACGAAACACTCCTATCAGGGCATCGCCAACTATTCGGGCCGCACGTGCCTGGGCAATTCCGGCGAATGGCTGCTCTTGGCCTTCGACCGTCAGGGTTGAACCCGCCCACCCGCATCTTAGCAATCTGTAAACCCTAACGCGTAACCGGCGGTTAGAACGTCGCCCGCTACCATGAGCGGTAAAACGAAACGGGTGGTTAGGTATGCGTGATCCCTATTCGGTTCTCGGCGTGAAGCGGAATGCCGGCCAGGACGAAATCAAGGCGGCGTGGCGGTCGGTGGCGAAAGCCGTGCATCCCGACCAGAACCACGACGACCCGAACGCGACGGTGCGCTTCACCGAGGCCGGCCGCGCCTATGATCTGCTGCGCGATCCCGACAAGCGCAGCCGCTACGACCGTCAGCAGCGCGAGGCCGAGCTTCGCCGCATGGAGCAGATGCGCCAGCAGCAGGCCGACCGCAAGGCGAAGGCCGAAAGCCCCCGCCAGCAGGACGGTCCGCGCGTCTCCGGCGAGGCCGCCGAAGACATGATCGCCCGCATCTTCGGCGTCGATTCCCGCGGCCAGCCCGCCGAGGCGAAGCCGCGCCCGCAGCCGCAACCCCAGGCGCAAGCACAAGCAAGTGCGGCTGCCCCCGCCCAGGAAGCCCGCAAAGCCACCGAGGAACCGGCGGCAGAGCAACAGCCGATGCCCGCCCGCGGCACCGCGCCGGGCGCCGCCATCATCTCCGCCATCATCCGCCGCATCCGCGGCACGCGCGCCACCGTGGAAAAGGCGCCGGATCTCGTCGCCGACGTCACCGTCAGCGTGGAAGACATCCTCAACCGCGTGCGGCCGACCATCGAGACGCCGGAGGGGCAAACCATTCGCGTGCCCGTCGGCGCCGGCACGACCGACGGACAGGTGATCCGTCTCAAAGAGGCCGGCCACCGCATCGAGAACCTGCGCCGCGGCGATGCCGTCGTCACCGTGCGCGTGGCGCCCGGCCGCTTCCGCACCGACGGCTTCGACCTCCGGGTCGATCTGCCCGTGACGATCGAGAACGCCGTTCTCGGCTGCGAGATGACCATCGACGGGCCGACCGGCCCGCTTTCCGTCACCGTCCCGGCCTGGTCCGGCTCCGACCAGACGATCCGCATCCCGGACGAGGGCCTCGTCAAGGAAGACGGCGCGCGCGGCGATCTCATCGCCGAAGTCAGGCTGCTGCTCTGGGAAAAACCTGATGCCAAGATGATCGACCTGATGCGGTCGCTGCGCGAAGGCCTTTACCTTTAATCGATTTATGAACTTTCAGTGAAAGATGCACCCATTGTTACGGATGCTAACAGTTCCTGAACTGGCGCGCGCTTGAACCGCATTGCCGCCTATGCCATAGGCAATTTCGACTTATTCACGCAACTCCAAGAACGCAAAGCCTTTTCGCGTATTTGCGGGGGTTGCTCTAGATTTCAAAGGGGCAAACCATGGTTCAGGCATCTGGTCTGATGAAGGGCAAGCGCGGCGTCATCATGGGCGTCGCCAACAACCGTTCCATCGCCTGGGGCATCGCCAAGGCTATCCACGCACAGGGCGGCGAGATCGCGCTGACCTATCAGGGCGAGGCGCTGAAGAAGCGCGTCGAGCCGCTGGCCGCCGAAATCGGCGCCGTGCTGGCCGGTGACTGCGACGTCTCGGACGAAGCCTCGATCGACGCCGTCTTCGACAATATCGAGAAGACCTGGGGCAAGATCGACTTCCTCGTGCACGCCATCGGCTTCTCCGACAAGGACGAACTGACCGGCCGCTACGTCGACACGACGCCGGGCAACTTCGCCAAGACGATGCAGATCTCGGTCTATTCCTTCACGTCGGTCGCGCGCCGTGCGGAAAAGCTGATGACCGATGGCGGCTCCATGCTGACCCTGACCTATTACGGCGCGGAAAAGGTCATGCCGAACTACAACGTCATGGGCGTTGCCAAGGCCGCGCTTGAAGCGAGCGTGAAATACCTCGCCGTCGACCTCGGCCCGAAGAACATACGCGTCAACGCCATCTCGGCCGGCCCGATCAAGACGCTGGCCGCCTCCGGCATCGGCGATTTCCGCTATATCCTCAAGTGGAACGAGTACAATGCGCCGCTGCGCCGTACCGTCACCATCGAGGAAGTGGGCGATGTCGGACTCTACATGCTGTCGGACCTGTCGCGCTCGGTGACGGGCGAGACGCATCATGCCGACAGCGGCTACCATGTCGTCGGCATGAAGGCCGTCGACGCGCCCGACATCTCCGTCATCAAGGACTGACCCGGAGCCTCGCATCTTGCTCATCTACATGATCCGACACGGCCAGACCGCGTGGAATGCTGAGGGCAGGCTGCAGGGACAGAAGGACATTCCGCTCAACAATACCGGCCGCGCGCAAGCGGCCGGCAACGGCCGCACTCTCAAGGCGCTTCTCGGCGCGGCCGTTTCGGATTTCGATTTCGTGGCAAGCCCGCTCGGGCGCACGCGCGAGACCATGGAAATCCTGCGCCGCGCCATGGGTCTTAATCCCCTCACCTATCGCACCGACAAGCGCCTCGTCGAAGTCTCCTTCGGCGACTGGGAAGGCCATACGCTGGAAGAACTAGAGGCATCGACACCCGCTCGGGTCGACGAGCGCCGGCGCTCGAAATGGAACTTCATTCCGCCGGGCGAGACAGCCGAAAGCTACGAAATCCTCTGCTGGCGCATCGGCTCGTTTCTCGCCGAGATCGACCGGCCGACCGTCTGCGTCAGCCACGGCGGCGTTTTTCGCGCGGCGTTCCGTCTGAACGGCATGGCGGAGGAGGAAGCGGCCAACATCCCCATCTTCCAGGACCGCGTGCTCCGGCTTGATGAAACAGGAATGCACTGGCTCTGACGGGCCGAAGCCCCTGATTTACTGAATAATCTCGAGGTCGTTGATGACGCGCTTGCCGTCGACTTCGGTATAGAACACCAGAACCTTCACGCCCGGCTCCAGGCCTTCGAAGTTGAACTCTTCCGGCGCCTGATACTTCTTGCCGTCGTCGAGCGACAGCGAGAGATTGCCCGTGTCCACATTGGTGATCGTCGCTTCCACGTCGGCGCTTTCGGCCGAGGCGACGAGTGGCGAAAGGAAGACGGCCGTGGCCATCAAAGCTGCGATCAACAACCGCATCGTACGAACCCCTGGAAATGAATCAGTCTTTTTGCTGGTCACGTCAGATGCCCCCGAAATATGGCGAAATTCGCCCTCGTCGCCCACAATGTCGAAATGGATGGCCGGAAAGATCATACGAATCAAGGCGGGGCGCAACGTCATCCCCCGGATTGTCTGACAAATCCGGTTGCAGGGTTGCGCCAAAACGGGAAATGCCGCCCGCTTTCGAGGCGGAAATACAAGTATTTCAGTCGCTTATAAATGCAATCTTAAGGAAGCCCCCCTTACCGTTTTGCCATCATCGGGGACCGCCGTCTTGTCTTTGCCTGCCGCCATCCGCCGCCATATGGCGTCCATCGCAGAATGGGCGCGCCCCTCGCTCCTGCCGGCCGCGATCGCCGGCGTCGTGATCCTGACGGCAGGCGTGTTCTACGAACAGCAGAACGAGCGGATCTATCGCAACGAGCTTCAGGCCCATGTATCCGGCGATCTCGCACTCGTCGGCGCACGGCTGCAAAGCGAGGTCAACAGCGATGTCGCGGCCTTGCGCAGCGTCGCCAACATGTTCGCCGTCGCGCCACAGCAGGCCTCGCTGCAGTTCAACGTCTTCGCCCGCAAGCTGCTTTTGCAGAACAGCCACTTCCGCCGCGTCGGCGTGGCACCGGGTGCCAAGGTCACCCAGGCCTTCCCGCTCGACGGCAACCAGCATTATCTCGGCACCGATTTCAATCGCTTTCCCTCCTTCCGCCACGCCGCCCAGGCAGACCGCTCGCGCGGGCGCCCGCTCATGCTCGGCCCGGTCGAATTCGCCAAGGGCGGGCGCGGCTTCCACCTCTTCATGCCGGTGTTTGGAACCGTCGATGCGCGGCACTATTTCTGGGGCTATATCGACGGGCTGGTCGACGAGCGCAGGCTGCTTAGCGATGCCGGGCTGATCGGCCCCGATATCCATGCCCTGCGCGACATGCGCCAGCACGAGACCGATATCGAGCTTGCCATCCGCGATGTCAGCGTGGCGGACAACGTCATCGATCCATTCTTCGGTGCGGCCGAGATCTTCGAGAACGATCCCGTCGTGCAGGTGCTCGATTTTCCGGGCGGCCGCTGGGAGCTCGCCGCCGTTCCCAAGAAGGGCTGGCATCACCCGCCGGCGAACCTGACACAGGTTAGGATGTTCATCCTCGCCGCCGCACTCGTGATCATCGTTCCGATTCTGCTGACCGGCGGCCTCGTCAGCGAGCGCCAGCGCAACATTGCGCGGCTGCGGGCGCGCGAGCGGCAGGTGCAGTCCCTCTCGCAACGCCTCGATATCGCGCTCGACGCCTCCAAGATCGGCATCTGGGAAGTCGAGCTTTCGACCGGCGGGCGCAACTGGGATGCCCAGATGCACCGGCTGCACGGTTTCCCGGAAGACGAGACGCCGAACGACGACCTCTGGCGCGAGGCGCTTCACCCCGATGACATTGCCACCGCCAAGGCCGAGATGGACCTCATCCGCGCCGGCGGCAACGACTACAAGTCGCAATACCGCGTCCGCATGCCCGATGGCAGCTGGCACCATATCCGCAATGTCGGCTCGCGCCTGATCGGCCCGAACGGTGAGGAGAAGCTGACCGGCATCAGCTGGGACGTGACCGAGGACGTGCTGCTCAACGAGGCGCTGAAGACCGCCAAGGAGCATGCCGAAGTCCAGAATGCCGAGCTTGCCAAGCTGACCCGGCGTCTCGACCTCGCGCTCGACGCCTATCAGTGCGGTCTCTGGGAGGCCGATCTCGAAGACGGGCTGACGCTGTGGGACGACCGCATGCACCAGCTCTACGGCGTGACGAACACCGGCAAGCGCATCACCAACGAGACCTGGGTCAATGCGATCCACCCCGACGACCGCGAGGAAGCCCAGCGCAAGGCCGATACGACCATAGAGGAAGGCGTGCCCTATATGCGCACCTCTCGCGTCGTGCACCCTGACGGTACGATCCGCCACGTCCAGTCCGTCGGCAAGCTGCATGTCGAGCAGGACGGACGGCGCAAGCTGGTGGGCCTCGCCTTCGACGTTACCGAGGACGTGCTCATCACCGCGCGCCTCAAGGAGGCGAAGGAACGCTCCGAACTCCAGAACAGCGAACTGGAACAGACGACCCGCCGTCTTGACCTCGCGCTCGATTCCTACCAGTGCGGCCTCTGGGAGGCTGATCTCGATCTCGGCCGGACCTTCTGGGATCCGCGCATGCACCAGCTTTACGGGCTGACATTCACCGACGGCATCGTCACCCACGAGGCATGGCTAGCCGCCATGCATGCCGACGACCGCGATGCGATCGTCGAAAATGTTGCCCGCTGCATCGAACAGGACTTGCCCTATGTGCACGAGGCGCGTGTCGCCCTGCAGGGCGGGGCCATCCGCTATGTCCGCTCCGTCGGCAAGATCCACTACGGCCACGGCGGCACGCGAAAGCTCGTCGGCCTTGCCTTCGACGTGACCGAGGACGTCATCCTCAAGCAGAACCTCAAGGCCGCCAAGGAACAGGCCGACGCAAAGAATGTCGAGCTGGAACAGGCGAAGGACCGCATCGAGCACAATGCCCTGCACGACCCGCTGACGGGGCTCGGCAACCGGCGCATGCTCGACGACGAACTGACAGGCATCGCCGAGCTCAGCGAGACGATGGACGTGCGCGTCGCCATCCTCCATATCGACCTCGACCGCTTCAAGCAGATCAACGACACGCTCGGCCATGCAGCCGGCGATGCGCTGCTCGTGCATGCCTCCGAAGTGCTGCGCGCCTCCACCCGCAAGGGCGATCTCGTCGCGCGCATCGGCGGCGACGAATTCGTGGTGGTCGTCACCAACGCCACCGACCAGGCCTATCTCAGCACGCTGGCGCGCCGCATCATCACGCTGATGCAGCAGCCGGTGGACTATGAGGGGCATCTGTGCCGCTTCGGCGTCAGCATCGGCGTGGCGCTCGCCGAGGGGCAATCGATCAACACGGCAAAGCTGCTCGTCAACGCCGATATCGCGCTCTACCGGGCTAAGGCCATGGGCCGCAACCGCCACGAATTCTTCACCGAGGTGCTGCAGGCCGAGATCATCTCGAACAAGCGCATCGCCGACGACATCCTGGCCGGCATCGAGAACAACGAGTTCGTGCCCTACTACCAGCCGCAGATCGAGGCCGGCACGCTGAAGCTCGCCGGTGCGGAGGCGCTGATCCGCTGGAATCACCCGCGCGACGGGCTCCTGACGCCCGACCGCTTCCTCAAGATCGCCGAAGACCTCAACGTCATGGCGACGCTCGACCGGATCGTGCTCGAAAAGGCGCTCATCGACTGCGCCCGCTGGGCGGCCCGCGGTCTGGTCATGCCGAAGATCTCGGTCAACGTCTCGGCGCGCCGCCTGCGCGACGAGAGCCTGATCGACAGCCTGACCGGCCTCTCCATCCAGCCCGGCCAGATTTCCTTCGAACTGGTGGAATCGATCTTCCTCGACGAGAGCGACGACATCGTTCTCTCCAATCTCGAACGCATCAAGGCGCTCGGCATCGATATCGAAATCGACGATTTCGGCACCGGCCACACCTCGATCGTCAGCCTCTTGAAGCTGAAGCCCAAGCGCCTGAAGATCGACCGCCAGCTCGTGGCGCCGATCCTCAAGTCACACAACGAGCAGGCGCTGGTGCGCTCGATCATCGAGATCGGCCGCTCGCTCAATATCGAGATCGTCGCCGAAGGCGTCGAGACCATGGACCACGCCGAAATGCTCGGCCTGCTCGGCTGCGACCTCCTGCAGGGCTACGCCTTCGCCAAGCCACTCTCCCGCGACGCCTTTTTTGCCTTCGGCAGCGAAATGCGCTGGAAGCTCGCTTCCTGATCCGACTTGACGCGAAACCCTTGTCCCGCCCCCGCCTTTTCCACTAAGGAGGGGGCGAACGTTTATCGGGTCCGGGTCCGCTCATGTCGCACAACAGTTTCGGTCATCTTTTCCGCGTCACCACCTGGGGCGAAAGCCATGGGATAGCACTTGGCTGCGTGGTGGATGGCTGCCCGCCCGGCATCCGCTTCACGCTCGCCGAAATCCAGGCGTGGCTCGACAAGCGCAAGCCCGGCCAGTCGCGCTTCGTGACGCAGCGCCGCGAGGACGATCTGGTGAAGGTGCTCTCCGGCGTCATGCTGGACGAGGACGGTGAGACGATGATCACGACGGGCACACCCGTTTCGATGATGATCGAGAACACCGACCAGCGCTCGAAGGATTACGGCGAGATCGCCAAGCGCTACCGCCCCGGCCATGCCGACTATACCTATGACGTGAAATACGGCATCCGCGACTATCGCGGCGGCGGCCGCTCGTCAGCCCGCGAGACTGCGGCGCGCGTTGCCGCCGGGGGCCTCGCTCGCAAGGTCGTGCCGGGGCTTTCCGTCCGCGCCGCCCTCGTGCAGATCGGCAAACACAAGATCGACCGCCGCAACTGGGACTGGAACGAGGTCAGCAACAACCCGTTCTTCGCGCCCGATCCGGCCATCGTGCCCGTCTGGGAAGAGTATCTCGACGGCATCCGCAAGGCCGGCTCGTCCATCGGCGCGGTCGTGGAAGTGGTCGCCGAGGGCGTTCCGGCCGGGATCGGCGCACCGATCTACGGCAAGCTTGACCAGGATATCGCCTCGCTCCTCATGTCGATCAATGCCGTGAAGGGCGTGGAGATCGGCGAAGGCTTTGCCTCGGCCGAGCTCACCGGCGAGGACAATGCCGACGAAATGCGCATGGGCAATGACGGCAATCCGATCTTCCTGTCCAACCATGCCGGCGGTATTCTCGGCGGCATTTCCACCGGCCAGCCGGTCGTCGCGCGTTTCGCCATCAAGCCGACCTCGTCCATCCTGACCGAGCGCCGCTCGATCGACGCCGACGGCAACAATGTCGATGTGCGCACCAAGGGCCGCCATGACCCGTGCGTCGGCATCCGCGCCGTGCCGATCGGCGAGGCCATGGTCGCCTGTGCCGTTGCCGACCACTATCTCCGCGATCGCGGCCAGACCGGCCGCCTGAAATAGGATTTTTGCCATGAGCTACGACCAGAAGCGTGTCGTCGATGCCATCCGCGCCTTCGAGGCCGGCGAAATCGTCGTCGTGATGGATGACGACGGCCGCGAGAACGAGGGCGACCTCATCGTCGCCGCCGTGCACTGCACGCCGGAAAAGATGGCCTTCATCGTACGCCACACCTCCGGCATCGTCTGCACGCCCATGCCGCGCGAGGAGGCCAAGCGCCTGAACCTCAATGCCATGGTGGCGGAAAACGATTCGGCCCACACCACCGCCTTCACCGTCTCCGTCGATTTCAAGCACGGCACGACGACGGGCATTTCCGCCGACGACCGTACGCTGACGGTGCGCAACCTCGCCAATCCGAATGTCGGTGCTGCGGATTTCGTGCGCCCCGGCCATATCTTCCCGCTCGTGTCGCGCGAAGGCGGCGTCCTGATGCGCTCGGGCCACACCGAAGCGGCCGTCGATCTCTGCAAGCTCTCGAGCCTGCCGCCGATCGGCGTGATCAGCGAACTGGTCAACGACGACGGCACGGTGATGCGCGGCCCGCAGGTCGCGGCCTTCGCAGAGAAGAACGGCCTGAAGCAGGTCTCCGTCGCCGATCTCATCGCCTACCGCCAGCGCAAGGAAACCCTGATCGAGCAGGTCGGCAGCTTCGACATCGAGACGCCCTACGGCAAGGCCAAGGCTTCGACCTACACCCTGCCCTGGGATCCGATGCAGCATCTCGCCGTGGTCTTCGGCGATATCAGGGACGGCGTCGATATCCCCGTGCGCCTGCATCTCGAAAATGTCGGCGACGACGTTTTTGGCGCGGGACGCCAGATCGATGCGATCATGAAGCGCATCGCCGATGAGGGCCGCGGCGTCATCGTCTATTTGCGCGAAGGCTCCGTCGGCGTCGGCCAGTCCTCGACGGCCCGCAAGGGCAAACATGACCGCGAAGGCCATGACGAGGCGCAGGCGCGCGAAAGCGAATGGCTGGAAATCGGCCTCGGCGCACAGATCCTGAAGGATCTCGGCATCACCTCGATCCGCCTGATGGCCTCGCGCGAGCGCCACTATGTCGGCCTCGAAGGCTTCGGCATCGAGATCAGCTCGACGGATCTCTGCTAAACCCCGAATATCCCGCGGCTCCGAAACGTTTGCCTTTGGCGCGACGGTTCGGATCGCGGGATTTTCTGTGGGGACATCGGGGCATGTGGGACTTCAGCATCGGCAAGACCATCGGCATTCTGCTGAAGACCATGCCCTTCATCATCACGCGGATGGTGATCTATTTCGTCATCACGCTCGCCTTCATCCTGGCGACGGGCACGGGGGCCGGCATCGGCTACGGCGTCGGCTCGCTCTCCGACAGCCCGGAATCCTTCGCCGTCTGGGGCGGCATCTTCGGCATGGGGCTGGTCGGCACCGCCGTCTATTGGGCGCGCGAATGGCTGCTCTACATGGTCAAGGCCGCCCATATCGCCGTCATGGTCAAGCTGATCGACGGTGAGCCGCTGCCGGACGGCAAGGGCCAGGTCGCCTATGGCCGCGAGGTCGTCACCGCCCGCTTCGGCGAGGCGAACGTGCTCTTCGCGCTCGACCAGCTCATCAAGGGCGTGATCGCCGCCATCACCGGCCTTCTCGGCGGCATCGCGGCCTTTCTGCCCATTCCCGGCCTCGACGGCATCGTGCGCTTCGCCAACACCGTCATTCGCCTGTCCTTGACCTATGTCGATGAGATCATCCTCGGCTACAACATCCGCACCGGCAGCGACAATGCCTGGGAAAGCTCGCGCCGCGGCCTCGTGCTCTATGCACAGAACGGCCTGAAGATGGTGAAGAACGCCGTCTGGCTCTCTGTTTTCCTGTGGATCCTCTCCATCGTCGTCTTCCTCCTGGCGCTGGCACCGGCCGCCGCAGTGGTGTACCTCTTCCCCGGCGATCTCACCGCCCTCACCTTCATCGTCGCCATCGTCTTCGCCTGGGCCTTTAAGGCTGCCGTGCTCGAACCCTTCGCGATCGCCGCCCTGATGGCCGTCTATTTCGACACGATCCGCGGCCAGGTGCCGGACCCGGACTGGGACGCCAAGCTGACGGGTGCCTCGGAGAAGTTCCGCGCGCTGACGGAGCAGGCCAAGGGCACGTTCGGCGGGAGGCCGGTGACGGCCTGAAACCAAGCGAGACACAGAAAATTTTATCGAACCCGTTACCGGAAGTTGTGCAATTCACCTTTATGTTCTCTCGCATTCATCGAGGGAACATTCATTGATCGTATTGGAAGAAAGCATTTGGAGCGTTTTGTCTTGCGGCTCCCGAATGGTAATGATTCCACTTTTCAAACTGATTGGTTTTATACTTCTTGGGATACTTTTTGCCTACCTGCATCGGCTAGGGAATTGGATACGGGGAAAAGAGCAGCCCAACTACCGTTGGATTAAAAGCCCGCTTGCAATTGTTCTTGGAACAAGCGTGTTTATCGGCATCGGGTGGACGACTGCGGCATCGCCAAGTATCACACGTTTTGCAACGGATGGTTCGATCCTCATCGAGACCGGATGCCAGATGACAGAAACATACTCCAAAAGAATCCCGCTCGCTGAAGCCAGCATCACCTATCGGCATACAAAAAGCCGACGCGGCAACAACGCGTATTCTCTTGTCGTGAAGAACAGGGAACACACGATAACCCTGGATCTGACCCGTCAGCTTGACTATTCCGCATTGGCACGCATCGCACCGGAACCGATGATCAAATTTGCGAAGACACTTCGCGAGCAACGTCGAGACGTCCCTCCTCCGCTCCTGCTGCTGCTTAAACGACAGAACACGTAAGCCTGACGCTAAACGTCATCTCCGCGCCACCCATCCAGATAGCGCACCCCTTCCACCCCGGTAAACTTCGCGAGCCTCGCCAACTCCGCCTCCAGCTTCTCCAGCCGTCCCGTCGAAGCGCGGACCTTCGGTTCCCACCAGAGGCGTTTGACGTCGAGCGTGCCGGCCTTGCGGTCGGCCTTCATGTCGATGCGGCCGACGAGGCGGTCGCCTTCGAGCAGCGGGAAGACGTAGTAGCCGTATTGGCGCTTCGGCTCGGGCACGAAGACCTCGATACGGTAGTAATAGCCGAAGAGGCGTTCGGTGCGGTTGCGGTCGCGGATCAAGGGATCGAAGGGCGAGAGGACGCGCAGGCGGGCGGGCGGCTCGGGAATATCGCTGAGATTATCAGGGAAACCGTCGAAGGCGTAGGAGATGCGCGGCTTGCCGCCGTCGGCGGTTTCGATCGAGACGGGGCGAAGCTCGTCGCGATGCGCGTCCACCCAGGTCTTCGCCTCCTCCGGCGAGATCAGCGCCCAGAAGGCGGCGATTTCGCCATGGGTGGCAAAACCCAGCCGGGTCAACGCGCTGCGGCAGGCCCAGTCGACGAAGGCGTCGTGCTCGACGGCGGGCTTGTGATGATGTGGCGGCACCACGCGTTCGGTAAGGTCATAGACCTTCTGGAAATTCTCGCGCCGGGAGATGCAGAGTTTCCCGGTGTGCCAGAGGAATTCCAGCGCCGTCTTGTTCGGATGCCAGTTCCACCAGCCGCCGGACTTGTGGTCGTCCGTCTTCAGCTCGCGCGACAGGACGGCACCACCAGATGCGATGCGCTCATAGGTCTCGCCGAACGCCTTGTCGAAGCCCTCGCCCTGCCACTTGCTCCAGCGCTCGAGGAGCGACGCCTCCTTGCGGCGGAAACGGTGTTTCCAATAGCGGAAGAAGGCGCTCGGAATGATCGAGGCGTCGTGCGTCCAGTGCTCGAAGAGATCGCCGTCCTTTTCGAGAAGCTCCGTCAGGTGCTCGCGCCGATAGGTCTGGTTGCGCGAGAAAAGGATCTGGTGATGCGCGCGCTCGACGGTGGCGATGCTGTCCACCTGCACGAAGCCGATATCGTGGATGAGCTGCAGCAGCCCCGCCTTGCCGAGCTGTCGGCCGGGTGGTTCACTGAGCCCCTGGCGGGCGAGGAAGATACGCCGGGCTTCGGTATTCGAAAGAAGAATCGTCATAGCCGATGATAGGCATATATTCTTGGTTTGTTCCACCCGTTTTCCGCACGACGGGAAAGGCGGCTTCAACACCCTCTGCGGATTGTTCAACATTATCAGGGGAGCCAGTGCAAAAACCCTTCGCAGCTTCCGCCAAATTGCTTATAGGTCCTGCACCCAACCGCGAACCGGGACATTGCTCTTGGACATCGTCTTCTCCGCCGCCACGGTGGCCTATGGCAGCCGCACGGCGCTCCAGCCGCTGGATTTGCAGCTCTCGGAGCAGCGCATCGGCGTCGTTGGCCTCAACGGTTCCGGCAAGACGACCATGGCGCGGCTGATCAACGGGCTCGTCAAGCCGACCGCCGGCACCGTCACGGTCGGCGGGCTCGATACGGTGGGAGACGAACAGGCCGCACGCGGCAAAACCGGCTTCATCTTCCAGAACCCGCAGCATCAGATGATCCTGCCGATCCTGGCAGAGGACATCGCCTTCGGCCTGAAGAACCGCGGGCTCGGCAAGGCGGAGATCGCCGAACGCACCGAGGCCGTGCTCGCCCGTTTCGGCATTTCGCATCTCGCGCGCCGCCGCGTGCACGAACTTTCCGGCGGCGAGACGCAGCTCGGCGCCATTGCCAGCGTGCTCGTCACCGGCCCGGAGCTTCTGATCCTCGACGAGCCGACCAACCAGCTCGACCTGAAGAACCGCGCGCTGATCGCACGCACCCTTGCCGGCCTGCCCGAGCAGGTGCTGGTGATCACCCATGATCTTGCTTTGATCGAGGATTTCGACCGCGTTCTGGTGTTCCACGACGGGCGGATGGCGGCGGATGGCCGGCCGGCGGAAGCGATCCATGCCTACCGGGAGATCGCGGCATGCTGAACGGGCTCGATATCGAGGGCAATTCGCCGCTGCACCGCATGCCGGTGCGCGGCAAGCTGATCGTGCTGTTTGCCGCCGCCATCGTGCTGTTCCTGCTTTCCGATCTGCGCCTGCTCGTGCCGGCTCTTGCCCTTTCCGTGGCGCTCTATCTCTCGACGGGGATCGGTCTTGGCGAGGCGGCGCGGCGCACCCGCTTCGTGCTGTTCACCGTGCTGCTCGTCGCGGCGGCAAACTATTTCTTCCAGTCGCCGCACGAGGGCGCGGTCGTCTTCTGCCGGCTGTCGACCCTGGTGCTGCTGGCAGCCGCCGTGACGGCAACGACGGGCATTTCCGCCTTCATGGACGAGATCACCCGGCTGATCACACCACTGGAGCGGTTCGGCTTCGTAAGGGCTGCGGATGTGAGCCTCGCGGTCGGCCTCGTCATCCGCTTCGTGCCGGAGATTTTTGCGCGCTACGGCGAGATCGCAGCCGCGCACAAGGCGCGCGGCCTGCCCGTGCGGCCGCTGACCACGCTCGTGCCGCTCATCATCCTGACGCTGAAGGACGCCGACACGATCGCCATGGCGATTGACGCCCGCGGCTTTCGGCGGCAGTAAGCATTTGACCCATTTTTGTCCGACAGGGAGCCCTGCCATGAACACCAGAGACATCGTCCTCATCGCCCTCTTCGCCGCGATCATCGTGGTGCTGGGCCTGCTGCCGCCGATCACGCTCGGCTTCATTCCGGTGCCGATCACCGCGCAGTCGCTCGGCGTCATGCTGGCCGGCTGCATCCTCGGTGCCAAGCGGGGTGCGAGCGCCGTGCTGCTCGTGCTGCTGCTCGTCGCCATTGGCCTGCCGGTGCTTTCGGGCGGTCGCGGCGGCCTTGCGGTCTTCGCCGGCCCGACGGCGGGCTATCTCGTCGGCTGGGTCTTCGGCGCTTTCGTCTGCGGCCTGGTCGCCGAACGCCTCGTGCGCGAAGAGCAGCCGGAACTGTCGCAGTACCTCTCCTTCCTCGCCGCCTCCGTCATCGGCGGCATTGCCGTCGTCTATCTCTTCGGCATGCCTTGGCTCGCCTATATGAGCGGCAAGGCCTTCTTCGAGACGGCCGCCGCCTCGCTGGTCTTCCTGCCGGGCGACCTCATCAAGGCGTTCGTCGCGATGCTCGCCGGCCGCGCGGTGCTGGCCGGCTATCCGCTGCTGCCGCAGCGCGCCTGAGCCGATGCCGCTTTCCGGCGCCCTCGAACGGCACGCCGCCCAAAACCCCGAAAACCCGGCCTTTCATCTGGACAGCCGGGTCTTGTCCTACGGTGCGCTTGCAGCCACGGCACGTCGCCTGCACGCTATTTTTTCGAACCTGGCGCCGGGCGGCCAAAGCAGCATCGGCCCTGACAACCGGCTGATCGCACTCGTCACCGGCAACCATGCGCTGTTCCCCGCCGCCTTCGCCGCCGCGACCTCGGGCCATATGTGCGCCGCGCTGATCGACCCGCATCTGCCCGAAGCGACCCGGCAACGGCTGCTCGACACGATCGCACCCGACCTCATCGTCACAGCCGAAGGCGCCGATCTGCGGATCACCGATCCAAGGCGGGACATTTCCGAAATCGTCGCGGAACAGGAGCACGCGACCGATCCGGCTTTGGCCGAGGGGCAGGCGGATGCGCCTTTCCTCATCGTCTTCACCTCGGGCACGACGGCCGATCCGAAACCGATTATCCGCGACCGCCGCTCCTGGCGCATCAGCCTCGCCACCGGCGCGCCGTTCTTCGGTATTACGGCACAGACCATCACCTATGCCCCCGGCCCCCTCGCCCATGGGCTTGCGCTCTATGCCATGACGGAGTGCCTGCTGGCCGGCGCCACCTTCCATTCCACCCGGCATTTTGACGCGCACGCGGCACAAGAGACGATCCGGCAGCACGCCGTGCAGCGCCTCGTTCTGGTGCCCACCATGCTGCGCCGGCTCTGCGAGCGCGCGCCGCTGGAGGAAGTCGCGGCCATCACCGTGGCCGGCGCGAAGCTCACAGCGGGCGATCACGCGCTCTGCGGCAGACATTTCCCTCGTGCAGCGCTCCGGGAATATTACGGCGCTTCGGAGCTCGGCTTCATCACCGTCACGGCACCCGACGATGCCGCCTCCTCCACCGCCGTCGGCAAGGCCTTTCCGGGTGTTGCGATCTCGGTGCTCGACGCGGCCGGCACCCCCCTGCCCACAGGCGAGACCGGCATCGTCTTCGTCGAAAGCCCACTTGTCGCCACCGGTTATCTCGGGGCCGGCGACGGTGCGGGGCTGGCGCGGTTCGGCGCGCTGGCGACGGTCGGCGATCTCGGTTTTCTGGAGACGGATGGCACGCTGCATCTGCTCGGGCGTGCCGGCGGCATGGTCCTGTCGGGCGGCAACAATATCTATCCCTCCGAGGTCGAGGCGGCGCTGCAAAGCCTGCCCTTCGTGCGCGCCGCCCATGTCTTCGGCCGCGACCATGCTGATCTCGGCAGCGAACTGGTGGCGGTGATCGAGCCTGCCGCGTCGGGCCTGACGGCCGAAACCCTCATGGCGGCGCTGGCCGATCTCCTGCCGCACTACAAGCAGCCGCGCCGGCTCTGGCTCTGCGCGAAAATGCCAACGACCCCTTCGGGCAAGGTGGAGGCGAAAACCGTGCGGCAATGGGTGGCGGAGGAGAGCGATGTCCTTGAACCGCTCCGCTGATCCCGAACGTATTCCCGTCATCGCCGCCGCCTTCCGCACGCCGATCGGCCGGGTCAACGGCACGCTGTCGGCCATCGAGCCGGCAAGCCTCGCCGCACCCCTTATCCGCCGCATCCTTCAGGACACCGGCCTCGCCGCGGATGCCGTCGACGACGTCCTCCTCGGCAATGCCGCCAACAGCGCCGGCAATCTGGCGCGGCTGGCAGCGCTGGAGGCGGGGCTTGCGGTTTCCGTGCCCGGATTGACCATCGACCGGCAATGCGGCTCGGGGCTGGAGGCGATCACGCTCGCCGCCCGGCTGGTGACGGTAGGTGCCGGACGCCTCTATCTCGCCGGCGGCACCGAGAGCAGCAGCCGTGCCCATCTACGCTTCCGCCCACCGCTCACATCCGGCGATGCGCCGGAGCCGGTACGCCGCGCCCGCATGGCGCCCGATGCCATCGGCGACCCCGACATGGGCATCGCCGCCGAAAACGTCGCCAACCACGCCGGCATCAGCCGCGCACGGCAGGATGCCTTTGCGCTGGAAAGCCATCGCCGCGCGGTAGCCGCACAGAAGGCCGGTCGCTTTGCCGGCGAGATCGTGCCGCTCGACACACAAGCCGGTCGCGTTTCGCAGGACGAATGCCCGCGCGAAAACACTTCGCTGGAAAAGCTTGCGGCGCTGAAACCGGTTTTCCGCCCGGATGGAACCGTGACGGCGGGCAATGCCTGCCCGGTCAATGACGGTGCCGCCGTCGTGCTGGTGACCTCGCTGGCCGAAGCCCGGCGGCGCGGCCTGACGATGCTCCTGGAACTCGTCGACAGCGCCACGGTCGGCGTCGACCCGAACCTGCTCGGCCTCGGCCCCGTTCCGGCGATGGAAAAACTTGTCACGCGCAATCCCGGTCTCGATGCCGCGGCCGTCCCCTATATCGAGTTCAACGAGGCCTTCGCCGCCCAGGTGCTCGCCAGCCTCGATGCGCTCGGCATCGATCACGCGATCGTCAACCGCGAGGGTGGTGCGCTTGCGCTCGGCCATCCCTACGGTGCGTCCGGCGCGATCCTCGTCACGCGGCTCTTTGCGCAGATGCGGGAGGCTGATGCGGAAACCGAAGCGCTCGCCATGATGGGCATCGGCGGTGGCATGGGCATCGCGACTTTGTTTCGCAAGCTTGGGGGAACAGGATGAGCGAAAAGATCTATAACGGCGGCTGCCTCTGCGGCGCCGTTCGTTTCGAGGCGACGGGGCCGGCGGAAAAGCCGCATACCTGCTCCTGCCGCTTCTGCCAGCAGCATACCGGCGCACCGACCGCCGCCTGGGTGGAATTTCCCGCGGAGTGCGTGCAATGGACAGGCGCGGGTGCAAAACCCGCGACCTGGCGCTCGTCGGATTATTCCAGCCGCGCCTTCTGCCCCACCTGCGGCAGCTCCATCGGTGCGATCGATGACGAGCCGGTCGTGGCGCTCTTGATCGGCGGCTTCGACGAGCCCACTGATCCGGCATTCACGCCGCAATACCATTCCTTCGAGGATTGCCGGCCGGGCTGGCTCAGCGTCGAGACCGCCTCAGGCGAGGAATGATTTCAGCCAGTCGCGGATCGGCTGCGGCACGTTGACGGGCTGGCGGGTTGCGGGATCGACGGCGACCCAGACGATCTCCAGATCCGCTACTGGGGCACTATTACAGGCGATCACCACGGCGAAGCTGAGCGAGGTCGCGCCGATGCGCGTCACCGAAACCGTGAAGCGGGCGAGATCATCCAGCCGCAGCCCCCTGTGGAAGGTGCAGCCGGATTTGCGCACGAAATAGACGGGATCGTTTGGCCCGACCGGGCGGTGGCGCCAGAGGCCGGCGACGGCCGCTTCCGCATGGGCGTAATAGGCCGCATTGTGCATATGACCGTGCATGTCTATATCGCGGAACGGTATCCTGACTTCGCTGACCGTGATGTCTGCCGCCTGTTCCACGTCGTATCCCGGGGTCAATCCATGCTTCGTGCCGTTGTTAGAGCCTTCGGCGATCCCCGGCAAGTGATCGGCTTGGAAGAGGTAGAGCGCGCCGTCCCCGGCCCCGGCGAGGTGGAGATCCGCATCCGCCGCGCCGCCATCAACCCTTCCGACCTCATTCCCGTCACCGGCGCTTATCGCAGCCGCACCGCCCTGCCCTTCGTGCCCGGCTTCGAGGGCGTGGGGGAAATCGTGCGGATCGGTGAGGGCGTGAGCGGTTTTGCCGTCGGCCAGCGCGTGCTGCCGATCGGCGCGAGCGGGTTCTGGCAGGCACATCTAGTGCGCCCGGCGGCATGGTGTTTTGCCGTGCCGGACGATCTTTCCGACGACCAGGCCGCCATGGCCTATGTCAATCCGCTGACCGCCTTCCGGCTGGTCGATGCCGTGAAAACGCACTTCGGCAGGGTCACAGGCCAGCGCATCGGCGTGACAGCCGCCGCATCCGCCATCGGCAGGATGCTGCTCACGCTTCTGGCCGAGGCCGGTTTCCAGCCCGTCGCTCTGGTGCGCGGCGCCGCGACGGCCGAACGGCTGGCCGAGGGCTTTTCCGGTGAAATCGTCATCGCCAATGCCCCGCCGCTCGATGCCGTCCTCGATTCCGTCGGCGGCGAGGCGGGCAATGCGCTTTTCCGCACCCTCCGCCATGGCGGCGCTTTTGTGCAATACGGTGCGCTTTCGGGCGCGCAGCTCGATCCCGCGCTTGTCAGCGCCCGCCGCGAGGACATCGCCTTCTCCTTCCTCTGGCTGCGCAATTGGGTGCATTCCGCCCCGCAGGCGGAGATCGCCGCCGAATTCGAGCGCAGCTTCGCCGGCATCCGTGCGGGGTATCTCGCCTCCACCGTCGACACGGTTTTCGCCCTCTCCGACCTGCCCTCCGCCCTTGCCCGGCAGGACGATCCGGCCCGCGCTGGAAAACTGCTGCTTGCACCGTGACTGTTGAAAAGGCGGTGCGGCTGGCCCATTTCCCGTGGACCTCGCCAATTGCAATGGGTAGCTTCCGGCCATGACGACGTGTCTCCTAGAGAACCCGATCTTCCTCGAGCATCACACGCCGGAGGGCCACCCCGAGCGGTCCGACCGCATCCGCGCGATCAATCTCGCCTTGGAACACGAGCGCTTTGCGCCGCTCAAGCGCGAGAAGGCGCCGCAGGCCAACGAGGATTTCGTGCTGCTTGCCCATCCGGAAAGCCATCTGCGCGCCGTGATGTCGGCAATGCCCGAAGAGGGCATCGAGCAGGTGGAGGCCGATACCTATGCGAGTCCCGCCAGCTTTCAGGCGGCCCTCACCGGTATCGGCGGGGCGATTGCCGCCGTCGATGCGGTCTTCACCGGCAAGGCCGACAATGCCTTCGTGCTTGCCCGCCCGCCAGGCCACCATGCCGAGCGCTACAAGGCGATGGGCTTCTGCTTCTTCAACAATGCCGCCATCGCCGCCCGCCATGCACAGAAGGCCTACGGCGCCGAGCGCGTCGCCATCGTCGACTGGGACGTGCATCACGGCAACGGCACGCAGGATATTTTCTACGACGATCCGTCGGTGCTGTTCTGCTCGACGCACCAGATGCCGCTCTATCCCGGCTCCGGCGCCAAGACCGAGACGGGGGCCGGCAATATCGTCAACGCGCCGCTCTCGGCCAATGACGGCAGCGACCATTTCCGCGAGGCGTTCAAATCCCGCGTCCTGCCGCGCGTCGCGGATTTCAAACCTGACGTCATCATCATTTCCGCCGGCTTCGATGCGCATCACCGCGATCCGCTGGCGCAGATCAACCTCGTCGCCGACGATTTCGACTGGGCGACGGCCAAGCTGATGGAACTTTCCGAAAAATCGGCAAACAACCGGGTGGTCAGCCTGCTGGAAGGCGGCTACGACCTCACGGGCCTGGCCGAATCCGCCGCCACCCATATCTATCGCCTGATGAGAGGCTGACCATGACCAATCCTGCTGCCGCCTCCGGGCCTGACGTTTCCGCCCTCACCTTCGAACAGGCCGTCGAGGAACTGGAAAAGATCGTTGCCGCGCTGGAACGCGGCGACGTGCCGCTCGACCGCTCCATCGAGATCTACGAGCGCGGCGAGGCCTTAAAGAAGCATTGCGAAACGCTGCTCTCGGCCGCCGAAAACCGGATTGAGAAAATCCGCCTCGACCGCGCCGGCAAGCCGCAGGGCACGGAGCCGCTCGACGGGGCGTGAACCTCAGAGCTGTGCGGCAATCGCCGCCTTGTCGATGACCGACCAGACATTGCGGATGCGCGCATCCTCGAATTCGTAGAAGACGTTTTCGGTGAAGGAGGCCTTGCGGCCATTGACCGGCAGGCCGAAGAGTTCGCCTACCGGCGTGCAGTCGAACAGCAGGCGGCTCGCCACGCGTGGCGGTTCGATCACCAGGAAATCGATGGCGAAATACAGGTCCGGGATGGCGCGAAAATCGCCCTCCAGCATCGTGCGATAGCCTGAAAGGCCGATGCGCTTGCCGTTGTAGTGCGCCTCCTCGTGGACGAAGCTGCCGAGACTGGCCCAATCCTGCCTGTTGAGGCAGGCAATATAGCCGCGATAGAGTGCTGCCAGTTCCTGTCCGTTCATTGTCGTCTCCCTGCTCTCGGCGAATATGGTGCGGATCGCGTCAAATGCCAGAGCCGGAAAAGATTGACCACACCGTCAACATCAGCCGCCCTATCCACACCCCACCCTGCCCGCTAGCATGCACCCAACGAACCCAATCACAGGAGGGCGCAATGAGCTTCTTTCCCGGAAAAGACCCCGAGGCCGGCGATGCGGCGGCGTGTGATGCGCTGGAACATCTGATCATTCCGCGCACCAGCGATATCGGCGGGCTGGAGGTGCGGCGTGCGTTGCCGACGGCCAAGCGCCGGCTGGTCGGGCCGTTCATCTTCTTCGACCGCATGGGGCCGGCGCTGCTGCGAGCGGGTGAAGCGATCGACGTCAAGCCGCATCCGCATATCGGGCTTTCCACCGTGACCTATCTGTTCGACGGCGAGATCAAGCATCGTGACAGCCTCGGCACCGAAATGGTCATCGCGCCCGGCGACATCAATCTGATGACGGCAGGGCGCGGCATCGTGCATTCCGAGCGCTCGCCGGAAAACCTGCGCGGCAAGCCGCAGTCGATTTCCGGGCTGCAGACCTGGCTTGCTTTGCCCGACAGCCACGAGGAAATGGCGCCGGTCTTTTCGCACACGACGAAGGCCGAGCTTCCCGCCTTCTCGGCCGACGGCATTACCGGGCGCACGATCATCGGCAAATATGAAGGCCACGCCTCGCCGGTCAGCGTGCCCACGGATACGCTCTATACCGACCTGATGCTTTCGCCGGGTGCTGCCGCACCGCTCGCCGCGGACTGGGAAGAGCGCGCGGTCTATGTGCTGTCCGGCACGCTGGATGTGGCGGGCGACGTCTTTGCCGCCGACCAGCTGCTCGTCTTCCGTGCCGGCGATGCCATCACGCTCAAGGCCGGCCCCGAAGGCTGTCACATAATGGTCTTCGGCGGCGCGGCGCTTGGCTCCAAGCGCTATATCTGGTGGAACTTCGTCTCCTCCTCCAAGGAGCGCATCGAGCAGGCCAAGGAGGAATGGCGCACCGGCCGCTTCGACATCGTGCCGGGCGACGAGGAAGAATTCGTTCCGCTTCCGGCCGGGTGATATATAGCTTTATCGGCATAGGAAATACGAGAGGGAGGCGCTGGTAAGTGGCCTCTCTTTTTTATGTTGACTTATTCATAGCCATTCAGCTATATAAAATCCATAGCCAACGAGGTATGGATATAATGGCTGAGGCCCATGACATGTTGTTCCGCACGCTTGCGGATCCGACGCGGCGCGCGCTCTTCGAGCGCCTGTGCCGCGAGGGGGAAAAGACGGTGGGGGCGCTGACGGCGCAGGCCGGGGTGTCGCAGCCTGTCGTCTCCAAACATCTCGGCCTGCTCAAACAGGCCGGCCTCGTGCGCGACCGCCACGAGGGGCGGCAGACGCATTACAGCGCGCAGCTCGGCGCGCTCACCCCGCTGGTCGACTGGACCAGCCAGATGGCGCGGTTCTGGGAGCAGCGCTTCGACGATCTCGAAAATTTGCTGAGGAGAATGGATCAATGAGCACTGCATCCGTGACGCGCTCCGTCGTCGTCGAGCGCGATATCGCCCATCCGCCGGAAAAGCTCTGGCGCGCGCTGACACAGCCGCACCTGATTTCGGAATGGCTGATGCGCAACGACGACTTCCAGCCCGTCGCCGGCCACGCGTTCCGGCTCAGCGGCGACTGGGGCGGTGTCGATTGCGAGGTCCTGGCGGTCGAGCCCGGCAAGGCGCTGACCTATCGCTGGGACCACCCGCACGAGGACCCGGCCTTCAACCTCACGAGCGTGGTCAGCTTCACGCTCACGCCGACGGCGACGGGCACGCGCCTGCGCATGGAACAGACCGGTTTCCGTCCGGAACAGAAACAGGCCTTCGGCGGCGCCCGCTATGGCTGGGAAGCACATTTCACCAACCTCGAGCGGGTTCTGGCGGGACTGGAATAGGGAGTAGTCACGATGAACTGGAACCTTCTGATCCGTCAGTGCCACCGCTGGATTTCGATCCTCTTCACGCTTGCCGTGCTCGTCAACATCGCGGCGATGACGCAGGGCCAGCCACCGATCTGGATCGGCCTTCTGGCGCTCTTTCCGCTGATCCTTTTGCTGGTCAGCGGCCTCTATCTCTTCGCCCTGCCCTATATTGCACGCATACGACGCGGCTAGGAGGCAAGGATGAGCGATAAACCGGTGCTTTTATCCGGCGGCAACCCGCAAATCCCGAAAGGCGATGGCGACGGGCCGGTCCAGGCCTATATCGCCGCAATGCCGGGCTGGAAGAGCGATGTCGGCCGCAGGCTGGATGCGCTGGTCGAAAAGACCGTGCCCGGTGTGGCCAAGGCGGTGAAGTGGAATTCGCCCTTCTATGGCAAGGCGGGCGACGGCTGGTTTCTCAGCTATCACTGTTTTGCGAAATACATAAAGCTGACCTTCTTTCGCGGCACCGCGCTCGATCCGGTACCGCCGGTCGCCTCGAAAACCGCGGAAACCCGCTATTTTCATATTCACGAGGGCGAAGCGCTCGATGAAGCGTTGCTTTCCGGCTGGATCCGGCAGGCAAGCATGCTTCCCGGCGAGCGCCTCTGACACAGGATGAGATCATGAGCACGGCTGAAACCGAATCCCCTTCGATGCTGATCGACAAGCGCATAACCGAGCTCGCCGACTGGCGCGGCGACATGCTGGCGCGGCTGCGAGCACTGATCAAGCAGGCCGATCCTGATGTGACCGAGGAATGGAAGTGGCGCGGCGTGCCCGTCTGGGAGCATGACGGCATCCTCTGCACCGGCGAGACCTACAAATCCGTCGTAAAGATGACCTTCGCCAAGGGCGCGTCGCTCGACGATCCCGCCGGTCTCTTCAACTCCAGCCTGGAAGGCAACACGCGCCGCGCCATCGATTTCCGGGAGGGCGAGGCCATCGACGAAGACGCGCTGAAGGCGCTAATCCGCGCGGCCGTCGCTTTGAACCAAATCTCCCGCGCCAAGAAGAAGAAGTAGATATCGGCGGCTTTTGCCGCCGGTGACGTCCGCAAAATGCCTGATTTGCCTTGGAGAACGCGAGGCTGCGTCGGATTGCGTGGTATCAATCCGGCGAAATACGCTCTAGACTTGCCGAAACGGTTGAAATCGCGCGCCGCATTCTGCATGTGACAGCGTAAAACCGTAACGTTCGGGCCGGGCTCCGTGAGGGAACCTTCGCACACGGGCGACAAGACGAGGCTTGAGAGTGACCCAGACGCCAGCCACCCCCCTGCTCGACAAGGTCCGCATTCCCGCAGACCTGAAGGCCGTGGACGATCGCGACCTGCCGCAGCTCGCCAGCGAGCTGCGCGCGGAAATGATCGACGCCGTCTCGCGCACGGGCGGCCATCTCGGCGCAGGCCTCGGCGTGGTGGAACTCACCATCGCCATCCACAAGGTCTTCAACACGCCCGACGACCGGCTGATCTTCGATGTCGGCCACCAGTGCTACCCGCACAAGATCCTGACGGGCCGGCGCGACCGCATCCGCACGCTGCGCCAGGAAGACGGCCTTTCCGGCTTTACCCGCCGCGCCGAGAGCGAATACGACCCCTTCGGCGCCGCCCATTCCTCGACCTCGATTTCCGCCGGCCTCGGCATGGCGGTCGCCGCCGATCTTTCCGGCGCAAACCGCAATGTCATCGCCATCATCGGCGACGGCGCCATGTCGGCCGGCATGGCCTATGAGGCGCTGAACAATGCCGGCGCGCTCGATGCACGCCTCATCGTCATCCTCAACGACAACGACATGTCGATTGCGCCGCCGACGGGCGCGATGAGCGCCTATCTCGCGCGCCTCGCCTCGGGCCGCACCTATATGGGCTTCCGCGAGTTCGGCAAGAAACTGACGGCCTATCTCGGCAAGAAGGTCGACCGGGCGATTACCCGCGCCGTCGAGCATGCGCGCGGTTACGTAACCGGCGGCACGCTGTTCGAGGAGATGGGTTTCTACCATATCGGCCCGATCGACGGTCATTCCTTCGAGCACCTGCTGCCCGTGCTGCGCAATGTGCGCGACAATTCCAAGGGTCCGGTGCTGATCCATGTGGTGACGCAGAAGGGCAAGGGCTATCCGCCGGCCGAAGCCGCCGCCGACAAGTATCACGGCGTCAACACCTTCGACGTCATTACCGGCACGCAGGCCAAGGCCAAGCCGAATGCGCCGAGCTACACCTCCGTCTTCGGCGAGGCCCTGGTGAAGGAAGCCGGCTTCGACGAAAAGATCGTCGGCGTTACCGCCGCCATGCCCAACGGTACCGGCATCGACAAGCTAGCCGCCGCCTATCCCATGCGCACCTTCGACGTGGGCATTGCCGAACAGCATGCCGTGACCTTCGCCGCCGGGCTCGCCGCCGAGGGCTACAAGCCGTTCTGCGCGCTCTACTCCACCTTTCTGCAGCGCGGCTACGACCAAGTGGTGCACGACGTCGCCATCCAGGGCCTGCCTGTGCGCTTCCCCATCGACCGCGCCGGTTTCGTCGGCGCCGACGGCCCGACCCATGCCGGTTCCTTCGACACGACCTATCTCGCGACCCTGCCCGGCTTCGTGGTGATGGCCGCCGCCGACGAGGCGGAGCTGAAGCACATGGTGCGCACCGCCGCCGCCTATGACGACGGCCCGATCTCCTTCCGCTATCCGCGCGGCGAAGGTGTCGGCGTCGATATGCCGCCCCGTGGTGAAATCCTGGAGATCGGCAAGGGCCGCGTCGTCAAGCAGGGCTCGAAGGTGGCGCTCTTGTCCTTCGGCACCCGCCTTGCCGATTGTCTGCTGGCCGCCGAAGACCTCGACGCGTCGGGTCTTTCCACGACGGTCGCCGATGCGCGCTTCGCCAAGCCCCTCGACCACGACCTGATCCGCCAGCTTGCCCGCCACCACGAGGTGCTGATCACCATCGAGGAAGGCGCCGTCGGCGGCTTCGGCAGCCATGTGCTGCAGTTCCTCGCCATGGAAGGCCTGCTCGATCACGGGCTGAAGGTGCGTCCGCTGGTGCTGCCCGATATCTGGATGGAACAGGCCAAACCCGAGGCGATGTACGCCAAGGCCGGGCTGGACCGCGCCGGCATCGTCTCGACGGTGTTCAAGGCGCTCGGCCAGAAGGCCGTTGACGTGGGCGCGGCGGGCTGAGCAGCGCGCCTTACTGCACCCCGCTCGGCTTCAGCAGCAAAATATCGATCTCGTTGGTCGGCGTGAAATCCTTGGCCTTCATTTCGAAGGTCGTCGGGCCGGTCTTCTTGATGCCCTCGCCGCAGAAGCTGACGAGATTTTCCGCAGCACCCTTATCGATGGTCAGTGAGAAATCCTTGATCGGCCCGCCCCAATTGGCGCCGGTCGACAGGATGTAGGAAATCCAGTTCTCGAAGAGATAGGGCTTTCCGGCCTGCATATCCTTTTCCGCCTGCTGGGCGCGGCGCACGATATTGTCCTCGATGCAGTAGCGCTTGACGTAGTCCTGATAGCGCTCGCCCTTCGGCTGGCCGTCCTCCAGGAAGGAAATGCCGACCGTGCCGCCGACGCTGGGCTTGTAGCGGTGCTGCACCGTCACTTGCCTGCCCGCCGGAAAGGTCGTGCGCCACCAATAGACCGACTTCAGCGACCAGAGCGGCGTGCGGTAGTCTTTCATGCCTGTGACGTCGTCGTCATAGGTATCGATGAAGATGAGGCCGCGGGCGATCCAGTCGGCGGCGACGTCGTCAGGCAGGTTCTTAAGCGCCTCCTTGGCGGCCTTGGACATCGGCAGGAGCGGAATGCCCTGGGCTTTCAGGTCCTCCGTCACGTCGATATCGGAGGCATAGGCGCGCTGCTGGAGGGTGACGGCCACCGCCTTGCCATCCTGCGCGGCGGTGAAGCCGAGGTAATTGTCCGTCTCGAAATCGTCGATCGCGATATTGGCATAGGGATCGCCGCCGATATCTGGCATCGGGAAGGCGACGAGGCCGGAGACGTCCTTGTCCGAGCTGTTGGTAAAGACATAATCGACGCGGATTTCGCTCGGCGAGATGAACAGCGCTTCCTTCGTCATCTCCACCTCGGGCGTGCGCACGAAGGTGAGCCCGCCCGTCTTCAGCTCCGCCATCGTGTCATTGGCAAAAGCCGGTGCGGCCGAAAGCGCAAGCAAAAGCGGCAGATGGCGGAGCGTGTTCTTCATGGCGATCCTCGTGACGTGTCGGCGTGATAACAACCGAAATTTCTTGGCGCGGCAAGCGACGCGACAGGCCGCTTACAAAGTTTAGAGCAATTCGCTGTCCCAACACGCTACGATTGCGAATTCGCTCTAAGAAGCTGATAATGATGAATCCCAGGAGCCACGCTGCATGAGCAACATTCTGTCTATGCTGTGAATGTCGCCCAGCCCCACGGCCGTTCCACGCATTCCCGATCGTCCGAAATCAAAATCAACCGAGGACAAGACTATGAAGCCAGTTCGCCAGATGCTCCTTGCCGCTCCCTTGATCATAGCGGGCGCGGCGGCCGCATTCGCGGATGAAAGCAGCGTCAATCAGACGATAGACCAGCAGTTGGGTGACCACACGAAGTATCAGGCTGTCATTGTCGCCCTTCAAAAGGCTGTCGCGGCACAGGATGCGAAGGGCGTTGCCGCCCTCGTCAGCTACCCGATCGGCGTCAAGGTCAACGGAAAGGAGACCAACATCAAATCCGCCAAGGCGTTCGAGCAACACTACAAGGCCATCATGACGCCTGAAATCACCAAGGCAGTCACCGATCAGAAATACGAGGATCTATTCGTCAACTACCAAGGCATCATGTTCGGCGACGGCCAAGTCTGGATCAACGGCATCTGCACGGACGACACCTGCAAGAATTTCGACGTGAAGGTGCAGACCATACAGGACGGCCCGAAATGATCCGCGCTACCGCCGTCATCACGGCGTCATGACAGCGTCCTCGGAATCAGCCACGGCGACTGCCGCGATGCTGCGAAAATTCGCCGTGGCGAGACCCGGGACTTCAGTGCACCCTTTCTCAACCATCCCGTTTTGCAACCGCGTAACCACATCCCTTGGCCGTTGCGAAACCTCCGGCTGCTAGTGTCCCTGCAACGAAAAGAAAGACCGGACAGGGATTTTCACCATGCGATACGCGCTGCTCGCGGCTCTTGCCGCCACGCTTTGCCATGCCTCCATCGCGGCCGCCGAAGAGCGGCCGGAGCACGACCCGGCCATCGAGGCCGCGGCAATCGCCATTCTGCAGAAGAAGCTGCCTGACATTCGCAAGTCGCACGACATAGCCGGCGACCCCGGTCTCGTGCGCGCAGCGCGCGAAGAGGCGAGACCGCAGGGCATCTCCGCGCTGATCGACCTCGATTCGGCGAAGAATTTCCCCGGGCGCATCATCTGGCTCTAGAGTTTGTCAGGGAAAAGTGGGAACCGGTTTTCCCGAAAAGACAAACGAAAACAAAAGAAGCGAGAGTATGTCTGGTTCAGCCTGAGCCAGACATACTCTAAGCCGGGGCTTGCCACCTGCTCCATGAGGCGTCATGAGAGGCAATGTCCCGACCTATCGAAACCATCCGCCTCGACCAGCTCCTGCTGAATGCCGGCCTCGTCGCCAGCCGCTCCCGCGCGCGCGACGCCATTTCGCGCGGCACCGTGCGCGTCAACGGCCGCACCGTTACCAAGCCGAGCTCCACCTTCCCCGCCAATGTAAAGATCGAGATCGACGATCCCGCCCAGGCCTATGTGTCGCGCGCCGCGTTGAAGCTGAAGGCGGCGCTCGATGAATTCGGCCTCGACCCTGCCGGGCTCGACTGTCTCGATATCGGCGCCTCGACCGGCGGCTTTACCGATGTCCTCTTGGAACGCGGCGCAAACCATGTCATCGCCGTCGATGTCGGCCATGACCAGCTGCACCCCCGGCTGCGGGAGGACGAGCGCATCACCAATTACGAGGGCCTGAATGCCCGCGTGCTCGACGAGGACCATCTCGAAGATCGCGAGATCAGCGTCGTCGTCTCCGACGTCTCCTTCATCTCGCTGAAGCTCGCATTGCCGCCGGCGCTCGGCTTTGCCGAACCCGGCGCCTTCTGCGTCCTGCTCGTCAAGCCGCAGTTCGAGGCCGGCCGTGAGGCGATCAGCAAGGCGGGGCTCCTGAAGGATCCCGAAAGCGCGCCGGCCGTTGCCGCGGAACTCGAACGCTGGCTTGTGGAAGACATGGGCTGGCAGAGCCTCGGCCTCATCCCCTCGCCGATTGCCGGCGGTGACGGCAATGTCGAGTTCCTGCTGGGAGGCCGCAAGCCATGACGACGGAAACCCTCACCATCGCCCGGCTCGGCAGCGGCGGCGACGGCATTGCGGAAACGGCCGGCGGCCCGGTCTATGTGCCGTTCACGCTGCCCGGCGAAGTCGTCGCCGTGGCGCGCGTGAAGAACCATGGCACGGTCATGTCGATGTCCGAGGTCTCGCCCGAGCGGGTAACGCCGCCCTGCGCGCATTTCGGCCCTGACGGCAGGAACGGCACCTGCGGCGGCTGCACGCTGCAGCATGCCGGCGATGCGCTCTACCATGACTTCAAGCGCAACCTCGTCGTCCAGGCGCTGAAATCCAAGGGCCTGACGCCCGAGGTGGCACCGCTCGTCATCGCCCGCCCCGGCGAGCGCCGCCGCGTCGTCTTCACCCTGCGCAGGACGGAAAAGGACATGCTGGTCGGCTTCAACCAGGCCGGCAGCCACCATATCGTCTCCATCGATCACTGTCCGATTTCGAGCGACGGCATCATCTCGAAGCTCGAAGCGATCCGCCGCGTCGGGGCTGCCATTGCGACCTCGGCCGAGCCGTTCCGCGTCACGGTGCTGGAAACGCTTGGCGGTCTCGACCTCGCCTTCGAGGGCGTCAAGAAGGTCGGCGACCGGGAGCGCCGCGCCGTCACCGAGACCGTGCTTGCGCTGCGCGCCGGCATCAACCGCGTCTCCAGCGACGGCGAGATCGTCATCGAGCCGCAGAAGCCGGAAATCGAATTTTCCGGCGTGCGCGTCTCCCCGCCCGCCGGCGGCTTCACCCAGGCGACGAAGCCCGCCGAGGATGCCATGGCCGAGATCGTGCTGACGGCGCTCGGCAAGGCCAAGCGCGTCGCCGATCTCTTCGCCGGCTCCGGCACCTTCGCGCTCAGGATCGCCCGCCAGGCCAAGGTGCATGCCGTCGAGGGCGACGAGAAGGCGCTGAAGGCGCTGGATTTCGCCGCGCGCAACACCCAGGGCCTCAAGCCTGTGACGGTGGAAAAACGCGACCTCTTCCGCCGCCCGCTGATGACCTCGGAACTGAAGGCCTACGACGCCGTGGTCTTCGACCCGCCGCGCGCGGGTGCGGAAGACCAGTGCAAGGAACTCGCCCGCTCCGGCGTCAAGACCATCGTCGCCATCTCCTGCAACCCGATCAGCCTCGCCCGCGACCTCGCTATCCTGACGGAAGCCGGCTACCGCATCCGCCTCGTCACACCGGTCGACCAGTTTCTCTGGTCGGCGCATGTGGAAGCGGTCGCGGTGCTGGAGAAGTAAGCGACCGCAACTCGCCTCAGCGTGTCTGCGCGGGAAACACCCCGCCATCATCCGCATCCAGCACGATGGAGAGCGAGATGTTGCGCGGGCGCGTGACGGCGAACAGGACGGCTTCCACCACGTCCCGGTTGGTGGCGCGCGCACTCTTGACCCGACTGGGCGCCTCGGCCCATGCCGGTTCGCCCGGCTGGATGTCGTCCAGATCGGGCGGGTGCAGGATGATCGAGCGGACCGGCGTTCCCGCCAGCATTTGCCGCAGTCCCTCCGCAATTGCCGTCTGGCCCCGCTTAGCGGCATAGAAGGGAACGGAAACGCCATCGAGCAAGCCGTTCGGCAGGCCGCTGACCGAGCCGATGGTCACGATATCCGGGTTGGCGGAGCGCCGGAGCAGCGGCAGAAGGCCCTGGCTGAGCAAGAACGTGCCGGTGACGGCGGAGTTTATGACACCGAGAACCTCCTCGGCCGTATGCGGCTCATCGCGCGCCTCCAGCCACATCGCGCCGTTGTTGATAAGCAGGTCGATATGCTCGTGTGCACCGACGATCACCTCTACCGCCCGCCGCACGCTGGCGCTCTCGGCCAGATCGACGGCGACGCAGGCCGGACAGCGCCCCGTGGCTTCCGCAATCCCGTCCGCCACTTTTTCAAGCGCCGCAGGGGTACGGCCGCACAGGACGATGTTGCACCCTGCCTTGGCCAGCGACGCGGCAAGCGCCGCGCCCAACCCACGGCCGGCGCCCGTGATGACGACCGTTCGCCCGCTCAATTCAACCATTCTTCGCATCCTCGTCTGTGCAATGTGCAACCAAGCTATATCCGCTAAGGCTGCAACCGAGAATGCCAAAACAAAAAGCAACGGTCTTAGGCATCAATCGTCTTTGCTGGATTGATCACGCATTCTGGCGTTGAGAATGACGATCATCTTCCGCATGACGGCGAGGAGTGCGACCTTTCCCGGTTTGCCTTTTGCCTTGAGGCGCTGGAAGAGCGCCTTCATGTCTGGATCGAAGCGGATTGCCGGCAGGGCCGCGACATAGAGCGCGTCCCTGACCGGCCTTCGACCGCCGGCGATCATCCGCTTGCCACGCATCAGGCCGCTATCCCGATTAAGCGGCGCAACCCCGACCAGCTTGGCGATCTGGCCCTTGTCGACGTGCCCCAGTTCCGGCAGGCCGGCGATTAGGAAACAGGCCGTGCGCAGGCCGATCCCCTTGAGCGACATCAGCACAGCGGCCTTGCTTTTGAGAGCCGCATCCGCCTTCAGGCAGTCCGTCATCGCCTCGATGACCGACTGGCGCTGCTCGATGAGGAAGCGCAACGTCTCCTCGATCCATTCCCGCGTCCTGCCACCGGCGTTGCAGGTCAGCTTTTCCCGCCGGTTCTTCTCCTGCACGATCATGTGCGACAATTGCCTGTAGCGTGATACCAGATCGACCAGCATTGTTTGCCCCGGTGAAGGTGGCGCCGGAACCTTGCTCTCCATACGCCGTCCATAGTCGGCCAGCACGAAGGCATCGATCCTGTCTGTCTTGGAGAGCTGGCCGCAGGCGCGGGCGAACTGCCTGACCTGCTTTGCATTGACCTTGGCGACAGGCAGGCGGGCGACGAGCAAGGCGTCGACCACGCCGCGCTCATAGCCGCCGGTCGGCTCGATCACCAGGCGCTCTATCCCCACGAGATCGGCCATGAGAGCGATGAACGTGCAAATGCCTTCGGCCGTGTTGGCAAAGGTCGCCACCTGTCGTTCCGGCAGGATGCAGATGTCGAATGACGATTTCGATATGTCGATGCCGACAAAACGGCTAGTATGGGTCACCAGGATGGTCTCCCTTATACGCGAGCGCGAAGCTCTCTCAACGGTTCGACGAAGCCTCGAAATGCGCAAAGGGTTCTGCTTTTTTCCGAACGAAAGTTCAGGCCCGGCAAGGACCAACCGCTTTGCGCACCGTCATCTAGGTGTTGCAACCACCCAAATGACAAACGAGGCCGGAGCATCATAACCGATGCTCCGGCCTCGTAATGTATAAGGCCCGGGAACGACCCCGGGCCTTTTCTTCAGCTGAAGCTGCCAATCAGGCTGCGTGGCGCGAAGGCGTGGCCGCGTGGCTGGCGGCGCCCGGCCCGAGGCGGAACTGGGCGAGCAGCGCGTTGAGGGCGGCGGCTTCCGAGGCGAGGCCGTGGCTGGCGGCGGTCTGCTCTTCCACCATGGCGGCGTTCTGCTGGGTGCCCTGGTCCATGGTGTTAACGGCCGTGTTGATCTCCTGGAGGCCGGTCGACTGCTCGCGGGCGGCGAGAACGATGGCGTTCACGTGGCCGTTGATTTCCTGGACTTCGCGGACGATGGCTTCCAGTGCAGCACCGGTCTCATCCACCAGCGACACGCCCGAGCGGACCTGCTCGCCTGACGTGGTGATCAGCGCCTTGATCTCCTTGGCCGCATTGGCCGAACGCTGGGCGAGTTCACGGACTTCCTGTGCGACGACGGCAAAGCCCTTGCCGGCTTCACCGGCGCGCGCTGCTTCCACGCCGGCATTCAGCGCCAGAAGGTTGGTCTGGAAGGCGATGTCGTCGATCACGCCGATGATGTTGGAGATCTCGTGCGAGGACTTTTCGATGCCCTGCATGGCCGAGACGGCGCGGCGCACGACGTCACCCGACTTTTCGGCACCGGTGCGGGTGCGCGAGACGAGCGAGCCGACTTCCTCGGCGCGGCGGGTCGAATCCTTCACGGTCGTGGTGATCTCTTCGAGGGCGGCGGCGGTTTCTTCCACCGAGGCGGCCTGCTGCTCCGTGCGGCGGGCGAGATCATCGGCGGCCGAGCGGATTTCGGTTGCGCCCGCATCGATGGCGCGGGCATTCTGGCCGACCGTCGTCATCGCCGTTTGCAGCTTGGTGACGGAGTGGTTGAAGTCGTCGCGCAGGCGATCGAGATGGCCGGCGAAGGGCTTTTCGATGCGGTGGGCGAGATCGCCCTCGGCAAGGCGGCCGAGACCATCGGCCAGCGCATCGACGGCATGCTGGATTTCGGCGGCGTCGCGCGCCTTCATGGCCTCGCGCTCGCGGCGCTCGCTCTCGGAGAGCACGCGGCCCTCCTCGGCGGCGTTTTCGAGGCGGGTGCGCTCGATGGCATTGTCACGGAACACGGCAACGGCGGCGGCCATCTGGCCGATCTCGTCCTTGCGCTCCTGGCCGGGGATTTCCGTGCGGACGTCACCGGAGGCGAGCTTCTGCATGGCCGAGGTCATATCCTTGACCGGGCGCACGACGAGGCGCGACAGCACGGTGGCAAGGAAGCCCATCATCAGCACGACGGCGAGGATCGTGGCGATCGTGGCGGCGATGCGGAACTGGTCGATGGCCGCGAAGGCCATGCCGCTGTCGATGGTGAAGCCGAGATACCATTCCACCGACGGCAGGCCGGTGACCGGCACGAAGGAAACGAGCACCGGCTTGCCAGCATAGGTCGTATGCATCACGCCGTCGCCGATGGCGGGCGTTGCTTCCGGGAAGGCATCGGCCAGCGTCTTGGTGACGAGCGCCTTGTCCTTGTGCACGAGGATCTGGCCGTTCTTGCTGACGAGAAAGGCGAAGCCCTTGCCGCCGAGATCGACGGATTCGATCATGTCGATCAGCGATTTCAGCGAGAAGTCGCTGCCGGCGACGCCGACGAGCTTGCCGTCCTTCTTGACCGGAACGGCCGAACTGATGATCAGGCCGTTGGTGGAGGCGTCGATATAAGGTTCCGTCAGCACGGGTCCATCCGCCTTGACGGCGTCCTGATACCACGGGCGCTTGCGCGGGTCGTAGCCCTCAGGCATTTCCGACTTCGGCCATTGGGTGAAAACCCCCGCCTCGTCGCCCACATAGGTCGTCATGAACTGGCCGACCAGCACGTCGTTCTGCAACACGGCTTCGATGCCGGCGGGATCGGCGGCCTTTGCGGCGGCGTTGCCGGCCGTCTGGGTCAGCATCACGCGGGCATTCAGCCAATTGGCGATGCTCTGCGCGGCCTGCTTGCCGGAGCTGTCGATGCTCTCCTCGACGGATGTCGTCAGCACGCTGCGCTGCAGGCTGTCGATATAAAGGGAAAAGCCGGTAAAGGCAGCGATGACGACGAGCGACGCGACGACAAGAATGCGCGTCATGAGATTGGAGCGCTTGGACATGGGCGCGATGTTTCCTAAGAGACCCTCGCCGGCGACGGCGGGAGCGCGATGCTGAACGGCATGCCGGGAGGGCGAAGAACGGGCGCATCATGCGACCGCCGGCCAGGAAGGCCGGAGAGTGGCCGCACCCTAGGAAAGCGTGTTTAAGGCACTGTTAAAATTGATAGACCACAAATTGCAAGTGGATCATCGCCGCGCCATGAAAGCCTCGAAGGCAGCGCGGGCTTCCGGGCTTTTCAGCTGGGCCGCGAAATGTCCCGCTTCCTCGTCGATGCGCGCCGCGACGTCCGTGCGATCGCCGCGGATGAGGCTGCGGGCAATCGCCAGCGCCTTCGGCGGCTTGGCAGCGAGGCGTTTTGCGGCGGCGAGCGCCTGCTCTTCCAACACGCCCGGCTCCACCACGGCATAGACGAGGCCTGCATCGCGCGCGGCGGTGGCGGAAAAGCCATCGCCGGCCGCAAGCAGCGCGAAGGCGCGCTGGTGGCCCATCAGGCGCGGGGCAAGCAGGCTGGAGGCCGCTTCCGGCACCAAAGCGAGATCAACGAATGGGGTGCGGAACTCCGTGCGGATCGAGGCATAGGTCAGATCGCAGTGCAGGTGGATCGTCGTACCGATACCGATCGCCAAGCCATCGACGCCGGAGACGAGCGGCTTGGTGTGGGCGGCGAGCGCATGCAGGAAATCGATCACCTCGCGGCCCATCGTGCCACCCATGGCAAAGGCCATGAAGTCGTTGAGGTCGTTGCCGGCGGAAAAGCAGCCTTCGGAGCCGAGGAAGACGGTGGCGCGCACGCTTTCGTCCGCATCCCCCGCTTTCAGCGCATCCGTCATCGCCTGATACATGGCGCGCGTGAGGGCGTTCTTCTTTTCCACGCGGTTGAGGCGGATCACCTGCACGCCGGGGGCGCTTTCCGGGCGCTCGATCAGGATATGGTCGGTCATATATCTTCCTCTCAGCCGAGAACCGCACGGGCCGCCGCAAGGCTCGCGGCACCGTTGATGACGCGGTCTTTCAGCGCCGATGTCTCACCGATGATGTTTTCCGCAGCAAAGCGGCAGAGTGCGGCGCGTTCACCGTTGCGGCCGTCGCCGCCATCGGCCAGCGCGCCCTTGGCGAGATAGGCACCGGTCAGTACAAGACCGAAAAGGCGTTGATAGGGCGTGGCACCCGCGAGCGCTTCGGCCTGTTTGCCCTCGGCCAGGGTGGCGAGCAGCCAGTCGGTGGCTGCTTCGAGATCGGCGATGCTGGCTTCGAGGCGGTCGCCGGTTTCGCCGAGTTCCGGCGCGTTGGCCGCACGCGCCTTGGCGGCGATGTCGCGCAATTCCGCGATGAAGCCCTTGATATGGTTGCCATCCGAGAGCGGCAGCTTGCGCGTGACCAGGTCGATCGCCTGAATGCCGTTGGTGCCCTCGTAGATCGGTGCGATGCGGGCATCACGGTAGAGGCGGGCCGCGCCGGTTTCCTCGATGAAGCCCATGCCGCCATGCACCTGCACGCCGAGCGAGGAGACGTCGACGCCGGCATCGGTGGCGAAGCTTTTTGCGATGGGGGTGAGCAGGCTCGCGCGGTCGGCCCAGTGTTTCGCATCGTCGCCATGCGCCATGTCGACGGCATGCGCGCAGGCATAGGTGATGGCGCGTGCACCCTGGGTCAGCACCTTCATGGTCAGCAGCATGCGGGCGACATCCGGATGCTCGATGATCGGGCTCATGCCGGAACCCTGCCAGCCGGGCGCCTTGCCCTGCGTGCGCTCCCTGGCATAGGCGATGGCCTTCTGCGTGGCGGCTTCGGCAATCGCCACGCCCTGCATCCCGACGGCAAGCCGGGCATTGTTCATCATGGTGAACATGCAGGCGAGGCCACGGTTTTCCTCGCCGATGAGCCAGCCGATTGCACCGGCCTCGTCGCCGAAGCGGCCGTCGCCATAGATCATGGTGCAGGTCGGCGAGCCGTGGATGCCGAGCTTGTGCTCGATGGAATGGCAATGGGCATCGTTGCGGGGGCCGAGCGAGCCATCCGCATTGACGAGGAATTTCGGCACGAGGAACAGCGAGATGCCGCGCGTGCCGGCCGGCGCATCCGGCAGGCGGGCGAGCACGAGATGCACGATATTGTCGGTAAAATCATGTTCCCCATAGGTGATGAAGATCTTCTGGCCGAAGAGGCGGTAGGTGCCGTCGTCGCGGCGTTCGGCGCGTGTTTTCATCACGCCGAGATCCGAACCGGCATGCGGCTCGGTGAGGTTCATCGAGCCCATCCATTCGCCGGAGACCATTTTGGGCAGATAGGTCGTCTTGAGATGCTCGGAGCCATGCGTGGTGAGCGCTTCGATGGCACCGATCGTCAGCGTCGGGCCGATCGCGAAGGCCATCGAGCCGCTGTTCCACATTTCGAGCGCGGCGACATGCAGCATATGCGGCAGCCCCTGCCCGCCGAATTCCGGCGACGCCGTCAGCGAATTCCAGCCGCCCTCCGCCCAGGCCTTGTAGAGCGCGGGCCAGCCATCCGGCATTTTCACGGCACCGTCGACGAAACGGGCGCCCTGCTTGTCACCGATCTCGGCGAGCGGCGCGACTTCCTCGGTGGCAAAACGGCCGGCTTCGGAAAGAATGGCATCGACGAGGTCGTCCGTGAGGTCGCCGAGACGGCCGCCCTCCAGCGCGGGGGCAAGCCCTGCGACATGTTTCAGCGTGAACGCAATCTCCTCGACCGGCGCCTTGTACATCACTATCCTCCTGCGACCGCCCTTCGAGATTCAACCCCGATGGCCCTGTACCTGCCGGGCAGATTATTGATTTTTACGTAAACGTCAATCTTCCGCAAAGGCTACGCAAACGAAAACAGGCCACCCAGTTGGCGGACCGGGTAGCCTGTCTTCAGTGCCGGAGGACCATCCGGCACGCTTTGTCAAAGATCAGCGATAGGGCGATACGCACTGCCGGCGCGGGCCGCCATAGGGCTGGTAGGTGTTGTCATAGGCGCGATACGAACGGTAGCGATTAGCGCACCAGTTCACATGCGAGCCTCCGCCGACATAGCCGCCATCGTTGGCAATGGCACCGCCGATGATGGCACCGGCGCCGAAGGCAGCCAGCGGGAACCAATAGCCATTGTGGTGGCGGTAACCCGGGCGGGCATAACGGTAGCCGCGATGACCACGGTACCAGCCGTGGCGATAGCCGCGGTCGCCGCGCCAGTGGCGGCGATGACCGCGATCTGCTCGCCAGCTCCGGTCGCCGCGCCGCTCACGCCAAATGCGCCGGCCTTCCCGCCCCTGGCGCCACTCGTTGTTGCGCACGAGTTGAACGTCGCCCTGCCCACTATTCGCCTGTATCGTCGCGGGCGCCAAGGGCATCGCGCCAGCCGGAACTACCGGTGTGAAGGCAAAGAGCGCCGACATCGCGACGGCAAAACATTTTCCTGAAAATTTCATGACTGTTCTCCCAAAAGCGCCGCCTCTCGGAAGAAGATGCGGCAGTTTCGCATAGGAACGTAGCTTACGGAGGTTTGTTCCGACCCGCGGCAAAAACTGCGTTAGCGGAGCATTAACCATATTCGCGCCACCATGGCCGTTCGCGGAGGACCGAAATCGAACAGGAGCGTCCATTGCATCAGAAGCATCTTTCCGGCCTTGCCGCCCTTGTCCTTTCAGCGGCCCTGCCCCTCTCCGCCGGGGCGGCCACCGTCGAACCGTGGAAGACAACGAACAACGCCATCGTCGTCGACGCCTATGAGCTGAACGAGATCGACTGGTCGGAAATGCTCTCCGACAAGCGTATCGCCGGCTTCATCTCCAAGGCCTCCGACGGCCTGCCGGAAAGCTATAGCTGCAAGGGCGAGCACAGCGGCGACACGGTGGCGCACTGCAAGACGATGTGGCGCAAATATGCGGTGAGCCGCGAACTCTATGAGACGCGCCGCCTGCTGGCGCGTGCCAAGGGCCTGCTCTGGGGCGCCTATCATCTCGCCCGCCCCGGCAATCCGATCGACCAGGCCAACCATTTCCTCGACTATGCCAATCCGCAGAACGACGAAATGATGGTGCTCGACATCGAGGGCATCGATCCCGACAATTACATGTCGCTGGAAGATGCCCAGATCTTCGCTGGCCACATCAAGACGCGCACCGGGCGTTATCCGGTGCTCTACACGAACCATTCCACCGCGCGCACAATCGCGCTCAACCGCGACAAATACCGCATCCTCTCGCGCCTGCCGCTCTGGTATGCCCGCTACAAGCCGGGCATCGAGGGTGCATTCCCGATGGGCAACTGGGACAACTACGCGCTCTGGCAGTTTTCCGCAGGGGTCAATTGCTCCAAGCGCCGCTGCCCCTATCGCGTGAAGGGCGCGGAAAACGATATCGACGTCAATGTCGCGCCGATGAGCAAGGCGGACCTCGCCAGGACCTGGGCCTTCGGCAGCC
>NZ_JBLZPK010000027.1:69527-132435 GCF_049199905.1 Shinella sp. M27
CCTCTCTCACGCCTCGATCTGTACATCCCCGATCGGCCGCGAGCAGCAGGCGAGGATGTAGCCTTCCTCGATCTCGTCATCGAGAATGCCGCCATTATGGTGCATCTCGACTTCACCCGAGACCTTCATGACCCGGCAGGTGCCGCAGAGGCCACCCTCGCAGGCGGCGCCGATGCGCACGCCGGCGGCGCGGGCTGTCTGCAGGATCGTCTGGCCGGGCGGGCATTGGGCATCCTTGCCGGCCATGGTGAAGGTGACGGTCGAGATGGCGTTGACGTCGGCCGCTTGTTCGCCGGCACCGGCACGGATGGCGATCTCTTCCGGCGCGGGCGCATTGGCCGGCTGGAAGCTTTCCTCGTGGTAACGGTTCATGTCGAAGCCGCAGACTTTCAACATGTCCTTGACGCCGCGCATGAAGGGTTCCGGGCCGCAGCAGAAGACGGTGCGCTCGCGGAAATCGGGCGCGAGCAGCGAGAGACGCGCGGCATCGATACGGCCGCGCAGACCGTGCCAGCCGTCGCGCGGATTGTGGCCTTCCACGACGAAGCCGAGCGCGAGGTTCGGCATCTGGGCGGCCAGACATTCGAGTTCCGGCTTGAACAGCAGGTCCTCCGGCTTACGGGCGCAGGAGACGAAGGCGACGTTGGATTGCGGCGCGCAATCCGCCATCCAACGCGTCATCGACATCATCGGCGTCACACCGGAGCCGGCCGAGATGAACAGGTATTTTTCCGCCGAATAGCGCACGAAGGAGAAATCGCCGAGCGGCCCGAAGGCCTTCAGCTTCATGCCGGGGCGTAGATGATCGAACATCCAGCGCGTGCCGATCGAGTTCTTCTGCGCCTTCACCGTCACGGCGACGGAGAAGGGCCGCGAGGGTGTCGAGGAGAGCGTGTAGGTGCGCATCACGGGCTCGTCCGGCGACACCGGCAGTTCCAGCGTGACGAACTGGCCCGGCAGATAGCGGAACCAGTTCTTCTGATCGGAACTGAAGGTGAAGGTCATCACGTCGGCCGTCTCCACGGTTGCCGCGATGCATTCCAAGAGGTTATGGCGATCATGCCAGGGGTGAAGTTCGTCGAAATGGCGGAAATGGCTCGAAATCGTCATGTCAGGCCACCCGCGACATCGGTTGCTTGTTGTCCAGCCGGTCGATCATGAAATTCGAATACCATTCGACGAACTGCATGACGCCGCCCTCGTCCTCCGGGGAATAGGGGCCGGGCTGGTAAGCCGGCGAGCGAATGCCGAAGGCGTTTTCCTCGACGATCTGGCGGTCCTGGTCGTTGGTCTCGGTCCAGACATGGGTGAGCTCGTCGAGCCGGTAATCGGCACCCTCGACGGCATCCTTGTTGACCAGCCACTTGGTCGTGACCTGCGTCAGCTCCGGGCCGAGCGGCAGGACGCGGAAGGTAATAGCATGATCGGCCAGCACATGGTTCCACGTCGTCGGATAGTGGAAGAGCAGCAGCGTGCCGATACCGCTTTCCGAGACGTCGTTCGACAGCGGGCGCTGGACGGCGCGCGCACCGGACATGGTGTAGCTCTCGGCATCCTGGATGAGCGGCATGCGGGCCGCGCGGAACTGGCCGGTCGGCGACATCCGGAATTCACTCGGCAGGCCGGAGGCCTCGCATTTCGCCCAATGCGCGGCGATAACGGGATCGTCCTTAGCACCCTGCACGCCCGTCGCCGTCGGCGCTTCCGGATAGGTGCGGCAGAGTTCGGGATGGTTGGCGGCGCAGTGATAGCACTCGCGGTTGTTTTCCCAGACGAGCTTCCAGTTGCCCTTCTCGATGATCGTGCTCTCGAAGGCGACCTTGGTTTCGCCGAGCCGGTGGCGCGCAAGATAGGGTTCGGCAGTGGCACGGAAGGCGGAGAAATCCGGGGCCTCGTCGGCGAGGCAGATGAAGATGTAGCCGCCGAGGGTCTCGCAATGGATCGGTTTCAGGCTGTGCTGCGTCCTGTCGAAATCCTCAGCCATGTGGCGGGCAAAAAGCAGCGAGCCGTCGAGCTCGTAGGTCCACTGGTGATAGGGACAGACGAGCTTGGCCGAGGTGCCCTTGTGCTGGGTGCAGACACGCGAGCCGCGGTGGCGGCAGGAATTGTGCAGCGCGCGGATCGTGCCCGAGCGGTCGCGGGTGATGACGACGGGATAATCGCCGACCTGCACAGTGAAATAGTTGCCGGCCTTAGGGATTTCGCAGTCATGGCCGATGAACAGCCAGTCGCGATACCAGATCGTCTCCATGTCGAGCTTGTAGTGGTCGGGGTCGATGTAGAAGGCCTGTTCGAGGCTGTGGCCTTCACGCCGGTTCTTGAGCTTGCGGAGCACGTCGCTGCGGATATCCATGGCAATCCTCATAGGTCCAGTTTGGGGATGAGGCGCACGGAGGAGACGGCATCCAGGCGTGAAAACGCCCGGCGTGCACGCTTCCCGGCCGCCCGCCGCAGCCAGTCACGATCTTTTCTCCAGGCTGGTTTCCGGGCTGAGGAGTGGCCATGCAGGACAGAGCCTGCGACCGACACGGCGCCTTCCCAGACTTCCGTCCAGTGGCTTTTTGCCGCTTTTGCTCCAACACCGTTGCGGGGGCAGCGCCGGATTTCAACCGGCTTCCCAATTCTTCGCCCTCCCTAGAAGGCGACACCTTGAGTGTCTTTATCTAACCGCAAGAATCGCCGGCCGACATGTCAAAAAACGACGCGCCTTCATGATTTGACGACAATCAAAAAATGAGTGAGCCGCTTCTATCTCTGATATTTATCGATATATATCAATATAATATGCCTTTTAATCGCACGAATTGGCGCGAGAATGGGCACGGGGATGAGCAAAGCGGCAGCTTGTCATATTGCGACCATCGAAACCGCCCTGCAAGGATTGAGGGTCCGGACGGAAAGGAATGCTTAACGGCGTTTCCATAAACTTCCGCCATCAGGGCGTGCGCGCAAAGCGCCACGCGAGCAGGGAGTGCTGGGCGTGCAGCAACAGCAGACGAAGTTTCGCTATTACGACGCCGTCGCCTACAAGCGCGAGAACCCGCCGAAATCCGCCGTGCACACGGAATTCCTGCGCACCGGCCGCATCGACCGCACCCCCGACAACTGGAGCCCGAGCGAAAAGCGCTACCTCTCCTATGCCGAGGTGGCCGAACGCACCGGCCGCAAGCTGGAACGCGCCGGCACCGTTACCCACGACCGCATCAACGGTTTTCACCGCTCGATCCAGTTCCCGAAACTGATCTTCCACCGCACGCTTACGGAAACGCCGCACCTCGGCTATTGCCACATCACGGTGGCCAATTCGAGTTTCGCGGATTTCCAGAACGTGCAATGGGCCTTCTACATGGCCAATTTCTTTGCCGAAATCGGCGAGGAAGAGCAGTTCTTCGCCGGCATTTCGAAAAAGCAGAGCCGCATGTATTTCGCCGTCGCCATCACGCCGACGGACCACGAAGGCCGCCTGACGATCGATCGCAAGGTGCGCGGCAACGGCGTGATCTTCCGCACGGATGATCCCAAGCTCGCCATGAAGAACGTACTGATGCTCGGCGCCCGCAACGAGGCGCTGCGCAAGATCATCAGCGCGCTTTAAGTTTCCCGAACGCAATTCCGGACGCAAACCCGCTTCACCCTTTTGCTGGAACGGCTTCTCACGCCCTGTACAGCATCCACTCCTTGCCCGCCGGCACCTCGTCGCCGCGGCCGTAGACGACGATCTGGTCGCCGCCGGAGGCCTTGGCTTCAAGGAGAGCCCGCTCGCAGGCCGAGGACAGGTCGAGCGCGCTGTCGGCGCGATCCGACATGCAGACACCGGCCGACAGGGTAAGATGGCCGAGATTGCGGTTGGTGCGCGGATCGCGCAGCGCCACCGTCTGGAAGGCGGCGCGCAGCAGATCGATCAGCCGCTCCACCTCCCCCTCATCCGAAGTGTTGAACAGGAAACCGAAGCGCAGGCCGTCGAAACGCACGGCGAGGTCGTTTGACGGGAAGGCCTGGCGGATCAGGCCGCCGTAGAAGGTCACGAGATGGTCGGACAGCGCCTCTATCTGGGCCGGCGAGAAGCGGCGTTCGGCGTCCACTTCCGCCACGACGACGCCGCAGAGCATCGGCAGGGAGGGGTTCGCATAGACGCGGGCGAGCGCCTTGTTGAAGGCGCGGCGATTGCCGAGCTTGGTCGGCGGATCGACGAATTTCATCGCCTCGAATTCCACCATCTCCTTCTGGATGCCGTCCATCGTGGCCGATTGCGCCGCAACTTTTTCCGCCATCTCCGCCGTGTGGGTGACGCGCTGCTCGGTGGCGCGCTGCAACGCTTCGAGCGAGCTGCCGAGCGCACCACCGACGCTGCCGATCACCTGCGAGGCCTCGCCGATCAGGCGGCCGTAGTCGTTCAGCGAGGAGCGCTCCTGGCTGAGCAGGTCCATGAAATTGCTCATCTCGTTGCTGATCGCGCCGGCGGAGCGCTGCAGCACGCTCGCCTCGTGCTGGTGCGGCAGGTATTTCCGGCCCAGTTCATCGAGGGCGGCCTGGGTCTTGTATTTGCCGAGTGCGATGAAGTCGCGCACGAGATCCGGATTGCTGCCGGCATAGGCCTCGTAGACCAGTTCGTAATTGCGCGGCAGGCCGTCTATGCCCATCTGCTTCATGGCCGTTGCAACGCGCAAGGCGACGTCGGTGGTCGAGGATTTCCTGTTAGCCATTCAGATGCGGACCTGCTTGCGGGACTTTTCACCCTGACCGTAACAGCCCAGTCTTTCGGCCGATCTAATCCGGCCGTTCGAATTTTAGCCATCCGCCGAACTCTTGGCATTTGCCGGCAAAGGCCTGTAAAGGAAGCGGCAAAGACGGAAGGGCGAGATGGCTGATATCGTTGACACGCGCACGGATGCGGAGGAAGCGCTGGCGCGCGCCACCGAAACGCTCGGCCGCGGCGTGCCGGTCGCCATTCCCACCGAGACGGTCTACGGCCTTGCCGCCGATGCCACCAATCCGCTCGCCATCACCCGCATCTATGACATGAAGGGCCGGCCGCGCTTCAATCCGCTGATCTGCCATATGGCCGATCTCGCCATGGCGGAAAAACACGCGGTCTTCGACCCGCTGTCGCGCAGGATCGCCGAGGCCTTCTGGCCGGGGCCGCTGACGCTGGTTCTGCCGATCCGGCCGGAGAGCGCCATCCATCCGCTGGCGCGCGCCGGGCTCGATACTGTCGGCATCCGCATTCCCAAGGGGTTTGCCAGCCGGCTGCTCGCCGCCTTCGGCAAGCCGCTCGCCGCGCCCAGCGCTAACACATCCGGCCGCATCAGCCCGACCACGGCCCGCCATGTCGCCGACGATTTCGGCGCGAAGCTGGAGCTGGTCCTCGATGGCGGGCCGGCGGTCGTCGGGCTCGAATCGACGATTATCAAGGTCGAGGGCGGGACGATCCGCCTGCTGAGGCCCGGCGGGCTGGACGCAGCCGACATCGAGCGCGTCACCGGCCTGCCCGTTCTGCGCAACGAGACGGCCGGCGCGACCATCGAGGCACCCGGCATGCTCGCCTCGCATTATGCGCCCGATGCGCCGGTGCGGCTCGATGCCAGCGACGTGCGGCCGGGCGAAGTGCTGATCCGCTTCGGGGGCACGCCGCTTCCCGGCGAGGCGCAAGCGGCGCTGGTGCTCGACCTCAGCCCTTCCGGCGACCTTGCCGAAGCCGCCGCCAATCTCTTCGGCTACATGAAGCAGGCGGATGCGGCGGGCGGCAGTGCAATCGCCTTTTCGCCCATTCCCGCCACGGGCCTCGGCGAGGCGATCAACGACCGTTTGCAGAGGGCCGCCGCCCCGCGCGGATAAGAATGGAGACGACCATGGTTGCGGCAACACTTCCCCCCGAACTCATCGCCCGCTTCGCCACAATCACCGGTCCGGCCCATGCGCTGGTCGATGACAAGGACATCGCGCCCTATCTCGTCGAAAGCCGCGGGCTTTACCATGGCACCTCGCCGCTGGTGCTGCGGCCCGGCTCGGTGGAAGAAGTCTCGGCCATCCTGGCGCTTGCCACGGAAACCGGCACGGCCATCGTGCCGCAGGGCGGCAATACCGGCCATGTCGGCGGCAGCGTGCCGCGTGAGGGCATGGCGGATGTCGTGCTGTCGCTCTCCCGTCTCAACCGCATCCGCGACGTCGATCCGGTCGGCAATGTCATCGTCGCCGATGGCGGCGCGGTGCTGGCGGAGATCCAGAAGGCCGCGGAAGACGTCGACCGGCTCTTCCCGCTGTCGCTCGGCTCGGAGGGCACCTGCCAGATCGGCGGCAACCTTTCCACCAATGCCGGCGGTACTGCGGTGCTCGCCTATGGCAATATGCGCCAGCTGTGCCTCGGCCTCGAGGTCGTGCTGCCGACCGGCGAAGTCTGGAACGGCCTGCGCCGCCTCAAGAAGGACAATACCGGCTACGACCTGCGTGATCTCTTCATCGGCGCGGAGGGTTCGCTCGGCGTCATCACCGGGGCGGTGCTGAAACTCTTTCCGCGCCCGCTCGGTCATGAAGTGGCCTTTGCCGGGCTGAAATCCGTTGAGAATGCCCTCGCCCTCTTCGAGCGTGCGTCCAGCCGCTGCGGCACGGCGCTGACCGGCTTCGAGCTGATGCCGCGCCTCGGCGTCGATTTCACCACGCGGCATATTCCCGGCGTGCGCGATCCGCTCGCCACCCGGCATGACTGGTATGTGCTGATCGATATCTCCACTTCGGACGCCGCCGAGACGGCGCGCCGCATGATGGAGGCGCTGCTGGCCGAAGGCATCGAGGCGGGGCTGGTCGAAAATGCCGTGATCGCCTCCAGCGAGGAGCAGCGCAAGGCGCTCTGGCATATGCGCGAAAGCATGTCGCCGGCCCAGAAGCCGGAGGGCGGCTCGATCAAGCACGATGTCTCCGTGCCGGTCTCCTCCATTCCGGCTTTCATGGCGGAAGCCGATGCGGCCGTGATGGCGGCGATGCCAGGCGCGCGCATCTGCTCCTTCGGCCATATGGGTGACGGCAACATCCACTACAACATCTCGCAGCCCGTCGGCGCCGACAAGCAGGCCTTCCTCGGCCGCTGGCGCGAGATCAATCATCTCGTGCACGGCATCGTCTTGAAATACAACGGCTCGATCTCCGCCGAGCACGGCATCGGCCAGCTGAAGCGCGACGAACTTGCGGCAGTGCGCACGCCGATCGAGATGGACCTGATGCGAAGGGTCAAGCAAGCCTTCGACCCGGCCGGCATCATGAACCCCGGCAAGGTCGTCGCGATCTGAACCTTAACCGCCGGTGCGCAGCTGCGCGAGCGACATCATCGTGTCGGCGCTGATGCTGGCGGAGCCGGAACTGGTCAGCACCGACAAAGCGGGATCGTCAGTCGACTGGTTGTCGAGATCGTAGAGCACCGAGAACTTGGTGATCATCTTGGCGACCTTTTCCGGGTCCTGCAAATCTTCGAGCTTCAGGTAGCGCTTGACCATGTCGGCCTGCGCGTCGATGTCGGCGCTGCCCACCTCGTCCGGCAGCTGGAAGAGCGTCTTGAACACCTGGAACAGCGCGTCGTCGGCCAGAACGTCGTAGGCGCTGGAGATCGTGCCGGCCTTGCGCTCGAAATAGAGCGCGAGGCGCACACCGGCATTGTCGTTGCCCGCCTCTTCTTCCATCTGCTGGCGCACATAGTTGTCGATCGTCTCGTAGATGCCGCGCCGCGACTGGATCTGCGCGTCGTCGGGCTGCTGGACCTTGCCCTCGGCGTTGAAATTGAACGAGGCGACGATCTTGCGATAGGCGCGGTCGCTCTGCTGGTTAACGAAGCTCTTGGGATCGTCGAGGTCGGAGGCGAAAATCTTCTTCAGGAAGGTGTTATCGACACTCTTGGGGTCGATATCGTTGGCTTCGAGTACGAAATTGACGAGGCGCTTGTCGGCCAGCAGTTCATCGACGGATTCGATCTTCTGCATCTGGACGGAGTAATATTTCGCCTCGTCCTGCGCCTTCGTCTTGTCGTCGTCCGTTCCGAAACGGGATTTTTCCACCACATAGGCGCGCGAAGTGACGATGATCTCGGCCTCGGATTGCGCCAGCTTCGGCGCGCTGATATTGCCCTTCGCATCGAAATTGAACGCCTTGGCAAGCTCGACGTAACGCTCGTCCTTGAGCTGATACACATAGCTCTTGGGATCGTTGAGGTCGCTCTTCAGCACGTTCTTGATCGTCAGGGCGGAAACCTTCGTCGGATCGAGGCCGAAGGCTTTCAACGCGAAGTCGTAAACAGACGCCTCGCCGACGAAGTCCGCCACCGTCTTGACGGCACTGATCTGGCTCTTGAAGCGCTTGATGGCGGTCGCATCCGCCTCGTCGTCCTTGTCGTTGTAGGTGTTCATATAGGCGCCGCCCGTGACCGCGGTCTGCGCGGCCGTCTGGGCGGTATCGCCGGCCGCAAGCGTGCCGTCCTCCTGGAAATTGAAGGCGTTGCGCAGGGCAAAATACTTCGCCTTGTCCTCGGCGCCGAACATATTGATGTAGCTCGACGTGTCGCTCGGGTCCGCACTGCTCGTCAGAATGTTGGTGATGGTCGAGCTGACGACCGAGAGCTTGTCGAGCCCGAAAGCCGTCTTGACGTAGCTCAGCATGCGCGGATCGCTGACAAGCTCACTGACGCTCGTGACGGAGCCGATCTTCTCCTCGAAATAGGCCCGGTTGAGCAGCGCCGCAGCCGAGGTCACGCGCGGATTGGAGAGCGTGTAGCGCTCGTTCGTCGTCGCCTTCTGGCCGGCATCCTGAACGGTGCCGGCCGTGGCCGTGCCGTCCGTGTTGAAATTATAGGCCTCCGCCAGCGTACGGTATTTCTCAACGCCCGTGATGACGGCGTTCTGCCTGGTGATCTCGGCCTTGAGCTGGGCGATGCGCGCGGCATTGGTGGCGTTGTTCGTCAGCATCGAAAGCTCGTCCGCCGCCGTCTGGATCGCCGCCACGGCCGCCGTCTTCTTCGTCTCGAACTGCGTGTTGAAGAAGCTTGCGGGATCGTTGAGATCGCTCGTCAGCACGCCGCGGACGGTCGCACGCGAATAGGTGTCCGGGTCGATGCCGTAGGACGTGAACATGTAGTTGCGCAGGCGATCATTGTTGAGGAATTGATCGACATTGGTCGTGCTGTCGATGACGATATTGTAGTAGCGCGTCTCTTCCTTGATGGCGTCGCCGGCATTGTTGGCGGTGGCGGTGTAGAGGCCGATCGTCTCGTCGAGCTGCACTTCGGTCTGCGCCGACGCGGTCGAGTCGGCGAAGCTGAAGGCGGCGGCGAAGTTGCGGTAGCGCTCGTCCGTCAGGCTGTTGGCGAAGCTCGCGCTGTCCGTCAGGTCGCTGTCCAGCACCTTTTTCATGAAGGCCTTGGCGTAGGTCATCTCCTCGAGACCGAAGGCTTTCACGGCGTAGGAATAGAGCCGGTAGTCGTCGAGGAACGCGTCGACCGAGGTGACCTTGCCGATGTTTTCCTTGTAATATTCTGCGTCGCGGGCATTCGTCGTCTCGGCCGCCGTCCGGTTCAGCGACTTCAACATGTCCTTCGCGATGAGGTTGTAGCTCGTATAGGTCGACAACATCGAGGCACTCTTCCTTCGGATCATACGCAGGCCGATTATACCGCATTCTCGCGCGCGTGGCTTGTCCGGGCCTTGTCCGGGCCTTTCTCCGCAACGGTTCAAATGCCCCGGACGATGTTCACGTCTCCTAAACCGTAGCCCGTGCGGTTTTGATAACCATCAGAAAGCGCAAAGTTTTTTTAACCGCGATTTTTAAGCGACGAGGAAGGGGCCACGCCTATTCTCGCCCTCAGAGGACGAAAAGTCCCGATGAGAAGACCGGACACCGGCTCTCAAGGAAAACAAGGGCGAAAGACATGCTGAATACCGTTTCCAAGCCGGCCTGGGCCGGCACCACGCTCCGGCTCGATCCCAAGCGCTTCCCGCAGGCGGTGACCTTCGAGCTGCGCAGCGAGGGAACCGATGCCACCATCACGCTGGACGAACGCGGCGCCGTGCTGCGCAAGGTCCTGCCGTCGAGCGGCCTGCCGCTCTCGATTGCGCTTCCGGCCCGCGCCTTCAAGGGTGTGGCCGCCCGCGCCATCGACCATGGCAACGGCGACGTGACCGTGACGCTGGAACTGCACCATGACGATCCGGATCTCTGCATCCCGCTGCTGGTGGCGCACGATCTCTGCGACATCGCCGCCGACTGGCGTAGCTGGGCGGAAGCCTACCGCATTCCCATGCTGATGGTGGAAGCCGACGGTGTCGCCCGCCCGCTCGACGACCACCTGACCGGCGCGAACCGGCCGGCCATGCCGCGCCGCCGCCACTCCTATTTCGCAGACCGCCGCCCGCGCTTCCTCGTCCGCCGCACGACGGGCAAGCTCGGCGTCCAGATGAAGATCGACGGACGGGAGATTATCGCCCGCCGTTGAGCATGCCGATACCGTGAGCCCTTGGGGCGTCTGCGCTTTCCTCCAGTCGCGACGACGCCCTTTCCCTTCGGTCCTTCCGAACGCGACCGCCTCGCGTCAGAGAATGGCCCCAAAGCCGGCCGTCCCCTGCGGCCGGCTTTTTTCGTGCCCTGTTCCCTCCGGAACACTTTTCACGCCCGCCGCGTGGGAAAGAGCGTTCAACACGAGCGGCCGAAGCCGCAGCGAACGCAAGGGACACGATCACATGGCAAAGCTCTTCACCACCCTCCTCGTCCAGATCCGCAAGGCCGATGCCGCCCTCATCGAGCGCGGCCGCCCGCCGCGCCGCGGTTTTGAATTGGCCGTGCATCCCGCAACCCTGCGGCGGCTCGAAGAACGCAGCGCGACCGGTGCGCGGGCGCCGCGCTATCGGTAAATCAGGGCTTCGAACGCCCTGCTTTCCCCGACATCTCGCCCGCAGCGGTTGACAACAGTCCGTGAAACAGCACATTGCACTCCGGTTTAAAAACGTCGGGAAGCCTCTTTATGTCGCGTGAACTTGGTACGGAACGGGAATTGCAAGCAACCAAGGCCGTCATCGGAGAATTGGCGAGACACCTCGACGTCAATATCTGCCTTGAGCTTTGGGACGGCACGATCATCCCGCTCGGCACCGGCGCCAAGGACGATATCCGTTTCGTCATCGCTTCCGCCAACGTGCTGCGCCGCCTGCTGCGCGCGCCGTCGCTGATCAGCGTGGCCGAACTCTATGCGACCGGCGATCTCGACATCGTCGGCGCCAACCCGGTCGATGCGATGCGCCGGGTCGATCACCTGCAATTCCTCTCGCTGCCGAAGAAGATCAACAAGGTGCGCATGCTGAAGATGGCGCTACCCATTCTTCTGAAGAGCTATTCCGTTTCCTCCTTCGTCAAGCGCTTCACCAAGACGGCGGCGGCGACGCCCTCCAGCGGCCGCAACGACAAGGAGATGATCGGCTTCCACTACGATCTCTCCAACGAATTCTACGAGCTCTTCCTCGACAAGGAGATGGTCTATTCCTCGGCCTATTTCCCCACACCGGATAGCTCGCTCGACGAAGCGCAGCTGAACAAGCTCGACCTCATCTGCCGCAAGCTCAGGCTCGCCCCCGGCGACAAGCTGTTCGACCCCGGCTGCGGCTGGGGTGGTCTCCTATGCTATGCCGCCCAGCATTACGGCGTCGAAGCCTATGGCACGACGCTGTCGGAAGAGCAGTTCGCCCATGTGAAGACCAAGGTCGCCAATATGGGCCTCGGCGACCGCGTGAAGGTGGAGCTGCGCGACTGCCGCAGCCTTGCCGACGACCAGGTCTTCGACAAGATCGCCCAGGTCGAGATGATCGAGCATGTCGGCATCGCCAACCACCAGGACTTCTACAAGTACCTGCGCAAGCACATGCGTCCGCGTGGCGTCTATTTCGGCCAGGCCAGCTTCCGCCGCAACACGGCGCGCCCGGAAGATTTCCCGCGGCTGACGCCCTATATGCAGTTCATCATCAAGTACATCTTCCCCGGTGGCGAGCTCGACCATATCGGCATGACCACCGGCGCGCTGGAACAAGCCGGCTTCGAAGTGCATGAAGTGGAAGCCGTGCGCGAGCATTTCGGCTACACGACCGAGCACTGGGTGCGCCGCCTCTACGACCGCAAGGAAGAGGGTGCCGCCCTCGTCGGCATGCCGCAGACCCGCATCTGGCTGCTCTATCTCTCGCTCTGCGCGCTGTCCTTCCACCGTGGAGCGCTCAACGCGTTCCAGGTCGTCGCCACCAGCCGCCGCTCCGGCGCCTCGGGCATCGGTTTCGATCGCACGACCGAGTATGGCGGCGCGCGCCGGATCGACGCGGACGTACCGGCAAGCGTTCTGAAGACCGCGTGATCAGTCGTCGCTAGGCGAACGGCAGCGCGGCGATCAGTCCGACAAACAGGATCAGACCGACGACCCCGTTAAACTTGAACAGCGCCAGGCACTGTTCGGGGTCGTCGATTTCCAGCGAACCGATCTGACGGGCGAGAAGCAGCGCCACGACGGCAAGGCCAAACCACGCGACAAACCCCACACCGGCCAGCCAGAAGGCGACGGCGATCATCGCGACCGTCAGGCCGTAGAGGCCCATCAGCCATTGCGCGGTCTTCTCGCCGAACAGGCGGGCGGTGGAGCGCACGCCGATCAGCGCGTCATCTTCCTTGTCCTGATGGGCGTAGATCGTGTCGTAGCCGATCGTCCAGGCGATGGCGGCGATGTAGAGCGCGACGGGTGCGGCGGCAAGCGTGCCGAACTCGGTTGCCCACCCCATCAGCGCGCCCCAGGAAAAGGCCATGCCGAGGAAGAATTGCGGCCAGTCGGTAAAGCGCTTGGCGAAGGGATAGATCGCGACGATGGCGAGCGAGGCGACGCCGAGCAGCATCGAGAAGGTGTTGAACTGCAGAAGCACGAGGAGGCCAACCAGCGCTTGCAGCACCATGAAGATCTTCGCCTGCTTGCGGCTAACGCGGCCCGATGGCAGCGGACGCGAGCGGGTGCGGGCCACCGCGTTGTCGATCTCATGGTCGACGAGGTCGTTATAGGTGCAGCCGGCGCCGCGCATCGCGACGGAGCCGACGAAGAACAGCAGGAGATGCCAGACGAGGCGCGCGCCGCTGAACGTGCCGGCGGAGGCCGCCACATTGGCCGCCAGCGCCGCCGACCAGAAGCACGGCAGCATCAGGAGCTGCCAGCCAATCGGCCGATCCCAGCGGGCGAGCTGGGCATAGGGCCAGAGGCCGCGCGGCAGGACGCGGTAGACCCAGTTCTGGGAGGGGGCGTCGGCGACGCGGCCGGTATCGGGGCGGTTTGAATCGGGTGTCTGGTTCATCATGCAGCCTAGATCGCAAGCGGCTTGACCGGGGTCAAGCCGCCACGAGGCCGCATGGTCTTACCGCAGCGTGAAATCGAAGCGATAGGTCGCCGAAAGGCCGATCAGGAACTGGTCGCGATCGCCGCGCTGCTTGACGAGGCTGGAATCCGCGGCCGGGCCGACGAGGCGCTTGTATTCGGCAAACGCACTGGTCTCGATCTTCTCGTTGACCTGCCAGGTGATCGCCGCCCCCGCGCCGACGGATTCGACGCCGCCGTTCGGATTGTAAGCAGCAAGACCGGACTCGGCGGTCTGGCTTGGCTTCACGCCGTAATAGGCGTTCATGTAATCCTTCGAGGCGAGCGTCATGCGCGGGCCGGCGGAGATGCGCACATCCGGGCGGACATCGACGAAGGCATCGGCCGAGAGATCCGCGACGACGCCGTGATGGCTGCGGATACCATGACGCACTTCGCCGCGCACGCGCAACCAGTCCGTCGGATAGGCCTCGGCGAAGGCACCGAGTTCACCGCCGAGCTTGACCGGCGTCAGGCCCTTGAGATCTTTGGAATCGTCTTCGTCGCGCGGCATGACCAGCTTGCCGGTGGCGCCGGCGCGGAAGCCGCCATTGTCGATCAGCGCGAAGGACGGATTGTCGTTGCGCGAGGAGAAGCGCACCGTGCTGCCGGCCTTGCCGAGCGAGATCATCGGCGTGACCTGGAAGAGATAGGACTTGGCGCCCTGATAGCGCGGTGCGGCAAAGCCGGCGGCGCCGACCTTCAGATACCAGTCACCGGACCAGAAATGCTCGCCGTCGCCAGCCAAGGCGGAAACGGGCGCAAGAATGAGGGCGGCCGCAGTCATTGCGGTCGGGATACGGATACGCAAAACACAATCCTCGCTTTGCCGGCAGACCCGCCGCGGGCCGCCGAAACCTTCGATTTCATTAGGAATAGCCGCGTTTCATTACCGTTTCGCTAACCATCTACCGGATGCCGACATCCGGAACGATTCGCAAGCGCCGACGTTCTCCCGACGACAGAAGGAGACATGTCATGACCGTCAGCACGATGGAACTGAAACTCAACGCGATCCGCAGCGACACCGGCCTTTCGCGCAAGGAGAAGATCGCAAAGCTGGAAAAGCTGCGCACCGAAGCCCGCGCCCTCCAGCGCGCCGCCACCGAAAGCGCCATGGTGGAGGACGACGGCTGGTACGAAGACGTGCACCTGATCGACACCGAACTGGAAAACCTAGGCCGCAGCGTGGAGGAAAAGGGCGCGGCTACCCTCTGACGCCCCGCAGCCCTTGATCTTTCGCCGCTTTGCCCTTAACCCGCCCTCACAACCAAGGACGGATCGAGGGTACGGGCATGAAGGTTCTGTTGATCGGATCGGGCGGACGCGAGCATGCACTCGCCTGGAAGCTGGCGCAGTCTCCGCTCCTCGACACGCTCTATGCGGCGCCCGGCAATCCCGGCATCGCAGAATGCGCCATACTCGTTTCGCTCGACATCGATGACCACGCCGCCGTCGTTTCTTTCTGCAAGGAAAACGGTGTCGGCTTCGTAGTCGTCGGCCCAGAAGCGCCGCTGGTGGCCGGCATTGCCGATGTGCTGCGCGCCGAAGGCATCGCCGTCTTCGGCCCGTCCGCCGCTGCCGCCCAGCTTGAGGGCTCCAAGGGCTTCACCAAGGATCTCTGCGCCAAATACGACATCCCGACCGGTGCTTACCAGCGCTTCACCGATGCCGCCGCAGCCAAGGCCTATATCCGGGCCGAAGGCGCACCCATTGTCATCAAGGCGGACGGGCTTGCGGCCGGCAAGGGCGTGACCGTGGCGATGACGCTCGACGAGGCGCTGGCCGCCGTCGACGACTGCTTCGACGGCGCTTTTGGCGCGGCCGGTGCGGAAGTGGTGGTCGAAGCCTTCCTCAATGGCGAGGAGGCGAGCTTCTTCTGCCTCTGCGACGGTGTGAACGCGCTGCCGCTCGCCTCAGCCCAGGACCACAAGCGTGTCGGCGACGGCGATACCGGCCCGAACACCGGCGGCATGGGCGCCTACTCCCCTGCTCCCGTCATGACGCAAGAAATGGTCGAGCGCACGATGAAGGAGATCATCGAGCCGACGATCCGCGGCATGGCGGCCGACGGCCATCCGTTCCAAGGCGTGCTCTTCGCCGGCCTGATGATCACTGCCAAAGGCCCCGAGCTCATCGAATACAATGTGCGTTTCGGCGATCCGGAATGCCAGGTGCTGATGATGCGCCTCGACAGCGACCTTCTGCCGATCCTGCATGCCGCCGCGATCGGCCGGCTCGACAAGGTTTCGGCCGAATGGCGTGACGCCCCGGCACTGACGGTCGTCATGGCCTCCAAGGGCTATCCGGCCGGCTATGAGAAGAACACGCCGATCCGGTCCATTCCCGCCGATGACGCCGCGACCAAGGTGTTTCATGCCGGCACAGCCTTGAAGGACGGCCAGCTGGTCGCGACCGGCGGGCGCGTGCTCAACGTGACAGCCGTGGCACCGACGGTGGCCGAGGCGCAGGCCGCGGCCTATCAGGCGCTCGACAAGGTCGAATGGGGCAACGGTTTCTGCCGGCGCGACATCGGCTGGCGTGCCGTCGCCCGCGAACAGGCCTAAGCGACCCAAGCGAAAAACGCACGATAGTTCAAAGTTTACCATTTCCCCTGACGGGACCGTAACCGGCGGACGCTATTCTCCTCTCAACCATGAGGGAGACCCTTTGATGCGCACCCTGCTGACCTTTGCCGCGTTGCTTGCCGCCGCCCCCGCTTTTGCCGGTTCGTTTGAGCCCGTCAGCGGCACGACGACGGCCGGAAGCATCGAAACCGTCAGCTGCGACGATTGCCCGGCGCTAAAGCCGAAGCGCGAAGCAAACACCTATCACGTCGATGCCATCGACCCCGGCACGCAGAAGGTCGAGATCCGCGAGGCCAATGGCGAGCGCAAGATCTACCGCACCGAAGCCTGGATGGGCGGCTCGCCCGTGCTCTTCGTCAGCAAGGCCCCGGCCGAGACGGTGCAGGCAGCGGATGCAGCAGCCCCTGCGGAAGAAGACACGACAATTGCTGTCGATGCCACCGCCAAGACGAGCGCGCTCGACAGCGGCGCCGCACGCGATGCGAAGACGGCCACCGTGGCCTCTTCACAGGAGTTTGATCCGGCAGGGTTTGAATTGCGGGTCAACTGACCCCATATTATCTAGACCCTGCCTCTCGGTCCCTCCAGACTGACAGGACTCCGCGCAAGCGGACGATGCGCCCCTGACCTCAAGCAGGGGCGTATTCGTGTCAGCCGATCGCATCCACGAGTTGATCGACCTCACGATCTGAATAGACGGCAATACCGTTGCGGCGCAGAAACGCCGCCGTCACCCCCTGCCCCGCATGTTTCCGGCCGGAAAACGAGCCGTCATAGACGAAGCCGGAACCGCAGGACGGGCTGCCATCGATGAGCAGCGCATGGCGGCAACCATTCTTACGCGCCACATCGAGCGCGATGCGCGCGCCGTCGATATAGGCGGCCGAGACATCCCCACCGGAGATTTCCAGCACCCGCGCGCGCCCGTCGAGCACGTCGTCGCCATCGAGACCGTTTTCGATTTCCGCCGGCGGACGCGGCACCTGGAAGCCGCCTGCCAGCTCCGGGCAAAGCGTCACCAGCCGCCCCTCCGCCTTCCAGCGCTCGACGGCATCGTGGATCAGTGGCTTGGCCGAGCCGTTGTAACGGACCGGCAGACCGGCAAGGCAGGCGCTGATGAGGATTTTCCCGGCCATCAGCGCCCGTCCCTTACCCCGTGATCTTGGAGAAGTCGGCAACCGTGCCGGTCGCCGAACGGATGGCGGCGAGAAGCGCGAGGCGGTTGGCGCGGATCGCCGGGTCCTCGTCGTTGACGAGCACGTCTGTGAAGAACTGATCGACCGGCCCACGCAGCGTCGACAGCGCCTCCATGGCCGAACGGAAGTCTTCCTTGGCGACGGCGGCGGCCGCATCCTTCGAGGCGCTTTCCACGGCGGCGTACAGCGCCTTTTCCGCATCGAGCAGCAGGAGGGCGGGCGAAACAGCACCATCGACGACGGTGCCCTTCTTCTCCTCAGCGGCGAGAAGCTGCGTGGCGCGCTTGGTGCCGGCGAGCAGGTTCTGGCCCTCTTCCGAGGTAATGAAGGCCGTCAGCGCCTCGACGCGGCGAGCGACCATCAGGAGATCGTCGGCCTCGGGCGTCAGCACGGCGTCGATGAGATCGTGGCGCGCGCCCATGTCGCGGAGATAGACTTTTAGGCGGTCGTGGAAGAAGGCGATGAGATCCGGGTCCTTCGCCACCGAAGCGAGCGGCAGGCGGACATTCTTTTCGAGCAGCATGCGGATGACGCCCAGCGCGGCACGGCGCAGCGCATAGGGATCCTTCGAGCCGGTGGGCTTTTCATCGATGGCCCAGAAACCGACCAGCGTATCCAGCTTGTCGGCGAGCGCCACGGTCAGGCCGACCTTTTCCGCAGGCAGACGGTCAGAGGGGCCGTTCGGCTTCCAATGATCCTCGATTGCGGCCGCGACGGCGGCGTCCTCGCCCTGCAACGCCGCATATTTGCGGCCCATAATGCCCTGCAGTTCCGGGAATTCGCCGACGGCTTCCGTGCGCAGGTCCGCCTTGGCGAGCACCACGGCGCGGTCGACAAGCGCGAGATCGGCACCGACGACGGGCGCGAGTTCGGCGGCGAGTTTGCGGATGCGTTCGACGCGTGCGCCCTGCGTGCCGAGCTTGGCGTGGAACGTCACGTTCAGCGCATCGAGCTTTGCCATGCGCTGGTCGAGCGGCTTGGCGAGATCGAGGTTGAATTTCGCAGCGGAAGCTTCGAGCGTTTCGAGATCGGGCAGGTTGCCCTGGTCGCGCAGCCAGAAATGTTTGGCGTCCGACAGGCGGGCGCGCACGACCTTGCCGTTGCCGTGCACGATCTCCTTGCCGCCGTCCTTCGCCTCGATATTGGAGACGAGGATGAAGTGGTTGGAGAGCGTTTCGGCGCCGGGCTTGCGGGTGACGAAGCATTTCTGGTTCGTCTTGATGGTGAGGCGGATGATCTCCGAGGGGATCGCCAGAAACTCTTCCTCGAAGGTGCCCATCAGCACCTGCGGCCATTCGACGAGACCGGAGACTTCTTCCAGCAGGCCCTCGTCCTCGACGAGTTCCAGGCCATTGGCGAAGGCAATGTTGTTGGCATCCGTCGCGATGATCTGCTTGCGACGCTCGGCATCGAGCACGACCTTGGCCTTTTCGAGGTTCGAGGCATAATCCTCGAAGCGGCGCACGGTGATGGCCTCGGGCGCATGGAAGCGGTGGCCATAGGTGACATTGCCGGCGACGATGCCGCCGACCTCGAAGGGCACGACGCGCGTCTCCTCGGTTTCCGAGCCGAAGGTGCAGACGATCGATTGCAGCGGGCGCACCCATTGCAGCGAGCCGGGCTTGGCCGAGCCGGCGCCGGAGCGCATCGGCTTCGGCCAGGGGAAATTCCTGATGATGCCGGGCATCACATCGGCGATGATCTCGTCTGCCGGGCGGCCGGGCTTGACGACATGGGCGACGTAGAAATCACCCTTCTTCGGATCCGAGTGAACATGCGCCTCGGAAATCGAGGACAGGCCGGCCTTGCGCAAAAAACCCTGGATCGCCTGCTCGGGGGCCGATGTTGCCGGGCCCTTGATATCCTCGCGCACATCGCTCGAGCGGGCATTGAGGCCGCGGATATCGAGCGTGAGGCGGCGCGGCGTCCAGTATTCGCGCGCGCCCTCATAGGTCAGGCCCGCCTCGACCAGCGCATCGGTCAGGAGCTTCTTCAGGTCGCCTGCCGCCTTGCGCTGCATGCGGGCGGGAATTTCCTCGGAGCGGAGTTCAAGCAGAAGATCGGGCATGGGCGTTCACAAACATCTGATTTTTCAACTGGTCGGGGACTTAGCAAGCCCCAGCGCAAATGTCATCCGCTCAATGCCGAAAAGTCTACCAGCCGCCCCCGCCGCCCCCGCCTCCGCCGCCACCGGAGGAGCCGCCGCCCGAGGAGAAGCCGGAGGACGAGCTTTTCGGCGGGTCGGGCAGCGAGGCGGTCATGGTGCCGGCCATCGAGCCGGCAAAACCGCCCATGCGATCGGAGAAACTGCCGGAGGAGAAACCGTCGCCGTGATACCAGACGGGCTGATAGCTCGCCGCCGCACCGGCAGCAGCCGCCGCCAGAAGCCAGCGATCGAAGGTCTCGGCCCAAGGCTTTTCCACGCCGAGCGCCACGGCATAGGGCAGAAGCTTCTCGAAATGGCTGGGCGACATGTCCGGCGCGCCGGCCATGTTCATGCGGTCCTTTTCGGCCAGCGTCAGATATTGCCGCAGCCCCTCGATGCCATCCATCATCCTGCGGCCGAGCGGGGTGGGCGCGCCCATCAGGAAGAAGAAGACGAGATTGGTGACGAGGATGCCGCAGAGCGCGGCGAGCAACGGCATCTGGCCATTCGCCGCCCCCGTCACGAAGAAGCCGACGGCGAGGCCGCCGAACACCGTGAGGAAGATGAAGCCGACGAAGGCGATGATGGCGACCGCGAAGATGCGCGCGCCGAGCGACCGCGCCTGCCGCAGGTTCTGGCCGAGCGCCACGGCGAAGATCGAGATGAAGACCGAGGCGAAGATGGGAACGACGACCAGCGCGATCCCTTCTTCCGGCAGCGAACCGAAGATGAGCAGTGCCGCCACGCAGACGAGCGACAGCAGCACACCGCCGATCGCCTGCGGCCAGTTGGCGATATAATATTTGCGGCGGTGCTCCCGCTCCATCGCCTCGCGGAAATCCTTGCCGAGCGTCTGCACGCGCTTGCCGTTGGATTTTTCGATGACGAAGAGGCTGCCCTCGGCGCGCAGCGACGACATCAGGGTCGCCTCCCCCGTCGGCAGCGGCCCGTCGATGGGCTTGGCCGTGCGGGTGACGGTGATGGAGTTGTTGAGGTCCTTGAGCTCGACCAACCCCTTGACCGCGAGGTTGAGGAAGGAGGCCGATACCGCCGTCCAGCCCTGCCCGCCGAACCCCTTCTCGTCGATATAATTGACGAGCGCCGGCGACAGGCCCTCGGGCGCATCCCAGCGCGGCACGACGACGCCGGCCGGCGGATCGCGGCCGACGGAGAGCCAGGCCCAGAGATAGTAGAAGACGACCAGGATCAAGCCGCCGAAGGCGAGGAAGAGGCTTTTGTTGTCCTGAAGGAACAGCAGGCGTTCCTCCGCCGCCGTCGGCTTGCTTATGCTGCCGGCCGGCATCTTCACGCCGATCGTCAGCCCTTCCATGACACCGAGCGGACGGGTCGTTTCGAACGTGGCCCGGTTGCCGCGATTTTCCGCCCGTGCGTTCTTGTCCGTCGCGCCGAGCGGGCCGGTAAAGTAGGTCAGTTCCTCTGCCTTCACGCCCTCCGGCAGGGTGACGGTCGCGGTCGCCTGACGGATCGGGAAGGCCCATTCCGTGCCGGTGACGTTCCAGAACAGCTCGTCATGGCTGTCGAAGAAGCGGATCTGCCGCGTCGTCTCGTAGGTCAGGCGGTAATCATGGTAGCCGGGATCGAGCAGCACATCGGCCGAGCCGAAATAAATGCGCACGCCGCGGCGGATGTTTTCCGTGTGATAGGGCTCGGGCTTACCGTCGCGCTCGACGCTCAGGATCTTGAAGCCGACTTGCAACTCCCGCCCGTTCGCGTCGACGAATGTCAGCGGAAAATCGCGGTAGATGCCGCGGCGGATCTGGTTGCCCTCGGCATAGACGCGGATTACCTCCGTCACCGTCAGCGTGCCGTTCTTCGCCACCTTGATATCGGAATCGTAGCGGTCGAAAAATTCCTCCGCCCGCGCCGCGCCACCGACGAGGACGAAGAAGCAGAGCGTCAGCAGCGCAGCAATCCGCGTCATCTAAAGCTCCGGGATCAGAATTTAACGGTCGGCACGGCGCGGTCGGCCGGATTGTCGATCTCGAAATAGGGTGCCTTGGCGAATTTGAAGACGTTTGCCACGAGGTTCGAGGGGAAACTCTCGACCTTGACGTTGAGATCGCGTGCGGCACCGTTGTAGTAGCGCCGCGACATCTGGATCTCGCCTTCGGTGGTCTCCAGCGTCTGCTGCAATTCGGCGAAATTCTGGTTGGCCTTGAGGTCCGGATAGGCTTCGGCGAGCGCGAAGATGCGGCCGAGCGCCTGGCTCAGCATGCCCTCGGCGGCAGCGCGGCCGGCAACGTCACCCGCCGGCACGGCCTGGGCGCGGTTGCGCAGTTCCACGACCTTTTCCAGCGTCTCTTTTTCGTGCGCGGCGTAGCCCTTCACGGTTTCCAGGAGGTTGGGGATCAGGTCGGCGCGACGCTTCAGTTGCACGTCGATGCCCGACCAGGCCTCTTCCTTGACTTGGCGCGCACGCACGAGGCCGTTGTAGATGATGATGGCGTAGATGACGACCACCGCCGCAATTGCCAAACCGATCATGGGGTTCTCCGCTCCTCTGTTCTCTCGTTGAAACTTAGCACTCGCCGCGCAGCAGGAAAGCCCTTTCGAGGCTCGGCACCGGCAGTCCTTGTATCAATAGCATCAACGCGTTCGAGACCTGTCACCGCGGGAACCGCGCGCGGACGCGCTTTGACCGATAGTTGCTTCATCAACAACACGAACCTTGAAGCCACTGCCATGAAAGCCCTCGTCCTCACCCTCAACGTCCTCGGTTTCACCGCCCTGTTCCTCGCCTACACGACAGGCGCTTCGGTCGACCGTCCGACGGGTGTGCGCCGAGCTCTCCAGACCTATGCCGGCCAGCTCCCCACCGGCGCCTTCCCCACCCTGAAGCCCGTATGGGAACTCGGCGTGAAGGTCTCCTCGCAGGCTTGAGGTATTTTCAACCGCAAACAAAAAAGCCATCCGGTCCGGATGGCTTTTTGCATTAAGAGGCGCTTGCACCTCCCTCAGTTGTCATCCTCGGGCTTGACCCGAGGATCCACATGCACGGCGTGCCAGTGGATGGATGGTCGGGTCAAGCCCGACCATGACGGAGGAGAGGTGTGATGGCGCCAGCAACCAAAAGAGCGGATCAGGCCGCGTCCTTCGTCCAGTTCACGCCGCCGGCATCGGTCAGCAGGAAGGCCTCGCCGCAGGCCTTGGCCAGCGTGCGCACGCGCAGGATATAGCTCTGGCGCTCGGTAACGGAGATCACGCCGCGCGCATCGAGCAGGTTGAAGACATGGCTCGCCTTGATGCACTGGTCATAGGCCGGCAGCACGCATTTGTGCAGGCGCTGGTTATCGGCATCACCCGGCGCACCGGCGGCAAGCAGCGCAATGCACTCCTTCTCCGCATCGATGAAGTGGCGGTGCAGCATGGCGGTGTCGGCGAATTCGAAGTTGTGGCGGGAATATTCCTGCTCGGCCTGCAGGAAGACGTCGCCATAGGTGATCTTCTCGTCGCCCTCGCGGCCGTTGAAGTTGAGGTCATAGACATTGTCGACGCCCTGCACATACATGGCGAGGCGCTCCAGACCATAGGTCAGTTCACCCGCGACGGGCGCGCATTCGATGCCGCAGACCTGCTGGAAATAGGTGAACTGCGAGACTTCCATGCCGTCGCACCAGCATTCCCAGCCAAGGCCCCAGGCGCCGAGCGTCGGGCTTTCCCAGTCGTCTTCCACGAAGCGCACGTCATGCAGCAGCGGATCGAGGCCGATCGCGGCGAGCGAGCCGAGATAGAGCTCCTGCAGGTTCGACGGGTTCGGCTTCAGGATGACCTGATACTGGTAATAATGCTGAAGACGGTTCGGGTTCTCGCCGTAGCGGCCGTCCGACGGGCGGCGCGAGGGCTGCACGTAGGCGGCACGCCACGGCTTGGGCCCAAGCGCGCGCAGCGTGGTCGCCGGGTGGAACGTGCCGGCGCCGACTTCCATGTCGTAGGGCTGGAGAACCGCGCAACCCTTGTCCGCCCAATAGTTATGGAGCGTCAGGATCAGCCCCTGAAAGGAGCGGGTCGGGTTCATGTGATCAGGCAGGGCAGAGGTCATCGGCGTCGATCCGGGCATTCTTTGAAAAGCTGGCGGACTGGTGCCACGATGCGGCCGGGGGGTCAAGAGTTTCGGGCAGGTGCCCGCGACCCCTCAGTGCCGCTCCAGCGAACGGAACAGACCCGAACCGGCAGCCTGTGTCACAGCCTGCACGCGCTGCGGCGCGAGATCCGGCACATTGCGGATCTGACGGCGCAGGCCGGGCGGGATGCGCGCGCCGTACCAGGCCGCAAGGGCCGGCAGTTCGCGGCGCAGCGTGCCCTTCGCCTCCCAGCCGAGCGCCTTCAGAGCGCGCGTATCGAGCGGCGGGCGGCTGACATTGTCAGGGCGACCGGTCACGAAATTGACGCCGGAGACCGGCTCCTGCACGGCATCGAGCACCATGCGGGCAACCGTCAGGATATCGAAGAGCTCATCGCCGGCGACATTGTAGGTGGCGTTTTCCGCACCCTTGGTCACGACCGTGCGCAGGGCCGAACAGACATCCGCCATGGTGACGAAGGCGCGCATCTGAGCGCCGTCGCCATGCACCGGCAGCGGCCGGCCGACGGCGGCGAGTTCCAGGAAGCGCGGCAGGAGCTTTTCGGTGTTCTGGCGCGTGCCGACGACATTGACCGGGCGCAGGACGCGGATATCGACGCCGAAGGAGCGGGTGAGACCGGCGATCAGCATTTCGGCGGCGGCCTTGGAGGCGCCGTGCGGATTGTCGGGCAGGAGCGGCGCGAGCTCGCCGACCGGCGCGCCATTGCCGCCCGTGCCGGCGCCATAGACCTCTGCGGAGCTGATATGGATCATCAGCGGCACGCGGCGGCGGCCCATGGCCTCCACCAGCACCTGGGTGCCGAGCGCATTGGCGAGCGTGAAGCGTTCCGGTACGGAAAAGGCGCGCTCGACATGGCTTTCGCCGGCGGCATGCACGACGAGGTCGGCATCCTTCAGGACTTCGGTGACGAGATCGAGATTGCCGACATCGCCCTCCTGCAGCGTCACGCGGCCGGAGCGGAAGGCGGCGTCGAGATGCGCCATGTCGGCGGCATAGGTGAAGCTGTCGAGCACGCGGATGCGGGCATTCGGGCAGTGATGCAGGAGATCGTCGACGATATGCGAGCCGAGGAAGCCAGCGCCACCGGTCACGACGATGGTGCGGATCCGGTCGAGGTCGAGCGAGGCCATGATTTTACTCCGTTCACTGCATGCATAGACGGGCCGCATCATGCGGCCTTTGCCGTTAGATCGGCCTTCCCACGCGCGGGAGCAAGCAAAACCCAGGGATGCGGCAGTGTAAATCCAGTATTAACCTTACGGGGTTTGGTTAATGTATCAGACCAGTACGAAACCGGTCTTTGTCCATTCCCGCAACGGCACGGATCGTGCCGAAACTACTCGTCGTCGCGGCGCAGGCGGTACTCGCCGGTTTTCGGATCCTTGACGAGCGTACCCGTCGCGCCGGTCTGGCGTTCCTCTTCGGCACGCTTGCGCAACCGGGAGAGCCGCTCGGCATCACCAACGAATTTGCGATAGCCGAACCAGGCAAGGCCGACGACCAGAAGCAGAAAGATGATCTGGGCCATCGCCCCTCCCCCAAGAGTCTTGTTTTATCCGGAGAGCCCGAAGCGGCCCCACAGCGCTTTTTCTTCCGCGAGATCGGCAACCGCCGCCACGCCCGCCGAGCCTATACGACCGGCGATATCCTCGGAAAGCCCCCCGACGCCCGGCGCCTTGCGACCAAACAGCCCTTTTGGCGCGGAGACGAGTTCCAGCCGCGTCTTTTCGCCATAGCGCTTCTTCAGTTCCGAACGCATGTCGGCAAGGCCATCAATGAGACCGAGCGACAGGCCGCGCCCGCCCGTCCAGAACAGGCCGGAGAAAAGATCCGGATCGTCGGCCAGCTTGCCGGCGCGGCGCGTCTTGACCATATCGATGAAGACCTGGTGGATTTCGAGCTGGAGCGTCTTGAGATAATCGATCTCGTGCTCCTTTTCCGGCTGGAACGGATCAAGGATCGCCTTGTTGGTGCCGGCCGTATAGACGCGGCGCTCGACGCCGATCTTCTTCAGCATTTCCGGAAAACCGAAGCCTCCCGAAACGACGCCGATCGAGCCGACGATGGAGGTCGGATCGGCAAAGATCTCGTCGCCCGCCAGGGCGATCATATAGCCGCCGGAGGCCGCGACGTCCTCGACGAAGACGAAGACGCGCTTGCGCTTTTCCTCGGCGAGGTCACGAATGCGTTGAAAAATCAGCCGCGACTGCACCGGCGAACCACCGGGCGAATTGATAGAGATGGCGACGGCCGGCGCATCCTTGTAGGAAAACGCCTTTTCCAGCGCGGCGGAGGCGGTCGCGAGATTGAGCGCCGGCCGGAACTGGCTGCCGCCCGCCATGATCGCGCCATGCAGCCTGACGACCGGGATTGCAACACCTTGCTTGCGGAATCTCTTCGGCACCAGCGTCTTCAAAAATCCGGCCATCGTGCGCTCTGTCTCCCGTTGAATTGCCCGGCTGATGTATGCACGAGCGGAGAAAACACAATGGCGGAGCTGAAAATTCAGCTTCTGGGCAGGCGCGAATAGGCCGTAAGGCCGTTGTTGAGGTCGTTGACGAAGGGGGTGAAGTCGTGCCGGCCGGGTTCGTGCATGACGAGCGGCATGCGCAAAGCGAGCTTTGTGCGCGAGCCCTTGATGGCGGTGACGAGGATGCGCAGCGCCGGTTCGCCGTCGCGGGCGTGCAGCGCGGTGATCTCTATGCCGCCGAAGCGGCGGCCGCAGGCGGCGATGATCTCGGCGATGGATTGCGGGCGGGCGATCAGCGAGAGCTGGCCGCCCGGCCTCATGATGGCGCCCGCCGTCTTGATCCAGCGTTCGAAGAGATCGTGCTCCATGGCATGCGCCTCGGCCTTCAGGGCATCGGGCGTGCGGCTGTCGATGCGGTCGTTGAAGGGCGGGTTCATGATGACGTGGTCGTAGGCGTCATCCACAAGGCCGGCTTCGAGGCGTGCCTTGCCGGAAAGGCCGACATCGGCTTCCAGCACGGAAATACGCGGCGCGAAGGCGGCGTTCTGGGGGAGCGCCAGCGTCTTGCGGGCGAAACCGGCCATCAGCGGCGAGCGCTCGACGAGCAGCACTTCGGCTTTTTCGATGCGTGCGGCAACGGCAAGGCCGGCAGCCCCCGCGCCGGCGCCCAGATCGGCGACGCGCATCGGGCCATCGCCAGCAACGAGGGCCGCCAACAGCATGGCATCCATGCCCGAGCGATGGCCGATGCCCTTCGGCTGCACCAGATGGAAGCGGCCGTAATGGAAGGCGTCGATGGTTTCGGTGACGGGCTTCTGAGCCGTTTCGCTCACGTCCTCAGCTCCGCTTCCAACCCCGCATCCTTGAGGATCCGGCGCGCCTCGGTCTCCCGGTCGATCTCGACGAGGAAGCGGCGCGGCAGCATGCCGAGCGAGCCCTCCAGGATGCTCATGCCCTCGTCGGCAATCAGGCAATGGATGCCCGCTTCTTTCATCAGGCTTTCCGCGAAGGAAAGCAGGACGGCGTCGTTGGTGCGGATCACTTCGATCATTCCGGTCGTTTTCCAGCCATAATTGGGGAGGCGGGACAATTCGCCTCTTGCCGCATGGAGCCCCGCTTTCTATTGTCTTTCAACAAAAATGAACAGGAGTCCGGGCATTTGGGCGTCGTGATACCGCTTGAAGAAGGCAAAAACAAACAGGCATCGGTGAAGCCGCTGGTGGACCTGACCAAGGCCGACATGGAGCGGGTGAACCAGCTGATCCTGTCGAAAGCCGGCTCCGACGTGCAGATGATCCCGGAGGTCGCCAACCACCTGATCTCCTCGGGCGGCAAGCGCCTGCGCCCGATGCTGACGCTCGCCTCCGCCTCGATGTTCGGCTATGACGGCGATCATCACATCAAGCTCGCGACCAGCGTCGAGTTCATGCATACGGCAACTTTGCTGCATGACGATGTGGTCGACGAAAGCGACCTGCGGCGCGGCAAATCCACCGCCCGCATGATCTGGGGCAACCAGGCAAGCGTGCTGGTCGGCGATTTCCTGCTCGGCCAGGCCTTCAAGATGATGGTCGAGGTCGGCTCTCTGGAAGCCCTCGACGTGCTCTCCACGGCCGCGACCGTGATCGCGGAAGGCGAAGTCCTTCAGCTCTCCGTCGCCAAGAACATGGAAACGACCGAGGACGACTATCTCCAGGTCATCCGCGCCAAGACGGCAGCGCTCTTCGCCGCCGCCGCCGAAGTCGGCCCGATCGTCTCCAATACCAGCAAGGCCGAGCGCAACGCGCTGAAATCCTACGGCATGAATCTCGGGCTGGCCTTCCAGCTCGTCGACGACGCACTGGACTATGGCGGCAAGGCGGCCGATCTCGGCAAGAACACCGGCGACGATTTCCGCGAGGGCAAGATCACGCTGCCGGTCATCCTGGCCTGGCGGCGCGGCACGGCCGAGGACCGCGCCTTCTGGCGCGAGGCGATCGAAGGCGGCAAGAGCGACGATGCGAACCTCGAGCGCGCCTTCGGCCTCATCTCGCGCTACAATGGTCTTTCCGACACCATCGCCCGCGCGCAGCATTACGGCATGATCGCCCGTGACGCGCTGGCGCCGCTTCCCGCCTCGCCCTGGAAGGACGCGCTGCTCGAAGTCATCGACTTCTGCATCTCGCGCGTCAGCTGATCCCCCAGACCTAAAAGAGTGCGGCAGGATTTTCTTGCCGCACCGCGCCAAAAAAGCCATTCTCTGCCGTCATGAGTCCTTGCCTGATTTGGGCGCCATCGTGGCATGAATTGTCATGCGTGGTTTCCGGGCTTCTTTCATACCTGCTGGCGAAAGGCATTTTGATGCGGCATTCCCTCCTCCTCCGGCTCCTCTCCGGCGTCGCGCTCGCGGCCAGCATCGCGCTGACCGGCCCTCTCGAGGCCTTCGCGGAGGAAAAGCCCGCTGTGGTGGCCGCCGAAGAAAAGCCGTTCGACCCCTTGAGCGTCAACACCTTCTCCGGCGCCTTCCTCGCCGCCCGCACGGCGGATTTCGACAAGGATTATGAGACCGCCGTCGCGCTCTACAAGATCGCGCTGCAGTTCGACGCCACCAATGCCGACGTCAAGCAGCGCCTCATGGTGACGCAGCTGATGAACGGCGACTTCGAGGAAGGCGTCAAACTCGCCGATGCCCTGAAGAACGACCCGGCCGTCGAGCGCATCACCGCCGTGGTGCGCGGCATGGAGGCGATCCGCAAGCGGGAATACAAGTCGGCGGAGAAGATCCTCGCCTACAAAGGGCCGAACGATCTCGACAAGATGATGAACGACCTCCTGGTCGCCTGGGCCAAGTTCGGCGACGGCAAGCCGAAGGACGCGCTCAAGCTGATCGCGGGCATGGAAGGGCCGGAATGGCTCGCCATCTTCAAGAACTATCATGCGGGTGCGCTTGCTGCCGCTGCCGGTGACAAGGCGACGGCCCGCGCGCGGCTCAACGAGGCGATCCTCGACCGCAATGGCGCGAGCGCCGCTCCTGATACGTTCCTGCGCGCCGTGATGGCGCTCGCCCGCCTCGAAGCGCGCGACGGTAACAAGCAGAAGGCGCTCGACGCGGTTTCCGTCGGCGACAATTTCATCACCAGCTATGCGCCGTTGAAGGCACTGCGCCAGAGCATCGAAGCGGGCGAGAAGCAGGAACAGCAGGTCCGCACCGCATCCCAGGGTGCTGCCGCCGTGCTCTTTTCCATCGGCGGCGCGCTGAACCGCGACGGCGCCGAGGACATCGTTTCGCTCTATCTCCAGACGGCGCGTGCGCTCGATCCCGATAGCGACGACATGCTGGTTCTGCTCGGCGGTCTCGCCGAAAACCAGAAGAAGCCGGAACGCGCCATCGAATATTACCGCGCCGTGCCGGAAAAATCGCCGATGCGCCGCATTTCCGAATTGCAGCTCGGCCTGAACCTCGCCGATACCGGCAAGGTGCCGGAGGCCAAGAAGCATCTGCAGCAACTGATCGATACCGATCCGTCCGACCTGCGCAGCTATCTGGCGCTCGGCAGCGTGCTGTCAGACGCCAAGGACTACAAGGCGATGGCCGCGCTCTACGACAAGGCGGCCGATGTCATCGGCCCGGTGGCGCAGCGCAATCACTGGAGCATCTTCTTCCAGCGCGCCATCGCGCATGAGCGCCTGAAGGAATGGGACAAGGCCGAGCCGAACTTCCGCAAGGCGCTGGAGCTCAATCCGGACCAGCCGCAGGTGCTGAACTATCTCGGCTATTCCTGGGTGGATATGAACAAGAACCTCGACGAGGGCTTGGACATGATCCGCAAGGCCGTGAGCCTGAAGCCCGATGACGGCTATATCGTCGATTCGCTCGGCTGGGCCTATTTCCGCCTCGGCCGTTTCGACGATGCGGTGGCGGAACTGGAGCGGGCGGCGGAGCTGAAGGCCGGTGATCCCACGATCAACGACCACCTCGGCGATGCCTACTGGCGCGTCGGTCGCAAGCTGGAAGCGACCTTCCAGTGGAACCGCACGCTCGGCCTCAATCCGGAAGAGGCCGAAATCCCGAAGATCAAGCTGAAGATCGAAAACGGCCTGCCCGAGGTGAAGAAGACTGAGCCCGCTTCGGCCGAAGCCAAGGACGAAAAGCCGGTGCAGAACTCGACGCCAGAGAGCACGGCGGTCGACCGCAAGTCCTGACCGCATGCCGGTCCCTGACAGCCTTCAAGGCTTTGCCGTCGTCGAACAGGCGGCGGCAAAGATCAATCTGGCGCTGCACGTCGTCGGGCAGCGCGACGATGGCTATCACCTGCTCGACAGCCTCGTCACCTTCACCCGATTCGGCGACCGCCTCGGCTTTTCTCCGGCAGCGGAAGATCGCTTCACGATTTCCGGCCGATTCGGCGCGGTGCTTGATGCCGATGGCGACAACCTCGTGACCCGCGCCCGCGACTGGCTGCGCGCGGCCCTCGCGGAGCGGGGGCAACCGGCCCCGCCCGTCCATATCCATCTCGAAAAGAACCTGCCCATCGCCTCCGGCATCGGCGGCGGCTCGGCGGATGCGGCGGCAACGCTGCGCGGCCTTGTCCGGCTGTGGCAGGGTCGCCTTCCGCCGGATGTCCTGCACGCCATCTCCATCAGCCTCGGCGCCGATGTGCCGATGTGCCTTGCCGGCCATCCACTGATCGCCCGCGGCATCGGTGAGGACATCACGCCCGTCGCCCTGCCCGCCATGCCCGTGGTGCTCGGCAATCCGCTCGTCGGCGTCTCGACGCCCGCCGTCTTCAAGGCGCTCGCCTCCCGGCACAATCCGCCGCTCCTCCTGGAGCCGCAGCCGCAGGAGTGGCCCGCCGCCATCGCGCGGCTGCGCAACGATCTCGAGCCCCCGGCCCGACAGCTGTGCCCCGAGATATCGACGATCGCCGACGACCTAACCGCGACGGATGCACGCGTGGTGCGCATGTCCGGTTCCGGCGCGACCTGCTTCGCGCTATACAATTCCATGAAGGCGGCGGAAGCGGCGGCGGCGGCGCTCTCGGAAAAACACCCGCAGTGGTTCTTCACCGCCACGATGACGCTGGAATAGGAGCGCCCCATGGCGAAGCTTGACGAGACGCGGCCCTTCATTCCCGTCGGCATTGCCGTGCTGACCGTATCCGACACACGCATCCTTGCAGACGATCGCTCCGGCGACACGCTCGTCGCCCGCATTGCAGAGGCCGGCCATCGCCTTGCCGCCCGCGCCATCGTCAAGGACGACGTGGCCGCCATCCGCGCGCAGGTGGAGGCCTGGACCCGTGACGAGACCATCGACGTGGTGATCACCACGGGCGGCACGGGCTTTACCGGCCGCGACGTGACACCGGAAGCGCTGGAGCCGATCTTCGAAAAGCGCATGGACGGCTTTTCCGAGGTCTTTCACCGCATTTCCTACGACAAGATCGGCACCTCGACGATCCAGTCGCGCGCGACGGGCGGTGTGCTCAACGCCACCTTCATCTTTGTGCTGCCCGGCTCGCCCGGCGCCTGCAAGGATGCCTGGGACGGCATTCTGAAGGCGCAGCTCGACTACCGCCACATGCCCTGCAACTTCGTGGAGATCATGCCGCGCCTCGATGAGCACCTGAAGCGCTCGGCCGGCTGACCTGTTCCATAGGACACTGCGCGCCATTCCACCCTCCCCTAAGGTTCTCATCACAGAGAGCAAAGGAGAGAGCGACATGGCAACGATCACCGGCACCAACGGCGCAGACCGCTTCACCCAGGGCGGCAATATCAACAACACCGAGGTCACCCTTCGCACGCTAGGCGGCGACGACACGATCATTCTCGATCGCTCCGACGATTTCGGCGGCCGGAACTTCGTCGATGCCGGCGCCGGCAATGACAGCGTCGTCAATGTTAAGGAAGACGGCAACGTCATCCTGCTCGGCGCGGGCAACGACACCTATGTCGGCACGGGCTTCGGCTCCTTCTCCAATGAACTTGGCGACACGGTCCGGGCCGGCGACGGCAACGACACGATCGCCGTCAGCACCTTCAAGAGCAGCTATTTCGGCGAGAACGGCAACGACAAGTTCTTCTCGGTCGGCCAGCAGAACACCTTCAACGGCGGCGCGGGCGTCGATTCGATCAGCTACCTGCCCCGCGACGACGACAACATTCTGGGCGGCTCCGGCGTCGGCATCGACCTGCAGCAGGGCCTTGCACAGACCGGCGCCAACCGCTTCGAAACCCTCGTCAGCATCGAAAACGCCGAGGGCACGAATGCCGGCGACGCCATCTTCGGCTCGGGTGCCGCCAACACGCTGAAAGGCCTCAATGGCGACGACGCGCTGGCCGGCCGCGGCAACAATGACGTGCTCGTCGGCGGTCGCGGCATGGACCTCCTGCAGGGCGATGCCGGTGCGGATCGCTTCGACTTCAACGCCATTGCGGAAACCGTCGTCGGCGCCCGCCGCGACGTCATCCTCGACTTCAACCATGGCCAAGGCGACAGAATCGACCTGCGCGACATCGACGCCAACACCGGCACGGGCGGCAACCAGGCCTTCAGCTTCGTCGGCAGCCACGCCTTCTCCAACACGGCCGGCGAAGTGCGCTTCGCAGGCGGCATCGTCTCCGGCGACGTCAATGGCGACGGGCGTGCCGATTTCCAGATCGAGGTGCGCGGCGCCAGCAGCCTGGTGGTCGGTGACTTCCTGCTCTAAATAGGACAATATTTTAGGGGGTCATGCCGGCGCGAAGAGCCTTTACCGCCCAGGCCGGCACGATCTCGGCAACGAGGGTCCGTACACCGGCACCCTTTGCCAGATCCGCAAGCGTCATGCCCGAGCGCGCCGCCGCAGAGGCCTGGCGCTTGCTGACGAGATAGCCGTGCTCCAAGGGCGCCATCCGGCGCCCAAGCCGCTGGAAGAACGGCCGGCGGTGATTGCGCGATCCCAGGAAGCGCGCCGGATTGCCGCTGATCGCCACGTGGTCGACCACCGCCTCCACCCAGCCCGAAAGCGGCCGCGCGCCGGGCTCCAGCAAGAGCAGCCAGTCACCGCGCGCCGAGCGCACCAGATCCTTCATGTCCCACTCGGTGAGGAAGCGGCACCCGGCAGCGTCCGCCACTTTCGAGGAGCCGTCGCGCGAGCCCTGGTCGAGCACGATCACGTCGCGCACCACGCCCTCGACCGCGCCGCTCACCAGCGCCGAAAGGGTCTGCGCCAGTTCCGCTTCGTTGTCCCGGCATTCCATGATGATCGTCAGCATCCCCTTCAATACCGCATTGCAGCATGGATTTCCATCGCTCGCCCAAGCCGACTTCGGGTGATGGTTAGCGGCGAAACGGAATTTTGTTCTTGCATTGTTCTCGTTCCGGCGATAGGAATATAGTCATTGAACCGGAGCCCATAGCTCCCCGGAGACAGCCATGAACGATCTTGTGAGCCTCAGGCAGGGCGCGCTTGCGCCCGGCCACACGAAAGACGTTGCCGAAGCACTGCTGGCTGAAACGGGCATGCGCATCGACGGGGATCGCCGGCGCGGCCGCGGCGCCGGGCTGAATTTCACCGGCCGCTTCGAACCGCTGACGCGGGAAGGCTTCGACGACGGCTGGCAGACGCTGGAAGACCTGCCGCCCTTCCGCACGGACGTGCAGGTGGAAAAGCCACGCACGATCATCACCCGCAACGAATCGCCCGACATTCCCTTCGACCGGTCGATCAATCCCTATCGCGGCTGCGAGCATGGCTGCATCTATTGCTTCGCCCGGCCGACGCATGCCTTCATGGGCCTTTCGGCCGGTCTCGACTTCGAGGCGAAGCTGTTTGCCAAGCCTGATGCGCCGAAACTTCTGGAGCGCGAGCTTTCCAAGCCCGGCTACAAGCCGCGCGTCATCGCCATCGGCACCAATACGGACCCTTACCAGCCGATCGAGAAGGAATGGCGGATCATGCGCCAGATCCTCGAAGTGCTCGACAAGGCGAACCATCCGGTCTCCATCGTCACCAAGTCGGCGCTCGTCATGCGCGACATCGACATTCTCTCGCGCATGGCCGCCCGCGGCCTTGCCTGGGTCGGCCTGTCCGTCACGACGCTCGACCGCAAGCTCGCCCGCACCATGGAGCCGCGCGCCGCGACCCCGTCGCGCCGGCTGGAAGCGATCCGCGCGCTTTCGGAGGCCGGTATCCCGACCGCCGTCATGATGGCGCCGATCATTCCGGGCCTCAACGACCATGAGGTCGAGCGCGTGCTCGATTCGGGCAAGGCGGCCGGGGCGCTGGAGGCAAGCTATGTCCTGTTGCGCCTGCCGCTGGAGGTGAGCCCGCTCTTCCGCGAATGGCTGCTGCGCAACTACCCGGACCGCTACCGCCATGTCATGTCGCTGGTGCGCTCGATGCGCGACGGCAAGGACTACGACGCCGAATTCGGCAAGCGCATGAAGGGCGCCGGTCCCTATGCCTGGCAGATCGCCCGGCGCTTCGAAATGGCGTCCAAGCGGCTGGGGCTGACCCGCACCCGGCGCAGCCTCGCCAGCGACCAGTTCATCCCGCCATCGGGCAGCGGCGTGCAGCTATCGCTGCTGTGAGCACGGCTTCGCATGGGAGACGACGGTCTCGCCTTTCCCTTCTCCCCCTCGGGGAGAAAGGCAGGAGGCAAGCCCTCCACGCACATGCGGTAGTTCTGCTGTTGTGACGGCGCTGCCGGTAGCGGGCGGCGGAACTTGAACGAATCTACGGGGTCCGCTCCATTCCGGTGCGGGCGTCGCAAAACCACTTCCGGCAGCGTCAGCCCCTGGACGCGCCGGGCGTTCCTCCGACCGCCGCCCCTGTCGGAGGACTTGCAGGGAATCGGACGGATGTGCAAGGTCCCCGCATGGCCAAGAGCACATTCTCCGATTCCCGCCTTCTTTTCGAGCTGCCCGACGGGCCGGATTTTGCGATGGAGATCGCTGCCCGCAAGCGCGGCTTCTGGCCCGTCGCTGGCACGGACGAGGCCGGGCGCGGGCCACTCGCCGGCCCCGTCGTGGCCGCCGCCGTGATCCTCGATCCGGATAACATTCCGGAAGGGCTGAACGATTCCAAAAAACTGACGGCCGCAAGGCGCGAGGTGCTTTTCACGCAGATCCTGCAAGCGGCCTTCGTCTCCGTCGCCTCCAGCGGGTCGCGCCGTATCGACGAGACGGATATCCGCAAGGCCAGCCTCGACGCCATGCGCCGTGCCGTGGCGGGGCTGGAGATCGCGCCAAAGCTGGTGCTGACAGACGGCCGCGACGTGCCGCCGGGCCTCGCCTGCGAGGGCCGCGCCGTCGTCAAGGGCGATGCCCTGTCCGTCTCGATCGCCGCCGCCTCGATCGTCGCCAAGGTCACGCGAGACCGCATGATGGCGCGCGCCGAATCCACCTTCCCCGGCTACGGCTTCACCATCCATGCCGGCTATGCCACAGAGGTGCATCGCACCGCGATCCAGACCCTCGGCCCCTGCCGCCTCCACCGCATGAGTTTCCGGCCGCTGCGGCAGGACGATTGATCCACCCCGCCCGGGAAACCTCGCCTCATCTGGCACGACCTCGATAGCCGCTAGAAGGTGATCTTCACCGACGGCGCGCTGCGATGCGCCTCGCCGTGAAGGACCGCCTCGATATTGTTGCCGTCGGGATCAAGCAGAAAGGCGGCGAAATAGCCGGGATGGTAGGGCCGCTCGCCCGGTCCGCCATTGTCCTTTCCGCCGGCGGCAAGGCCCGCTTCGTGAAAGGCCTTGACCATGGCATGGTCCGCCGCCTGGAAGGCGAGATGATGCCGCCCGGTCAATTTACCGGCGGCGGCCTCGCTGTCGACGCTCGAGATGAAAAATTCGTCCACCCAGAAATAATCCGCGCCGGTCCCGCCGATCGGAATTTTCAACGCGTCGAAAATGGCTTCGTAGAAGCGTCGGCTGGCCGGCAGGTCTCGCACGACCAGTTGGATATGGTCGATGAGACGGCCGCGATGGAGTTCCTGCGTTTCCATGCCCTGCTCTCCCTTGACGTGGAAAGCCTCCTAGCTAGGTCGCCCGCCCGCCCCGTCAACACCCTGTTCCGTCAGGAACAGCGCTCCAAGGGGGAATATGAGACCTTCAGATCACCGGATGAGAGAGGCTCATCCTCAACCAGAGATCAGGAGAGACCCCATGCGCAAGTTCATCGTTTCCGCCACCGTTGCCCTTATCGCCGCCGTCTCCTTCGCGGCACCTTCCCAGGCTGGCTACTACAGCTACGATTATCAGCCCTATTGCTTCATCAAGAAGATCAAGTCCTACGACTACTACGGCAATGTCGTCATCAAGCGCATCAAGGTCTGCCGCTAAGCGACCCCGTCCCTGACCTCCCCGAAGGCCCGGATGTTCCCCTGCATCCGGGTCTTTTGTTTCTCCGTTATACCAAAACAAAAAGGCCGGCGTTTCCGCCGGCCTTTTCAGATCATTCCCATGAAACCGCTTAGTTGAGGCGGGTCTTCACTTCGCTGATGGCGTTGTCGAAGAGGGCCTTGCCGATGGCGGCGTCGGACTTCGAAGCGATCACCTTTTCGGCGGCCGCAACTGCGAGATCGACGGCGGCGGCGCGGACGGCGTTGATCGCGTCGGCTTCCGCCTGCTTGATCTTCTGTTCCGAGAGCGCCGTGCGGCGGGTGACGTATTCTTCGGTCTTCTGCTTGGCGTCGGCGGTCAGAGCGCTGGCTTCGCGTTCAGCGGCGGCGACGATGCTGGCGGCTTCCGCTTCTGCATCCTTGCGCTTGCGCTGGTATTCGGCGAGCAGGTGCTGGGCTTCCTCGCGAAGACGCTTGGCTTCCGCCAGCTCGTTCTGGATCTTTTCGGCGCGGGCGTCGAGACCCTTTGCCATCATGCCGGGAACCTTGAGGTAGGCGATGAGGGCGAGGAACAGCAGGAGGCCGACAAAGGCGTAGAATGTTGCGTCGAAATGCATCGAAACCTCCCTTACTTGCCTGCGACCGACTTCACGGCGGAAGCGATCTCGGCCTTGGTGGCCTTGGAGCCGATGAGCTGCTCGACGAGAGCGGTCGTCGTTTCCTCGGCGATCGTGCCGACATCGGCAAGCGCCTTGGCCTTGATTTCGGCGATGCGGGTTTCGGCACCGGCGATCTTGTCCTGCAGCGAGGCTTCGATCTTGGCGCGTTCCGCGTCGGCCTTGGCCTTGGCTTCGTCTCGGGCGGCCGAAGCGATACCGTTGCCCTTGGCACGGGCGGACGCGAGGTCCTGCTCGTAGGCGGCGATCGCGGCGTCGGCTTCCGCCTTCAGGCGGGATGCTTCGTCGAGGTCCTGCGCGATGCGATCATGGCGCGTCTCGAGGATGCCGCCGATGCGCGGAATGACGACCTTCGACATGAGAAGGTAGAAAAGACCGAAGGTGATCGCAAGCCACAGGAGCTGCGATGCGAAGGTGGTCTGGTCGAAAGGCGGGAATACGCCGGAACCGGCTTCCTCACCATGGGCAACACCAGTTTCGGTGTGCACTTCGCCTGCCGGCTGAGCCGCATGCGCATCCGCAGGGGTCTCATGCGTATCCGCAGGAGTTTCCGCCTGGGCGATTTCGAAGGGGGTGGACTCGGCCGATGCCAAGGTCACAGACATGCTGACCTCCAGGGGGCACTCTCAAATCATGTACGAAACGTACGATGGACCACGGCCCCGCAAGGGCCATGGTCCAGTCCTCAGCCGAACTTAGACGGCGAAGAGGAGGAGGAGAGCGATGAGCAGCGAGAAGATGCCCAGAGCTTCCGTAACGGCGAAGCCGAATACGAGACGGCCGAACTGGCTGTCAGCAGCAGACGGATTGCGAAGAGCGCCGGCCAGGTAGTTGCCGAAGATGTTGCCGAGGCCGAGAGCCGTACCGGCGAGACCGAACGTGGCAAGACCTGCGCCGATGTACTTTGCTGCTTCCGCTTCCATGTTGAACTCCTTGAATGGGTTGTTGCGGCTATGAGCGACGCCCGAGGGCGCCGGCGACTTTTTCCTTAGTGACCACCCGGATGCACGGCATCGTTCAGGTACATGCATGTCAGAACTGCGAAGACATAGGCCTGCAGGAACGACACGAGGAATTCGAGACCGGTCAGAGCGACGGTCATGAAAAGAGGCAGGATCGCACCGGCGACACCGACGGCGCCAAGGGCGCTGAGCGAGGTGACGAAGCCGGCGAAGACCTTGAGCGTGATGTGACCCGCCAGCATGTTGGCGAAGAGACGGATCGAGAGGCTGATCGGACGCGAGAGGAACGAGATGACCTCGATCGAGACGACCAGCGGAAGAAGCATGCCGGGAACACCGGCAGGCACGAAGAGCTTGAGGAAGCCGAGACCGTGCTTGTAGAAGCCGTAGACCACGACCGTGCCGATGACGAGCATGGCCAGCGCAAAGGTGACGATGATCTGGCTGGTGATGGTGAAGAAGTAGGGCATCATGCCGAGCAGGTTCGCGGTGAGCACGAACATGAAGAGCGAGAAGACGAACGGGAAGAACTTCATCCCGTGGCTGCCCGCCCCTTCCCGGAGCATGGAGGCGATGAATTCATAGGACATTTCCGAAACCGACTGCATGCGGCTCGGAACCAGGCCGCGCTGGCCGGTCGTGAAGTAGAGGAAGCCCGTGGCGACCGCGACGGTGGCGACCATGAAGAGCGAGGCATTGGTGAACGAGAAATCGATACCGCCGATTTCGATCGGAACAATCTTGTTGACCAGGAACTGGTGGGTCGGATCGTTGGACACCGTTTATCTCTTTCGCTTGCCCGCCTTGCGGCGGAAGTCACCCAATGTGGGATTTCGCCGTCAGGCGTCATCCCTCGTTTCGGTCTCTTCGCGTCCGCGCGGCGGCTTTTGGAGCTCTCGCCCCGCCAGCCTGTCGACGGGATGGGGCGATGCCACCATGCCTGCCGCGCGCATGACGTTCAGAACGCCGGCACCGAAGCCGAGGAGAAGAAAAACGATCATCCCCCAGGGCCCTGTACCCGCAAAATGGTCCAAAAGATAGCCCAGAAGCGCCCCGACGATGACGGCGGCGACAAACTCGCTCGAGAGCTTCATGGCGACTGCATAGCCTGTGCGGCTTGCGGCTGCCCTTGCCTCGGCGGCTTCATCCGCCCCGTCCGTCTTGCGCTTGTCCGCGAGTTCCGCGTCCAGGCGCTTCAGCCGGTCTTCCAGACTTCTCTTCTGATCGTCGGCCATGGCGTTCCTCGTTTCTCTTTCCGCGGCGCTTTCGCCCCATTGCGGACATATTGAAGGCTAGGATTCAAGCCATACCGACCCCTTTCGAAGTCGGCCGCAACATAGTTTTAGGTGCCCGCATAGTCAAGGCATGGCGAAGCTTTGTGCAACGCCAAATATATTGAGATAAATCAATGATTTGCGAGGAATCGCGTTATGCTCGCGACTTCTCGTCCTGGGAATCGTCCGCGCGATGGCACGGACTCACCACACCTTGAAAGCGGAAGCCTCAGCTCCAGCCGCCGCCATAGGTGCGATAGAAGATGTGCTTGCCGATCTTGGCGACGCGTTTCATCGTGCGGCCCCAGGGCGGGTTCACATAGGTCGCGTGGTAGTGCGTGGCCGAGCCCACATCGTCGAACCAAATCTTGCCGGCCGTCACGGCCATAGCGATCTCCTTGGCGGTTTTCCAATGCCAGGGCGAGAGGATCAGATCGGGAATGCGGTCGCAGGCGAAGGAGAACTGGCAGCGGTTGCGCCAGTTTTCGTTCTGATAGACGACACCGCAGATGGTTTTCGGGTAGGACGGATTGCGCACGCGGTTGAGAATGACCTGCGCGACGGCCGCCTGCCCCTTCAGCTCCTCGCCGCGGGCTTCGAAATAGATGCCTTCCGCGAGGCATTTCTGCTCTTTCGCGGAGAAGACCTCCGCCGGCAGCACGCTTGCGGCCCAGGCATGGTCATCCGGCGAGATCTCGGGAATGAACCGGCCGAGCTCCTTCTTCGGCTTCAGGATCGAATCGAAGGGTGATTCCCGGGCATAGTCTGGCTCGACGCGGGCATAGGCCGTCGCCAGGACATCGGCCTTGTCGCTGGTCACAAGTTCGGCAATGGCCGAGGAGACGCCTATGTCCTTGCGGACGGGCGTCTTCTTGTAGAAGGCCGTGGCGATCTGAATTTCCTTGCCCTTGATCTCCGCCTTGGCGAAGGCCATGCGCTGTCCGGTGTCGAAGACCGGCGAGAGCAGCGAGCTCGTGCGCTCGAGGATCGAGCCCGCCGTAAAATCCTTCGGCGGCAGGACGGGCATGACGGCGACGATTCGGCCCTTCTTGTCGCGACGGTTGACGCGGTCCTCGTCGGGAATTTCGCCCTGGCCCTTGTGTTCGCTGCGCAGCGCCGCCTGCATGCCGTCGGGAAGCTGCACCCCTGCCCCGTTCTCGACGCCGCCCGTGATCATCGCATCGGCGAATTCGATCTCGATTTCGTGGACGGAGCCGGCCGGCGAGCGGGTGAGCACCATGGTCTGGTTGCCGCCCTTGCGGTTGAGACCGGCGAGATAGGTGGCAAGGTCCGTATGGGCGGCCTGCGTGGGCAGGACGGCGGCGATGCCCAGGCCGAGCGCCAGGGGGATTTTCCATTCCCGCTTCAGATACGCGAAGAAGCGGCCTGCACCTGCATGTCGAATGCTACGCTTACGCAACTGACTACTCCGCACCCTGATGCGCACACAGGCTCCCGCGCCGGCTTTGATCGGCGTGTGTTTCCTGCCCGGAATGTTCGTAGGGAGCCTATCCGCGCCGAAGCACGGGCCTCTTGACGGCTCGTTCTCAGGGTAAAATGAAGCATTAACCTTGATGGTTGGTTAATGCTGATAAACCGCTTTGGGGGAGGCGCTCACCTCCCCTTCACATTTGCGTCAAACGGGTAAAGAAGTCGCCACGCGGCATCATACAGAGGTTGCTCGGACTGACCTTCGGCCTCGGCGTGGCCTTTGCCTATCGGGTCTCGCACTTAATCCGGACAGCCCTCCGCTATCCATTGTTCGATCTCGTCGATTTGATCATCCGGAAAGTAGGGCCCTCCCTGCGGCATGCGGTTGCCGCCAAAACCCACTCGCAGGTCGATGATCAGGTTGGCATCCTTTGCATCGGCAGTTCCGATCAGTTCCGGCTGGATCAAACGCCGATGCTTGCCCACGGCAGCCAAAAGATCCGCCTTGGTCCCCCAAGAGAACTGCGCCCCATGACCGGAAAGATCGGGATCGTAGCCATTCGCAACCGCCCAAGCCTTCAGGCCGCTGTTCAAAATCTGCTGCACCCGTGCAAAGCCCATGACGTCCTCCTAGTGCTCGCTGACAAATTTCGAAAAAACGTGGCTGACGTTGAGGAGCAGGGGCTTCAGGATGACTTTCCCGGTTACGGACTTGACCCTCTTCGTATCGTGACAGCTAAAACAGTTGGGCTGTTCTATTTGGGTAAAGGATTCCATGGCGAGGCTCGAAAGCGCATCCTCACCGGCCACGATGCCGTCGTCCGAGCTTTCTCCCGGCTGATTAACGAAGGCCTTGTTCAGAGAAAAGCTTTCTTCCGGCTTGTCGAGCCAAGTCGCGCCGACCAAGCGGTAGAACCGGCGCTTGTCGGAAGAGGGTAACTTGCCATCTTGAAACTGCCTAAGCATGAAGGCGTTCAACTCTTGCAGGTCTCCATCTTGCTCTGTCGTCACGGCCTTGGCTGCCGGGAAAGCTCGATAGACCGAGGTGGGAAGAACGCCACCTCGATCCAACCGTTGCGTCAGTTCGTTAAAGGCCGCAGCTTGTTCGCTGAAGGTTGGTGCGAGATTGGCCACGGTACCGAGTTCGCCTCCATGATAAAGGAGATAATCGAATGGCGAGATTGCCGTCGCAGGCCCAGAGCCATTGGAATCCGGATTATCCACCGCAGATGGCGCCAGATCGGTAACGCCATTGAGGTCCGCGTGCTCGAAGGTCGACCAGATGAATTCGGGATGCCCCCTCAGCGTGAAGACGACGTGAAGCGCGACCAAACCCAGAACGACCCTTCGCGGGGCCGCGGCCGCATTGATCTCAATTCGATTGTTGACAACGTGAAGTGTCGGAACCTCCGCCAGGGTGGTGATATAGGGGCTTCCCTGCGCTTCTTCGGTCAAAACACGCCAAGCGGATTTGAGTTCAACGACACCTTCGGGAAAAGACAGGGTCTCGCTGGCGTTTTCGATCGCCGATTTTGTGGTGAGCCCGTTGTCCCTCGCAAAGGCTGCGAACTGATCATTGACGTGAATGCCGTAATAGATCGGATATCCCTGCTGATCGAAAAGGATCGCGGCATTGCCCGCCTGTTCGATACCCGCATCCACAGGGGTGGCGCCCGAACCTGCAATCTGGCTTAGCAAGACCGTCGACGGCAAGCTGGAAGCATCATTCGGCAACTGGATGCTGCGCGGCGACAGTCTCAGTATTTTCGAAGAGACGATTTCCTTGTCGAACAAGTTGCCCATCGTGGGGAATGATAGAAAATTTGCCCTGCCCTCTTTATCCGGCATGCCGTCAAACATGAAATTGTGCCAGGACTGGACGTAAAAAGGGCAATCGGATGCGGGATGTGCTGGCGGTTTTACATCATATGACGGTATCGGCGTATTTGGGAACCACGCCTTCACCGTATTTTCATCCGCAGAATCAGGACAGTACGCCAAGGCGTTACATGAGAGAAACAGAGAGAACAGTATGGAAGGCGTTACAATTCGCATCTTTACCCCCACATTAAAGAATACTGAATGAACAGCTTTTTCTAACATGCGCGAGTTGCGGCGGCAACTTAAACTTTAAAAATTTATGAACAAACTATAGCTTAGATTGCTGAACATGTCGGGCTATTGCGCCTGCCACGCTTGCGAAAACTTACCCGACGCGCAGGCAGCCAAGCGCCTTCGCTTGACTCCGCCCTTCAGATGAAAGCAGAATCCGGCCTCATCTGCACCTTCGCCCTGATGGTACGGCATCAAGGGCGCTCGAAAGGGATGCATCCCAAAACGTTGCGCGCCCTTGCTGGAATGGCTCAGATCACGACATGCGAGCCAAGCTCGACCACGCGGTTGGTCGGCAGGCGGAAATAGTCGGAGGGGTCGGTGGCGAGGTTGGCGAGGCCGATAAAGAGGCGGTCCTGCCACATCGGCATGCCGGACTGGGCATCCGGAACGAGTTTGCGCCGGCCGAGATAGAACGATGTCGACATGATGTCGAACTTGTGCCCCGCCTTGCGCATCAGGCCGAGCGCGCTGGAAACGTTCTGCGTCTCCATGAAGCCGAAATGCATTTCGATGCGCGAGAAGCGTTCGGAGATTTTCTCGACCTTGAAGCGCTCGGCGCGCGCGACGCGCGGCGTGTTGGCGGTCTTGACCGTCAGAATGAAGTTCTGCTCGTGCAGCACGTGATTGTGCTTGATATTGTGCAGAAGCGCGGCGGGCGCGAAATCCGGATCGCTCGTCAAAAAGATCGCCGTGCCGGTGACCTGCACGGGCGCATGCGCGCTCTGCTTTTCCACCGACTTGATGAAGGCCGGCAGCGGCACTTCGATGCGCCGCGTCTTGTCGCGCAGGATGCGCGTGCCGCGCGTCCAGGTCCACATCAGGATGACAACCGCACCAGCGATCATGACCGGCACATAGCCGCCGTCATGCACCTTGAGCAGGTTTGCGCCGAGGAAGGTGAGTTCGAGCAGGAAAAGCGGCGTCAGGACCGCGACGGCCGCGAGCGGCTTCCAGCGCCAGCGCTTGCGCAGGAATTCGAAAGCCAGCACCGTCGTCACCACCATCGCGCCGGTCACGGAGATGCCATAGGCCGTCGCCAGCGATTCGGAAGAGCCGAAGATGAAGACGAGCAGCATCACGCCGAACAGCAGCACGGTGTTGACACCCGGCAGATAGATCTGGCCGGTCTGGGTTTCCGAGGTGTGATAGATTTCCATGCGCGGCAGGAAGCCGAGATGGATGGCCTGGCGCGTCAGCGAGAAGGCTCCGGTGATCACCGCCTGGCTGGCGATGACGGTTGCGAAGGTCGCGAGGATGACGACCGGCAGCAGCGCCCATTTCGGGAACATCAGGAAGAACGGGTTGGCGATCGTCTCGGGATGGGCAAGCACCAGCGCGCCCTGGCCCAGATAGTTGAGCGTCAGCGCCGGAAACACCAGACAGAACCACGCCCACTGGATCGGCCGGCGGCCGAAATGGCCAAGGTCCGCGTAGAGGGCTTCCGCCCCCGTCACTGTCAGGAAGACGGCGCCGAGCACGACGAGGCCGACAAAGCCCTCGTTGAGCATGAACACCACGGCGTAATACGGATTGAATGCCGCAAGAATGCCCAGATCGTCGCTGATGTGATTGAGGCCGGCGACGCCCATGACGATGAACCAGACGGCGGTAATCGGCCCGAAGAATTTCGAAACGGCGGCCGTTCCCCAGGACTGCACGGCAAACAGCGCGACGAGAATGACCACGGAGATGGGCACGACATAATCGCCGAGCGTCGGCGTCACCAGTTCCAGGCCCTCCACGGCCGAGAGAACCGAAAGCGCCGGCGTGATCATGGCATCGCCGATGAACAGTGCCGCACCGATGGCGCCCATGAAGAACAGGATATGGGCATGGTTGCCCGCCGTCTTCGAGAGCAGCGCCAGGAGCGAGAGCGTACCGCCCTCGCCGTGGTTGTCGGCGCGCAGCAGGAAGAGCACGTATTTGAGCGTGACGATGATCGTCAGCGTCCAGATCATCAGCGAAATGAGGCCGACGACCTCCACGCGCTGGATGCCGTCATGGGCGACCGGGCGCAGCGCTTCGCGGAAGGCGTAGAGCGGGCTGGTGCCGATATCGCCATAGACGACGCCGATCGAACCGAGGGAGAGCAGAAAAAGCGTGCGCGCCCGGCTTTGGGTGTGCGGTGCGCTACCGGCATGTGGTTGCATGGGGCGATCAGGCTCTAGAGCCAGCCTTTCCAGCGAAAGAAATAAAACGGAAGGATTGCCGACAGCACCATCCCCGCAAGCGTCAGCGGATAGGCATAGGCAATGTGCAATTCCGGCATGAACTCGAAATTCATGCCGTAGATGGAAGCGATCAGCGTCGGCGGCAGAAGCACCACCGAAGCGATCGAGAAAATCTTGATGATGGCGTTCTGCTCGAGGCTGATGAGGCCGAGCGAGGCATCCAGCAGGAAGGTGATGTTGCCGGCGACGAAATTGGCGTGCTCCAGCAGCGACTGCACGTCGCGCTGCACGGTGCGGCAGAGTTCGAGGCTCGCCCGGTCGGATTGCAGCGCCGGCAGCGCATGCAGGAAGGTCAGCATGCGCGAGAGCGACACGAGGCTGTCGCGCGCCTTGGCCAGCAGCCGGTGAAGGGCGGAGACCTGCACGACGCGGTCTTCGAGATAGCGTGGTGGACGGTGTGACAGATGCCGGTTTTCGCCGAACACTTCCAACGACAGCTTGTCGGCACGCGACACCGCGATCTCGAGGATTTCGGCGGTGCGGTCGGCGATGGTTTCGAGCAGCCGCGTGATCATGACGGTCGACGTGGAACAGCCGCCCGCGATGCGGGGCATCGCGCTCTTGAACAGGGCAAAAGAGCGCGGTTCGGCGTAACGCACCGTCAAAAGCTTGCCGGCCGCCAGGATGAAGCCGACATCGGTCAGGTGGGGCAGATCGCCCTCGGCCTTCACGACCAGCGAGGCGGTCATGTAGGTGGAGGCGCCGTCGGTATAGAGGCGGCTCGACGGTTCGATGTGCTTGAGTTCGTCGCGGGTCGGCACTTCTATGCCGAGCACGCGCTCGACAAGAAGTTCCTCCTCGCGCGTCGGCTCCAGAAGATCGACCCAGACGGCGCTGGCCAGCGCGACGGCGGCGGCAGAATCGGTCTCTGTGGGCAAGGCAAGCGCCTCGCCGTTGGGACGGAAAACCGTGATCACAGGCGAATGGCTCCGGAACGGACCATCGCTCACACTCCCTCGCGCAATCCGCGCGTGATTGGACGCCACCATCAGCGGTCGGCCGCGCATATTGCGCGGCGCAACATAAAAATCAAGTTACCAGCCGGAACGTCCCGGCACCGGAAAGGTTCGGCTATTCGAAGACGATGGCGGGCGCACCGCGGGCGCCCTTGCCCTGCACGGTTTCCAGCTCCTGCCAGACGCGGGTGGCGATCGCGCGATAGGTCTTGGCCGCCGCGCCCTCCGGATTGGAGACGACGACGGGCGTGCCGGCATCCGAGGTCTCGCGGATATCCATGGTCAGCGGCACCTCGCCGAGGAAGGGCACCCCGATGCGCTCGGCCTCCCTGCGCGCGCCGCCATGGCCGAAGATATCGTAGCGGTTGCCGGTGTCAGGCGCGATGAAATAGCTCATGTTCTCGACGATGCCGAGCACCGGCACCTCGACCTTGTTGAACATGTTGAGACCCTTGCGGGCATCGATGAGGGCGAGGTCCTGCGGCGTGGAGACGATGACGGCGCCGGCAAGCGGCACCTGCTGGGCCATGGTGAGCTGGGCATCGCCCGTGCCCGGCGGCATGTCGACGACGAGCACGTCGAGATCGCCCCAGGCGACCTCGCGCAGCATCTGCATCAGTGCCGACTGGATCATCGGCCCGCGCCAGATCATCGCCACCTCCTCGTCGACGAGGAAGCCCATCGACATGACCTTGATGCCGTAATTCTCCATCGGCTTGATGATGCGGCCTTCGATCTGCTGCGGCCGACCGGAAATCTTCAGGAGGCGCGGCATGGAGGGGCCGTAGATATCGGCGTCGAGAATGCCGACGCGCAGGCCGTTTGCCTTCAGCGCCAGCGCGAGATTGACCGAGGTCGTCGACTTGCCGACACCGCCCTTGCCCGAGGCGACCGCGATGATGGCGCCGACACCGGGAATGCCCGACTTGGCCCGCTGCTGCGGCTGGCCCGGCGCGGCATGACTGTGGCCAGCGTGATTGTGGCCGGCATGGCTGTGCTCGGCGGCACCGCGGCCTGGCGGTGGCGGTGCGGGCGCGCGGGCGGCGGCGGGGCCGGTGGCGGCGCGCTTGTCGGCCGTCAATGCCACCATGGCCGCTTTGATGCCGGGGATTTCCTTGACGACACGCTCTGCGGCGGCGCGCATGGGATCGAGCTCGCGGGCGCGCTCGGCCGGCACGGTGATCGAGAAATAGGCCTTGCCGTCGGAAATGAAGACGTCGGAAACCATGCCGAGATCGACGATGTTGCCGTCCATGTCAGGACCGCGCACCGTGCGCAGCCGTTCCAGCACCTGTTCCTTGCTTACGTCCGTCATGAAATCCTCATCAACCTGCCGCGGGATCGGCCCGCCGCCTTCGTAGATAGTGCACGAAAAGGCGGCAGCCAAACGAATTTACGGACGAAGGGCAGCGGCATCTTTGCCTGACGGCAAGAACCTAGGCGATCAGCCCGCGGCGGATCGCCTTCACCACGGCCTGGGTGCGGTTGACCGCCTCCAGCTTGCGGGTGACCTGGTTGAGATAGTGATTGACCGTGTGCTCGGAGAGGCCGAGGATTTCGGCGATTTCCAGGCTGGTCTTGCCCGCCGCGGTCCAGCTCAGGCACTGGATCTCGCGCTCGGTGAGCACCACCTGCCCCGACTTCCAGGCCGCACCGATTTCGGCCAGCCGGTTGAAGAGGTGTACGGAGATCATCTGCAACATCAGCCGGTCATCGCGGCTGAGCGCGGCATTGTCTCCACCCCAGACGATCGCGCCGCGATTGCCGAGCGCGTCGTGCACCGGAAAGAAGTGACCGACGAGCATGCCGTGATTGTTCATCACGTCGAGCAGCTCGGTGAAATCCGTCTGTTCCGACGATTCTCCAATCCATTCACGCATGTCGTAGGTGAACGGCACCGTCGTCAGCCGCAGTTTACGGATGCCGGCGCTGTGGCGCACCATGCGCAACGCATCGTATTTGCCGATGATTTCCTGCGGCCAGTTGCTGACGATGGAATAGGCCGAGAGCTTTTCCGCCTCGAAGCCGGGCAGCGTGAAGACAATAAAATATTTCAGACCATATTGTTCGCATTTGCGCCGCATATAGCGCACGATGTCGAACTGGGTCTCAAGGGCAGCGATCTCGCTGCCGTCGTCCTGGAGCTGGTTTTCACCGCCGCTCGTTTCATCCGTTGTCATTGTTCCCCGCATTTCTTTTGTCGCCTTGGGCATTTGGAGCGGGACCGTGCGCATTCCAGACTATCTCAAGGTGTTTTTTATGCATTAGTTCAAAAGACCGGCGCGGATCGCCTTGGCGACCGCCTGGACCCGGTTAACCGCATCGAGCTTGCGGGTCGCCCGGTTCAGATAGTGATTGACCGTATATTCCGAGAGGCCGAGGATTTCGGACATTTCCACGCTCGTCTTTCCGGCCGAGGCCCAGGACAGGCATTCGACCTCGCGGCGCGACAGCGAAACGTGCTGCCCCGCGGCGGCTTTCAGCTCGACGACTTCGGTAAAGATGAGGTTGGCCATGGCATTCAGCTCGGCCATTTCCCGTGGATTGAGCGCTTCACGCGTGCCGCCGAAGGCAAGGGCCCCGCGCAGGCCGGCGGAATTGTGCGCCGGGAAATAAGCGCCGCGCGTCATGCCGTGTTTCTCGAAAAGCGAGGCCGCAATCGCCGCCTTGCCATCGGTGCGGCGGCGGTTGGTGCCGTCAGCATCATAGGCGAAGGGATTGGTGCTCTGGCGCAGGCGCTCGATGACAGGGCTTCCGAAGATCAGACCGGCATGGTCATAGGTCTTCAGCATCTCGTCCGGCCAGGACGTCATCAGCACGTTCGAGGAAAAATCCGTCGAGGTTTCCGAGGGAACGTTGATCAGCAGGTAGCCGCGCAGGTCAAAGCGCTTGGCGAGACCATCAAGCTTTTCAGCAACATCGTCCTGCGAACCCATGGCCAAGGGGGCACGGCCCCAACGCGTCTGGGATTGCGCAGATATCGTATGGAATCGATCCGCCATGTCCAATCTTCCTTCAGCAACGCACGCAACCGCGCGGCAGACCCTGCCGGCACAATGCACTGCTTGCTTCAGGAACCCCCGTATCCCAATGCAAGTATGTTCGATGAACCGCGCTCAAGTTCGCGGCAAGCGACGCAACTTAGAAGCTGGTCGTCACGGAAGCTAATGGCGGCCCCCATCCACGTCCAGCGTGATTTTCTAATTTACCGTAAAATGGGGGCACAAGACAACCATGTGACCATTTACGGACCATTCACCACGACTTATCGTTGCGGGCCAAGCCGTGCCGCGAGTTCTCCCATGATGCTGCGGGCCGCTTCGCCGACCAGCGGCGCCCATGCCGCAAGCTGCTCCTCGCTGACGCGATAGGCCGGTCCCGTCACCGAAACGCCCGCCACGAGCGAACGGCTTTCGTCGAAAACCGGTGCGGCGACGCAGCGGATGCCCGGCTCGTGCTCCTCTCGGTCGAAGGCGATGCCGCTCTGCCTGATGCGGTCGAGTTCGGCGATGAAGGACGGCTGGTCGGTGATCGTGTGCGGGGTGAAGCGGCGGAATTCCATATCGGCGAGGATGGTGTCCAGCGCCCCGGCGTCGAGCGTGGAAAGGGCGGCCTTGCCCACTCCCGTGCAGAAGGCGGGCGAGGCATTGCCGATCTGCGAATTCATGCGCACCGCCTGACGGCTCTCCACCTTGTCGAGATAGATGATCTCCCGGCCGCGCAGCACGCCGAAATGCACGGTCTCGCCGGTCTGCCGGTGCAACGCCTCCAGAAAGGGCGCGGAGACGGCGCGGACCTCGTTGCGCGCCCAGCTTGCCGAGGCGAGCTTGAGCAGGCGCAGACCCGGCACATAGGCGTGGTCTGGGCGAAGCTCCAAGAGGCCCTCCTGCACGAGATGGGTAAGCTGGCGGTGCAGCGTACCGCGCGGCTGGCCGCTGACGGCGAGCACATCCGTGAAGCGCAACGGGCGATCCGACAGCGCCACCGTTTCGAGGATCGCCATGGCCTTGCCGAGCGTGCCCGTACCACCCTCGCCGTCCCGCTCCATTTCCATCGTGCCGCACCCCGCCTGTCTTGACTTGCGACAAAGCTAGCGGAATAATTCCGAATAATCAAACTCAGTTCCAAATATTGGAACAAATTTGGAGAAACCCATGGCCGGCCGTTATCCCGACCTTGTCGGACAGGGCGTGCTCATCACCGGCGGGGGCTCGGGCATCGGCGCGGCGCTGGTGGCCGGCTTTGCGGCGCAGGGCGCGCGCGTCGCCTTCCTCGACATCGCCGAGGCGGATAGCCGCGCGCTCGTTGCCAGCCTCGACGGCAAGGTCGTACAACGGCCCCATTATATAAGGGTGGATCTGCGCGATATCGCGGCACTGCGCGTGGCCATTGTCGAAGCGGTCGATGCGCTCGGCGGCCTGCGCGTCCTCGTCAACAACGCCGCGCGCGACGATCGGCACGATCTGGAGGCGGTCGAGCCCGATGACTGGGACGAGAACCAGTCGGTCAACCTCCGCCACCATTTCTTCGCCGCCCAGGCGGTCGCACCGCATATGCAAAAGGCCGGCGGTGGAGCGATCGTCAATTTCTCCTCCATCGCCTATCTGCTCAACATGGGCGAGCTTCCCGGCTATGCGGCGGCGAAGGCCGGCATCGTTGGCCTGACGAAGTCGCTCGCCGGCAAGCTCGGCCCGGACAAGATCCGCGTCAACGCCATCCTGCCCGGCATGGTGCTGACGGAGCGCCAGAAGCGCCTGTGGATCGACGAGGCCGACATTGCCGGCGGCATCGCCCGGCAATGCCTGAAGCGCTCGCTCATTGCCGACGATCTGGTCGGCCCCTGTCTTTTCCTGGCGTCGGATGCGTCCGCCGCCATCACCGCACAAACATTGATTGTCGATGGAGGCATGCTCTGATGACTGAACCCGCTTACGTCGCGGTGGACTGGGGAACGTCCAGCTTCCGCCTCTGGCTCATCGGCAAGGACGGCGGCGTGCTCGCCGAACGCCGCAGCGGCGAAGGCATGACGACCGCCGCCCGCACGGGGTTTGCAGAGGTGCTGAACAGCCACCTTTCTGCCATTGCCGCGCCGGCAGGTCTGCCCGTCCTGATCTGCGGCATGGCCGGTGCCAAGCAGGGCTGGGTCGAGGCCGGCTATCTCGATACGCCCGCCGCCCTTCTCGATATTCCGGCCGCCGCCGTGCGCATTCCCGGCGTCGAGGCCGATATCCGCATCCTGCCCGGCCTTGCCCAGCGCGATCCGGCGGCCCCGGACGTCATTCGCGGCGAGGAAACGCAGCTGCTCGGCGCCGCTGCGGAACTCGGCAATGGTGACCATCTCGTCTGCATGCCCGGCACGCATAGCAAATGGGTGCGCCTCTCGGGCGGCAGGGTCGAGGGCTTCTCGACCTTCATGACGGGCGAACTGTTCGACGCCATCGCGAAGAACACCATCCTCAGCCATTCGATTGCCGAGGCCGGTCCAGTCTCAGGCGGCAGCGATGCCTTCCGCGCCGCCGTCAGCCGTATGGTGAAAAACCCGGCACTGGCGACGAGCCAGCTGTTTTCGGTGCGGGCCGGTGCCCTGATATCAGGCCTTACGCCTGACGATGCGAAGGCCCGCCTCTCCGGCACCCTGATCGGGCTGGAGATCGCCGGCGCGCTGTCGCTCGTCGCCGAGGGCACGCCCGTGGCGCTCGTCGTTTCCGGCGGGCTTGGCGTGCTTTATGGTGAAGCCCTTGCCGCCGCCGGCCTTTCCCCCGTCGTCATCGATGCCGATACCGCCGTGCGAAACGGCCTTGCCGCTGGCGCCAAGGCGCTCTGGTCCCTCTAATTCCTCCCCACGAAAGCAGACAGATGAGCCGCATTCCCTTTCCCCCGATGAAATATCCGCTGATCGCCATCCTGCGCGGGCTGAAGCCGAGCGAGACCGAGGCCGTTGTCGGCGCGCTGATCGAGACCGGCTTTACCGCCATCGAAATCCCGCTCAATTCGCCCGAGCCGTTCAAATCCATCGAGATCGCCGCGAAGATGGCGCAGGAAGGCTGCCTGATCGGCGCCGGCACCGTGCTGACGGTGGAGGACGTGCTGAGGCTCGACGCCGTCGACGGCAAGCTGATGGTAAGCCCGAATGTCGAGCCCGACGTCATCGCGACGGCTGCCGCGAGGGGCATGGTGACGATGCCGGGCGTCTTCACGCCGACCGAGGCGCTCGCCGCCGCCCGCGCCGGCGCGACCGGCCTGAAATTCTTCCCCGCCAGCGTGCTCGGTCCGGCCGGCATCCAGGCCATCCGCGCCGTGCTGCCGGCAGAGCTGGAGATCGCGGCCGTCGGTGGCGTGTCGGAAAAGAATTTTGGCGATTATGCCGCCATCGGCATCCGCAGCTTCGGCCTCGGCTCCAGCCTCTACAAGGTCGGCATGGGTGCCGACGAGGTGCGGGCGCGGGCCAAGGCAACGATAGAAGCCTATGACGCCGTCTATGGAGCCAGCCGATGAGCGACAATCATTCCTTCACCGGCCGCATTCTCGACGCGGTCGATTGCCAGCTCGGCGAAGGCCCGACCTATGATCCGGCGACCGACACGGCGTTCTGGTTCGACATCAAGAGCCGGAAACTGCACGAACTGCATCTCTCCACCATGAAGAAGACCGTGCACGACCTGCCCTTCCTGGGCAGCGTGCTCGCCGTCATCGACGCGGAGCGCCAGCTCATCGTTTCCGATCAGGGCCTGTTCATCCGCAGTGTCTCGGATGGCACGCTGGCTCCCTTCGCAACGCTGGAGGACAAGGCCGAAAACCGATCGAACGACGGCCGCGTGCATCCCTCCGGTGCGCTTTGGGCCAGCACGATGGGCCGCACGGCGCAAAAGCATTCCGGCGCGATCTATCATGTGGCCGGCACGACGGTGACGAAGCTGTTTTCCGATATCACCATTCCCAACGGCATCTGCTTCTCGCCGGATGGCGGCACCGGCTATTTCGTCGATTCCGCTGTGAACAAGATCATGTGCGTGCCGCTCGATCCGAAAACCGGCCTCCCCTCAGGCGAACCCCAGGTGCTGGCCGATCAAAGCGGCGAGCCGGGCGACGTGGACGGCGCCGTCTGCGATGCCGACGGTCTCATCTGGAACGCCCGGTGGGGCCAGGGTGCGGTCGATGTCTATAAGCCCGACGGCACGAAGGTCGCGCGCTACAGCGTGCCGGCCTCGCAATCCAGCTGCCCTGCCTTCATCGGCGCGAAGGCGGATCGCCTGCTGGTCACCTCAGCCTGGGCGGACATGGATGAGGCGGCCCGCCTTGCCGACCCCAATGCCGGCCGGACCTTCGAGCTCGGCATCGCCGTCAAAGGCCGCTTCGAGCCGAAATTCTCGATCTGAGACATCGTCCAGTCAACTGAGTACGAGCCCCGCGGCTCCGGATTTATCGATCCGGAGCCGTCTTTTATGCATGACTTAAGTATCTGGACGATCAAAAAGAAGGCAATTTTTATCGGAACCAAACCGAGGGGTCGTCGTTTTCTAGACATCAGCGGGTGCGGACGGCCTTTCAATAACCGCCGCGCCTTGATGCCAACGAGAGACGAAAAGGCAGGTTCCAAATGACCAACAAGCTTCTTACTTCCGTTGCCGCCAGTGCGATTTTCCTCGGCGCGGCCCTTGCTCCCGCGGCCTATGCGCAGGACACCACCAAGCCCGCGGCCGACCAGACCCAGACCATGGAGCAGCAGCCGGGCCTGACCGGTGACGCCGCCACAGGCACCACTCCGGGCGACACCGCCGCCAACCCGTCCACGACGCCGACCGAAGACACGGCCCAGACGCCGGCAACGGGTACCGCTACGGAAGACACCGCCCAGGCTCCGGCCGCAGGTGGCGACTATCTGACAGCCCAGTCGGATGAGCAGATCAGCGCCAACACCTATATCGGCCAGTCTGTCTATAACAGCGGCGATGAAAGCATCGGCAAGATCTCCGACCTGATCATGGCCAAGACCGGCGGCGTTGACGCAGCCATCATCGGTGTCGGCGGCTTCCTGGGCATCGGTGAAAAGTGGGTCGCCGTTCCGTTCGAGAAGATCGCGATCACGCAGGTTCCGGACTCCGACGACGTCAAGCTGACGACCACGGAAACCGCCGAAAGCCTGCAGGCTGCGCCGGAATTCAAGACCAAGTCGCAGCAGGTCGCCGAACGCCAGGCCAACACCCCGGTCGATACCTCGACGACCTCGTCGACGACCACAACGGGCACGGCTCCGGCCACGACCCAGCCGGCTGAATAAGCGTCAGTCTTCTGACCTCCAGCCCGGTGGCGCTCCCTGCGCCACCGGGTTTTTCATGCTTCAATACCAGGCATCGGCCATCGCGGCCTTCTTGCGCTCCATATAGTCACACAGCGCTTCGTCGATCGCCACATCCAGCGGCGGGGCCTCATATTCAGCAAGTGTTTTCTTCCACTGGCGGTTGGCGCGTGTGGCGATGTCGGTCGAACCGCCCTCCTCGCTCCATTTCTCGAAGGGCTCGTTGTCGGAGAGCGTCGAATCCCAGAAGGCCGTCTGGTAGTTGCGCATCGTATGATCGCAGCCGAGGAAATGGCTGCCGGGGCCGACCTGCAGGAAGGCATCCATGGCCAACGTGTTGTCATCGACGACGACGCCGGCGAGATAGGAATGCAGCGCGCCGCAAAGATCGGCATCCATCACGAATTTCTCGTAGGACATGGCCAGCAGGCCATCGAGGAAGCCTGCGGAATGCAGGATGAAATTCGCGCCGCAATGCACGGCTGACAGCATGGACATCAGCCCTTCCTGCATGGCCTGCCCATCCGGCAGCTTCGAATTGGAGAAATTGCCGGCGCAACGCAGTGGCAGGTTCAGGCGGCGGGCCAGCTGTCCGACGACCATGGACCCGATCGCCGGTTCCGGCGTGCCGAAGGTCGGCGAGCCCGAGCGCAGCGACATGGAGGAGAGGAAGTTGCCGAAGATGACCGGCGCGCCCTTGCGCTCCAGCTGGGTCAGCGCACAGCCGGCCAGCGTTTCGGCGAAGGACTGGGCGATCGCGCCGGCATTCGTCACCGGCCCCATCGCGCCGCCGAGAATGAAGGGCACGATAACGGCCGCCTGGTTGGCGCGGGCATAGGCCCGCAGCGACTTGGTCATGGTGCCGTCCCAGACGAGCGGCGAGTTGACGTTGACATTGCCGAGGATGACGCAATTCTTGTCGACGAAATCCGCGCCGAACAGGATGCGCGCCATATCGATGGAATCCTCGGCGCGATCCTCCGCCGTGATCGAGCCCATGAAGGCGCGGTCGGAATATTTCATATGGCTGTAAACCATATCGAGGTGGCGCTTGTTGACGGGAATGTCCACCGGCTCGCAGATCGTGCCGCCGGAATGATGCAGCCAGGGGCTCGACTGGGCGAGCTTGATGAAGTTCCTGAAATCCTCCAGCGTTCCGTAGCGCCGGCCTTTGTCGAGATCCATCACGAAGGGCGAGCCATAGGCCGGCGAGAACACGACGTTCCGACCGCCGATCTGCACGTTGTTGGCGGGGTTGCGGGCGTGCTGGGTGAACTCGGCCGGAGCGGTGGAGACGATCTCGCGCAGCATGCCAGGCTCGAAGCGCACCAGGAGCCCGTCCACCTTGGCGCCGGCCCGTTTCCAGTGGTCGATGACAGCAGGGTCGTCGCGAAACTCGATGCCGACTTCGGCGAGGATGCGATCCGCCGCACGCTCGACCTTCTGAAGATTCTCCTCCGACAGCACGTCATAGGTCGGGATGCCGCGCACGATATAGGGCACGCCCAGCGGCTTTGCGGCATTGTCGCGCCGCGTGCCCCTGCCCCGCCGTGCCGGCGCTTCGATCGTTGCTGCTACACCCATGATCACCTCCATAATTGGAAGTGAGGCTAGGCTTGAAAAAGAGTGCTGTAACGCTGGAAAAAATTGTTCGACACGATAAGCTTGATTTATGGAAACCCTGCGCCGCCTGCTCCCCTCCGCCTCCAGCCTCATTATCTTCGAGGCTGCCGGGCGGCACCAGAATTTCACCCGCGCCGCCAACGAACTCGGCATGACGCAGGCGGCCGTCTCCTATGCAGTGCGCAATCTGGAGGAACAGCTGGGCGTGGCGCTCTTCCACCGCATCCACCGCGCCGTGGAACTGACCGATGCCGGCGAGCGCTTCCATGCCGATGTGACGCTCGGCCTGTCGCGCATCCAGAAATCGGCAGAGGATATACGGGCCAAGGGACGCGAGGCCAATGTGACGCTTTCTGCCTCGACCGCCTTCGCCTCGATGTGGATGCTGCCAAGGCTTGCGAAGTTGCGCACCGACCTGCCGGATATCGACCTCAGAATCCAGACCAGCGTGCGCGACCTCGATCTCGACGAAGAGACGATCCCGCTCGGCATTCGCGGCGGCGATCCAGCGAAGTGGCCGCGCTACCATGCAGCACTGCTGGCACCGGAGGTGATCACGGCGGTGGCAAGCCCCGCTTTCGTGGAAAGCCGCGGGCATCCGAAGACGCCGGAGGAGCTTTTGAAACTGCCGCTTATCCATCTGGAAGAGCCAGTGCGGGCGGCCTGCAACTGGCCGGAGTGGTTCGCGAGCGCCGGTGTGCGGTATCCCGCGCAGGCGCGGCGGCTCGCCATCAACGATTATGTGCTGGTCATCCAGGCCGTGCTGGCGGGCGAAGGTGTGGCGCTCGGCTGGCGCCACCTCATCGAGGGACAAGTGCGCTCCGGCGCCCTCGTTCCCGTCGGCGGCCATTCGCTGGAACTCGCCGAAGGTTTCTACGTGGTCTGGCCGCGCTCGCGCGAGCTCAACGGACCGGCGCGGCGCGTGCGCGACTGGCTGGTCGAGGAAGGGCGGCTGAGCCGGGAGACCTCCCTGTAACGCCTACCTTCTCAACACCGGCTTCACCTCTTCGTGGAAGAAGCGGAAATAGGAGGTGATCTGCGCCAGCGCGTTGGTCGACAGCTTGTACTGGATGCCGAGGCGGCCGTTGGAATACCAGCGCACCGTGCCGCTGAGGCGGCCGAGTTCCTCGCTCTCGATCGTCACCATCTGGCCGGGCATGGCCTGGAGCGGCTTTTCCAGATCGAAGGCCATGCCGGTCGGCGAGAGATCGACAACGCGCGCCCGCGACGACTGGTGCATGACCTGGACATTGGCAAAAATGCGAACCCTGGAACGATCGTTGCCCCTGACGGGCATGTCCTTGATGGTCGCCATCCCTGTTAACCCCCAATTGTTCTTTCTGCTGGGAGCATAACCTTGAGCATTTGCCGTCCCGCTAAACCGGACGGTACAATTTTAAGGAATTGACATATTTAGGCACGCCTCAAGCCGAGGCGGCGCGGCCTTCGACCGTCACATAGCGGTCGGCGAGGTAACGCATGGTGGCGACGGCATCCGCCGGCTTGCCGTAGAAATAGCCCTGCCCCATGCCGCAGCCGAGCGCCTTGAGCTTCAGCGCCTCGGAGAAATCCTCTATGCCTTCGGCGACGACGGCAAGGTCGAGGCCTTCGCACATGGCGACGATCGCCTTGATGATGTGCTCGGAGGCCTTGTCGTTGGAGATGCGCGAAACGAAAGCGCGGTCGATCTTGACCTTGTCGAAGGTGAAATCGCGCAGACGCCCGAGGCTCGACTGGCCGGTGCCGAAATCGTCGAGCGAGATGCGCACGCCGGCGGCGCGCAGTTCGCCGACGATCTTCTGGGCCGTGTCGGCATCCGTCATGACGGCGGTTTCAGTGATCTCCAGCTCCAGCCGGCGCGGATCGAGCCCGACGCGATTGAGGATGGCGAGCGTGTTGAACGCCGTCTTCGGATCCATCAGCTGGGCGGAGGAGAGGTTGAAGGAGAGGAACAGCTCCTTCGGCCAGGACAAGGCGGCTTCGGCCGCTTTGCGCAGCAGCGTATCGGACAAGGCGTCGATGAAGCCGCGCTCTTCGGCGAGCGGCACGAAGACGGCCGGCGAGACATAGCCGAGATCGGCATCGCACCAGCGCGCCAAGGCCTCGAAACCGACGACCGTGTCGTCGCGCAGGCTGACGATCGGCTGGAAATGCACGTCCACCTCATTGGCGATGATGGCATTGCGCAGCGCCTGCTCGAGCTGCGTCGCGCGCTTCATCTCTTGGGCGATTTCCTGCGAATAGACGGTGATCTGGCCGCGGCCGCGGCGCTTGGAACGGTAGAGCGCGGTGTCGGCGCTCTTCAGAAGTTCCGTGAAATCCTCGCCCGCGAAGGGATAGATGGCAAAGCCGAAGGAGGCCGAGAGGCGCACATTGCGGTCGCCGAGATCAAACGGGGCGGACAGCACCTCGCGCAGCATCTGGCCGATCTTCTCCGTACCCTTGCGCTCGAAGACCAGCGGCAGCACGAAGGCGAACTCGTCGCCGCCATGACGCGTGACGGTGGCGCCGTCGGGAATGCAGGCCTTCAGGCGATGGGCGACCTGGCAGAGGATTTCGTCCCCGGCGCGGGGGCCGAAAAGATCGTTGATGGGCTTGAAACCGTCGAGATTGGCGATGCCGATGGCGAAGGGTGCGGGATCCTCCTCGCGCTCCTTGGCGATCTGGCGAACCTTGTCACGCAGGCGGTAGAGGTTGCCAAGCCCGGTCAACGGGTCGGTATAGGCCATGGCATGGAGGTCAGTCTGGGAAACATCCAGTGCCGCATGGTCAGCAGACTTCATCAATGATTTCCCGTACTTGCACTCAACCTCCGAAGACCGCTTCACGATGCGCCATGTCTGTTAACAAAAACATAGCAAGCGATCGTCAGTCCTGCCCACCGGCCTCCCCAAATCTGGGGAGTTGACCCGATATCCTCACCCTAAAGCGTCTCGCTTTCGTGGGACTTGCCTTGAGCATTTCCGCATTGTCCGACGCCGAAGCGATCCCGCTTCGGCTGGAAATGCTCTACGCGACGGACTTCTCCAGCTTCCCGGCGGCATAGCGCCGATAAATCGCCTCGATCATATCCGGGCTCACCGGCTTGGTGATGTAGTCGTCCATGCCGGCATCCATGCAGTTCTGCATGTCGACATTGAGCGCCTGGGCGGTGACGGCGACGATGGGCGTATGGGTTCCGGTGAGCTCCTCCGCTTGCCGGATTTCCCTGGCCGCATCGATGCCGTTCATCACGGGCATGGAGATGTCCATCAGGACGAGGCGGGGTTGATGTTTGCGCCAGAGCATCACCGCCTCCTCGCCATTCTCGGCGATGCGGTGCGAGATGCCGAGGCCTTCGAGGATCTGCGAGAAGACGAACTGGTTGATCTGGTTGTCCTCGGCCACCAGCACATCGACATCGCCGACGGCGGCGGGCAGCATGGCGGTGATATCGGTCGCGATATACCAGTCGTCGGAGAACGAGACGGGGGTGACGATATCGCCGAGCGGTGAATCGTTTTCCGACAGCAGTTCGTGTTCCTCGACGAGCACGCGCATGAAATCCGGACCGATGCCATCGGGCGTGATCAGCCGCGTGGCGATGCCACGGCCGTTGCCGGCCATCGCCTCGTGATCCGGCATGTTGTCGTCGAGGATGATGAGGTCGATTGCAAGATCGTGCTGTGTGGCAAGCGCCAGGAAACTGTCGAACTCATGGCGGCTGCGCACCGCGCAGCAATCGCCGCCGCGCGCCTTGAACTCGCCGACCAGAATCTCTTCGATGCGGGTATTGGGCGTGGCGACGAGCACACGCTTGCCGGACACGCCGCGCAGATCCTCCGCACCGAGCTGTTCCAGCAGCAGACGGCGTTCGGCATCGCGCACCGGATCGAAGCAGTTCTGCCCCTCGACAAAACCGCCCGCCACGCGCAGGAAAGCATCCTCGCCGTCGGACACGGCGCTGCCGCCGGCGACAAGCGCCGTCACGTCGTCCATGATCGTCACGACGACATGATGGCCCGGCGCGCCGATGCGGTGCTTGCGGGTCAGGATGTAGAGATCGGAGCCATCGGCGCGGATGACGTGCTCGGGCAGCACGGATGGTTCGCCGGTCTCCAGCACATGCCGGTCGCTGCGCTCGATGCGCTCGGCATTTTCCGCGTCCGCCAGGTCCCAGACCGTGCGGCCGAGGATACCCTCGGGCGTGGCGTTGTAGATGGTGCAGAAGGCCTTGTTGGCGGCGATATAGGCGAGGTTGCGATCCTTGACGATGACAGGCGACGGCAGCGTCTCGAGGATCGCCTCGGTCAGCGCGATGCGGTCGAGATCGGAGCGCCACTGCTCCTCCTGCTTCTTCTGTTCGGAGACATCGACCAGCGTGGTGACGTTATAGCCGTTCGGCAGGCGGCGCTTGCGGAAATGCAGCCAGCGGTCGCGGCTTAGCCGTTCGACCGCATCATATTGTTCGCGCCAGTGCACGGAAATCTGTGCGGAGATCCACTCCTCGCGGTTGACGGCCTTGTGGCGTTGTTCCGGAGGAATGCCGTAGCGAACACCGGTATCGAAAATCGCGCCGAGCACGTCGCGCAGGCGCGAGCCGGGCTTCAGCGTATCGGCATGGATCGGGAAGTAGCGCAGGACCTGGCGGCTGGCGAAAACGAGGCAATCGTTCTTGTCATAGACGATCACGGCGGCGGCGAGGATATCGCACGCGGCCTCAAACATTCCCAGCCGGATGTGCGCGTCGGATGACGCTACATCATTCATGTGGCAGTCCTCGCCTGTCTGGCATTCCCATGAAACATGCTGAACGGCGCGCAAACGCCTTGGGACATCGGGAATGACAGCGGCCAGCGACGCTGAAATCGTCCACCGGGGAACCCCGGCAAGCTTGCGGTCATACAAGCGCACGAGCACGTTCGCAGCATTTTATTAAAGCCTGATTAAACGATTTCAGCCGGTTATGAGGGATGAGCCGGGATAAGCGGCGGCGGCCACTGGCGGGACGGCCGAGAATCCGCGAAAATAGCGCCATGACCATCAGGCAGCTTTCCGAAACCCTCATCAACCAGATCGCCGCCGGCGAAGTGATCGAACGCCCGGCGAGTGCCGCCAAAGAGCTGATCGAGAACGCGCTGGATGCCGGGGCGACGCGCATCGAGATCGCGACCGCGGGCGGCGGCAAGACGCTGTTGCGCGTCACCGACAATGGCGGCGGCATGGGCCCGGCCGATCTCGAACTGGCGATCCGCCGGCACTGCACGTCCAAGCTCGACAAGGATCTCACCGACATCCGCACCCTGGGTTTCCGCGGCGAGGCCCTGCCCTCGATCGGCTCGGTGGCGCGGCTTACGCTCTTGAGCCGCACGGCCGAGGCCGGCGAAGGGGCCGAGATCAGCGTGACCGGCGGCAAGGTGGAGCCGGTGCGCCCGGCCGCCGCCAACCGGGGCACCGTGGTGGAGGTGCGCGACCTGTTCTTCGCGACGCCCGCGCGCCTGAAATTCCTGAAGAGCGAGAAGGCCGAGGCATCGGCGATCTCGGACGTGGTGCGGCGCATGGCGATCGCCTTCCCGCATGTGCGCTTCGTTCTTTCCGGCTCCGACCGCACGACGCTGGAATTCCCGGCGACCGGAACGGACCGGCTTGCCCGAATCGCGCAGGTGCTCGGCCGCGATTTCCGCGACAATGCCATCGAGATCGAGGCCGAGCGCGAAGGCGTGCGGCTGACCGGTTTTGCCGGCGTGCCGACCTTCAACCGCGGCAACAGCCTCAACCAGTTCGCCTTCGTCAACGGACGGCCGGTGCAGGACAAGCTGATCTGGTCGGCGCTGCGCGCCGCCTATGCCGAGACCATTCCGCACGGGCGCTACCCCGTCGCGGTGCTCGCCATCGACATCGATCCGGCGCTGGTCGACGTCAACGTGCATCCGGCGAAATCGGACGTGCGCTTCCGTGATCCCGGCCTCGTGCGCGGCCTGATCATCGGTGCGATCCGCGAGGCGCTCGCCCGCGAAGGCGACCGGGCCTCCACGACGGGGGCAAGCGGCCTGATGCGCGCCTTCCGGCCGGAAGCGCAGCGGCCCACCGCGCCCTGGACCCCGTCCGCCTCGCCCTACCGGCCTTTCGAGGCCGCCACGGCGTCGGCAGCCCCTTTCCGCGAGCGGCAGGCGGGTTTCGCCGAGTTTGCCAGCCCATCGGCACGCAGCGAGCCGGTCTTCACGCCCGCCGGCGCGCGTGAAGAAGAGCCGCCGCAGAACCATCCGCTCGGGGCGGCACGCGCGCAGTTGCACGAGAACTACATCATTGCGCAAACCGAAAACGGGCTCGTCATCGTCGACCAGCATGCCGCGCATGAACGCCTCGTCTTCGAAGCGATGCGCAACGCGCTGCATGCGCGCGCCGTGCCGGCCCAGGCCCTGCTGATCCCCGAGATCGTCGATCTCCCGGAGGACGATTGCGACCGGCTCGTCGCCCATGCCGACGAATTCGCCAAGCTCGGGCTCGGCATCGAGCGGTTTGGGCCGGGGGCGATTGCGGTGCGCGAGACGCCGGCCATGCTGGGCGAGATGGATGCCGCCGGCCTCATCCGCCAGCTGGCCGACGAGCTTGCCGAATGGGATACGGCAAGCGGGCTAAAGGCCAAGCTCGAATACCTCGCCGCCACAATGGCTTGCCACGGCTCGGTGCGCTCCGGCCGGCGCATGCGGCCGGAGGAGATGAACGCGCTGTTGCGCCAGATGGAGGCGACGCCCGGCTCCGGCCAGTGCAACCACGGCCGGCCGACCTATATCGAGCTCAAGCTTTCCGACATTGAACGGCTGTTCGGCCGAAGCTGAACCGGAAAGCACTGGAATTTTGGCCTTCGCCACGATATGGCATAGGCATCACATGAGACGGATACTGAAATCGATGATGAACCGTTTTGAAGGCCGCGGCGGCAGCCGGGAAGCGAAAATCCGCTATCTCGACGGCGATTTCCAGATCCTGATGCCGGGCTCGCATGTCACCTGCGCCATGACCGGCGAGACGATCCCCGTCGACGAGCTGCGCTACTGGAGCGTGGCGCGGCAGGAAGCCTATGCCAGCTGCGCGGCCTCGCTGGACGCTGAACAGCGCGCCGGCGCGCTGCCGAACCAGAAGCGCTAAGCC